>JBJTPZ010000427.1:0-4218 GCA_046075365.1 Planctomycetaceae bacterium
GGAGAGGGGACGGGGGTGAGGGGTATATTCTCCCCTTCCACGTTCCCTTCGCAGCGTTCAGCAGACTGTTTGCCTCACGCGAAGCCGCGAAGCCGCGAAGGGCAACGCAAAGGGCTGGGCGTGACGTGGCGGCATCCATGCCGCACACCCGGGCACTGCCGTACCCGGCTCGCCTGAACCGCCTGCCCTGAACGCTCGCCCAAAGGCCCCCTCCCGTAGCTCGGGCTTTCCAGCCCGAGCACAGCCCTTTAAGCACCTGGCACCCCTCGCCCCTGGAAGGGGAGAGGGGACGGGGGTGAGGGGTATCATCAACCCTGCCCAGTTCCCGCAGCAGCGTTCAGCAGACTGTTTACCTCACGCGAAGCCGCGAAGCCGCGAAGGGAAACGCAAAGGGTTGGGCGTGACGTGGCGGCATCCATGCCGCACCGCCCGGTAAGAATATTCTGAGTTGCGAAATTGAGGTGGAAATCAGGGGATTTGGGTGATTGGTAACGTAGGACGATGAGTTCCAGATGAACGGTCTGTAGCCGCGTCAAGCGAGTCGCTGCGAGGTTTCAGAAGCGAATGACGCAGGGGAATTGCAGTCGGCGCGGACGCTGATCGCTGTCGAACTCAGAATGTCAAACTGGACGACGCGACTTTATGCCGCTCGGCGCGAGTAGGAATGGATCACTCCGCCGAGCTTCGATGTGCAAACGATGTCGCTCACTCGAACCGTCGTTGCTTCTTCAGGAGGTGCGGTGAAGTCTGGTGGCAGGTGATCGCGGGAAGAGTGCGGTCGCTCTTCGTTGTAGTGACGGCTCCAGATTCGGCAGATGTGATCGAGATGCTTTTCGGCGACGATAATGAACTTGCTGAGACACTCGAACTTCAAGGTCTGGATGAATCGTTCGACATGGGCCCGCAGATTCGGGGACATCGGAACCGTCCGTTTGATCTGAACCCCGCTGGTCTTGAACACCTCGTCAAATTGTCCGCTGAACTTCGCGTCGTAGTCCCGCATCAGGTATTCCGGCGAGAGGCCCATGTCTTCGGCGATTATCAGGAAGTTCCTGGCCTGCAGACTAACCCATGCCGAGTCTGGCTGCACGGTGCTCGGTGAAATCCACACGCGGCGTGAACCAAGGTGCAGAAAAACGAGCAGGTACACGTCCACCAGTCCTCGAGCTGTCCACATCGGCTTGGACAGGAAGTCGCATTGCCAGAGTGTATCGGCATGGATCTTCAGGAATTCGTCCCATGATCCTTTTCCACGCTTCGGACCGGGATCAATACCATGTTCTTTCAGGATCATCTTCACCGTCTGCCGGGAAACACTTTTGATTCCCGGCTTTCTGAGTTCACCGAGAATCCGGGTATAGCCCCAGCTGTTTTCGCGGGCCAATTTCAGCACCAAATCCCGGATGTCATCCGGCGTTCTGGGGCGACCGGGCTTCCGTGTCGAGGTCGCCTTCTTCTCGGCATGTGACGCTTCCTTCTCTCTGATCCAGCGAACGAAGGTTTGGTAACTGACGATCGAGATCAGATCCCGCAGCTTAACACCCAACTTGCGGCCGAACTTCAGCAACCGGCGTTTCTCCTGAGGTGTCGCCACCAGCCGCTCCGGCAGCCGGGCTCGCAGGATCTTGTTCTCTTCCTTCAGGTAGGCCACCTGGCGAGCCAGCTCCTGGCGAGTAACGGACGCCAGCAAGGCGAAAATCGGATGCAAAATCGGGTTCATCGTGCTACCGTGGCCATTGGTTGAAATCTGCGATAATCACAGGGAACCAGAGTTTTCTTACCCCGCGAGAAAGCCCGTCACGGTACCGCGTACCGGGCCACGGAACGAATCCAGGGAATCACGGCGCGGCGACAATCTACATTGCCAGGTTCCTGGGGAATTGTAACCGGGATATCTTTGCCAGACCGCCAACGTCGCCACCACGCGGCATGGTCGGCGTCACGGTTGATCAATGCGTGGATCGACCGATGCGGGATCCCGGCTTCTGCTGAATCCGCAAAGGATTGACGGGCAGGCGGACACTTGATCTGGAACTCATCACTGCTGCCGAGAGACGCAAAAGGTCTGCCAAAGTGGCAAGACGCGTAAAGCATTGTTTTTAAATGACTTGCGTCATCGAAAAAGGCGCGACATTTTTCGAGGTGTCATGAAGAGAGTTCCTTCCGGGGATGGCGGCATCACAAAGCGTTGTACTGGAGTTGCGGCCGGCGAGTTTTCTGTTTTTCGAGCGTCCGCTGGCCGCAACCCGGTGAACGCCGTCGTTCGTCAGGACAGTCGTACTCGTACTCAGTGCACCGGTACTCGCACTCGTACTCGAAAGAATCGTATCGATGCAGACTCGACTGATTCAACGAACCAACGGAGTATATGAGGAACGAATCGAGTACGATCCCAACGCCGAAACCTGACGAACCAGGAGCTGCAACGGAGCGAAAAAGGCGTTCCGATTTTTCCACCACTGTCACACCACCATCACCCCGCATTCAGTTTTCGTTTTTGCCGAAGCTGCTTAGCGGTCGCAACTGTGTGGTTTTGGACATCCTTAGCGGTCCGCACGGATAAGAACCCGGGGCGATGTGAGAGTCCGCGAGGGGCGAGAGTTGCGGGGGAAATGGGGGCCGGGAGGTTGGTGGCGGGGCGAGTGGTGATATCGCGCTGTTCGCCAGGGCTGAGAGTCTGAGATCTCTGGCATCGTCGGAAATCGTTGCCAGTATTGGCGTTGTGTTGCGTGGAGTGCGATGGCTGGGGAGTTGGCGGCGTCTCAAAACCCGGCGGTCGGTGGATTTCGATTTTGCCAAAACTGCTGGTGGGCGGAAGTTTCGCAGGCTGACTGCCGTGTTTGGATCCTTCGGTGAATCATGGCGTCGTGGCACAATGTCACTTGTGCGGTTCGGATTAGCTGCTCACGAACTAAGCCAGTCTTCGAGGTGCAGATCAGGAATACTGGAAAAATCCCGGATATTGTGCGTCACGAGTACAAGATCGTGCGTCAGTGCCACTGATGCAATCATGAGGTCAACCGGGCTTACGGAAACACCCCTTTGCAGAAGCGATCCTCTGAGTTGGCCAAAGCGTTCGGCACATGAATGATCGTAGTTCGGAACTGTTCCATCCGCGAGGAGTTCCTGTTTGATCTGTCGCACCAGAGGCGCCGGGTCCGAGCGACGATACTCCCAGGTCAACAATTCTCCCAGTACGATCAATGAAATGAAGATTCTTCCGGAGTGCTGAAGCATACGATATGTCACAGCCCCGGGGTGTTACAGATGAGCAGAGCAGATGCTGGTATCCAGCAGAAAGCTCACTCTGAGGGTTCCGGGCGGTCGCACTGTTTTCGGTCCGCCTGAATTTCCGCAAGGATTCTGTCGTCTTCTTCAGACCACGTCTGCGACATGGCACCTGCCGAGTTGCGGATACCTTCACCCCACGATCGATCCCCAGTTGCTCGGCGTACGACCACCTCGACCTCTTCGTTGAAATCAAGCTGGAGCGGTTCGTCAGGCAGAATCATTCTGCCCTGAGCTTTTCCATGGAACATCTGAGACATTGAAGCTCCCCGAGATGCGAAGTTGACTGATTCGTCTGTCAGTAAATTCTACTCTGGATGACAGATTAAACAATTGCCCGGCTTTTCCGCGACGTCGAAACACGATCACAACGCTGTGAGTTGCGGAAGAAGCTACCCCAAAAGCCGGCGGGAACTGATTATCCTTTGCCGGCGAGCTGCAGAACGACGCCTGCGGTGGCTGGCAGATCATCAGTATTCCGCGACGATTCCGGTCACTGCCTGAGAAGTTCAACGCCATCGCCGGTCTGGCGAAAGGCGACATTCTGGTCGTCCGGAGTGACGACATCTGCCTGCCGCACCACATCAGCACACATGTGCGAGCGATGGAAGGGCGGCTTTGGTCGAAGCCATCATTTGTGCTCAGCAGTTACACCGGACGTCTGGAGCAGGAGGACGCCACCGGTCGGTTTCACGCCAGTCTGGCTTTCCGCCGTGAGATCTTCGACCGCATCGGTGGCTGGCCTCTGACCAAACGCGGCGACTTTGACCAGCAGCTGATCGCGCGGCTCAACGCCATCGAACCACCGGGCGACCCGTGCCAGTTTGCCGATCCCTCATACATCTTCCGCTGGGGTCAGACGAACGCGTACCACGGTCAGGCGTTCATGCAGGGACCGGAGGATGAAGGATGGTATGACAGGGTGCGGGC
>JBJTPZ010000428.1:0-3683 GCA_046075365.1 Planctomycetaceae bacterium
GCCGCCTTCCGTATCGAAGTCAGCGTGGCAGGACTGTTCATGCAGGCCGAAGGCGGTCTGCTGCTGAAAGACCTGGGACAGATCAACGCCCGCGGCTACCTGCAGATCACCAGTGCCGGACTGGTCACTGCCATGTCCCTCGACCTCGATGCTCCGTTCCTGAAAAACCTCGGAATTGATCTCGATGTCAACGCCGAGCTGCAGATCAACACCACCGATCAGCCAGTCACCATCAGTCCGCTGACGGATCGGCTGCTGCTTCAGCCCATCACCATCAGTCCCAATGTCAAGGACATCAAGGCCGAAGGCCTGCTGGCCGTTCGAATCCCCGGAACCGACGCTGAACTCGCCCGCGTCGATGGGGTGTTTTCACTGGATACAAGCACCGAACGAGTCACCATCTTTTCTCACGGTGACCTCGAAGTCGGACCGCGAGGTCTGCACGTGTTCGACATGGAAGTCACCGGCGTGTTTGTGCTCGTAGATTCCGGCTTTGCGTCAGACCTGACCATTACTGCCACCGGCGGTCTGCCCTCAGTCGCCGAACTCACCGGAACACTCCGCTTCGTCTCAAATCTCACCGGCGTCGCTCAGGAAGTCCCCGTACCGCAGCGATTCATCACCGGGGGATTCCTGCCGGCCGACTACATCAGCCGACTCAGCGACAGTGTCCTGTTCCCGGGACGCAAGTCCTACATTGTCCCGGCCGGAGCTCCCTACCTTGACGGCACTCCCAATGACCCCGCCTCGACCTACATGGTCCTGATGGGCCAGGCCGCACTCACGCTGGTTGACGCGTGGGAAATCACCGGTGGCTTCCGCATTAAGGTTGAAACCGATGGCCCTGTCATCCCGATTCACGCCGAAATCGACATGGGCGCTCTCGGAAAAGCCGCCGTCCATGGCAAGGCCGAGCTGCGACTGTCAGGACTGACCGCTGCTGCCACCGTGGATCTGGACCTGCCGGGCCTCGCTGCCGCCGGAGTCGACTTCAGCGTCGATGCAGAACTGACAGTCAACACCGGGAATCAGCAGGCGGAAGTCGACGTCGACAACAACCCCAACACCCCAGCCATCGTCATCCCCGCCAAAACCAGCACACTGCAGGCAGGCGGAGCCCTGTCAGTCCGGGTGCCACAAACACAGGTCGAACTGCTGAGCATCCAGGGCAGTTTCCTGATGATTATCGACGGCTCAGGGCTGGCAGTCCTCGCCACCGGGCAGACCTCCATGCTGGGACTGATCAGCCTGCAGGTCGACGGCGCCTTCTTCATTCGACAGTCCGGCGTTGCCGCAGAAATCGATATGGCACTGCTGCCAGGAACGGCCGCCAGCAGTTTCTCCAGCGTATTCAGCTTCAACGTCACAGCCACCGCAGTCTTCAACACCACCGGACAGTCGCAATCGATCGTAGTTCCGTCCAAATTCGAAACATACCTCAGCGATCGCGCAAAGAATCGCCTGTCAACAGTCAATGGCCAGAAACTCTACTCCGTCTCTGCCGGAGCACCCGCTGTCGATGGTACCTATGAATCGGCCGGACCGTACGCCGTCTTCATGATGAGCGGCAGCGCAACAATTTCCAGCGTATTCAGCCTCAGCGGCAGCTACCGGATGGTCATCGCCGGCGGCCGTTTCGAAATTGCCTTTGACGCCAGCATGACGCTCAGCCCGGTTGGTACCGTTGACGCCAGCGGTATCCTCAACATTTCAGCCGCTGGGGTGTATGGAGCCCTGCAGCTGGCAGGACAATTCCAGCTCGGTTCCCTGCAAATCTTCGGCGCCATGCAGCTCGAACTGAATACTCGAACCGATGCAGTCACGATCGATCGAGTCCAGTACGACTTCAACAACCGCCGCGTCAGCAATGGTAAAGTCAGTGTCGTACTGCCAGCAGCCTCAACACAGATCTTCGTGGGTGGCGTCGTCGCCATCCCGGGCTTTGAGCTGCAGGGCACGTTCATGATGATCAACAACCCCAGCGTCATCTCCATCACCGTCGACGCGTCGTTCCGAGCCTTCGATGCACTCTTTCTGCAGGCCGGCGGCACATTCTCCATCGTCAAAGGTGCCAGCCCCGGACTTGTGATGAACGTCGGGGCCACATTGAAATCGGGCTTCTTCGGAGTCGACGGCGTCTTCGATATGGATGCCAGCTTCCAGCTAAAAGTCAACACCCGCAGCGGAGGAGCACAGGATCAGTACGACCTCGGTGTTGCACGAGGCATGTCTCGAATCGAAGTCAATGGAGCCATCAATCTTCTTAGCACCATCAAACTGCAGGCCGGCGGATTCATCGAATCCTATGCAGGCGTGTTCCGACTGCAAATCAATGGCAGCATGGAGGTCCTGAATCAGCACGTCTCCGGCGGCGGGTATTTCAGCTCCGAGGGCGAATTTTCTCTGTCTTTCAGCGGGTCACTCAACATCGGTGCAAACGGATTCGGCGTGTTCGGATCAGCCTCTTTCTCCATTAGTCGACTTGACAACAATGGAACGGAAGCCTTTGGAGACGGCAACTACCGCACAAACGTGTACGGATATGCTCAGGGCTCGGTACAACTGTTCGGATTCACACTCGCCAGCGCCAGTATCACCTTTGGACTCGACGGTAACACGGGACGAGTCTATATCACGCCCCGCATCCAGCTTGACTTCTTCTTCTTCAAAATAGACGTAAGCACTACGTTTAACCTGTTCTATATTCAAATTCCAAAACCAATCTACCTCGCAGGAAATGCAAACGACACTGACGGAACCGGATTCAACAGGGGGATATTGTACCTCAACATTGGCTCACGAGCTCACATGCGAAACATTTCCGAGCTGGAGGCCAACGAAGGATACGTTCTCACGAAAATCGCGCCTGATCCGGATTACCCCGGCGAAATCATTCGAGTTGAAGCTTTCGGCAGAAGTCAGACCTTCCGCGGAGTCACAGGCATCATCGCTGACGGCGGAGACGGGTTCGACTACATCTCAATCGGCCCCGGAATCAGCAGCCCCGTAACACTTTCCGGCGGTGAACGCCGCGACTGGCTGCTGCACTACGGTTCGGGACCAGCAACACTAATTGGTGGACCAGACGACGACGACCTCGTTGGCGGCAGCGGCTCCAACACCTTCGTCTTCAGCGATGGTTTCGGCAGAGATTCCATCACCTCCGGCGGAATCTCAAACACCTTCGACTTCTCAGCAAGCACGGAGGATCTGAATGGTTCGCTGACTGCCAACCACTTCACACTTGCAACTTCGGGCTACAACCGACGCATCAGCCAGCGTGTGCAGATCGATGGTCGGGAAGCGATTATCGTTCCAGACACCAACAATCGGGAAGCAATTCTTTTAAATAATCACGGATTTGCTGCCGGAGATACTGTCAAAATAATCTGCCCCGAGAATCCGGAGTACGACCGGGAATTCACGGTTCTGGAATCTTCGCAAAATGCTTTTGTAATCGACGCCCTCAATTATCTCTATGCCGCTCCTAAGGGAACGTCAACAAATCAGGGTCCCATTTGGCACGATGGAAACAACACGGCATACATCCGCACCACAATCGACAACTGGAATCCCGGATACAAGCTGTTTCTCGAAAGCTCAACCAATGCTTATAACGGTGAGTTCGTCGTTCAAAGAATCTCCAGCAGGTGGTACTCCTTCTCAATGGACTGGCAATACAT
>JBJTPZ010000429.1:0-4629 GCA_046075365.1 Planctomycetaceae bacterium
GTTCGATTAGCATCGAACACCACATCTTGAACACTTTTTTTCACCTACCATCTTGACTCACACAAAGACCGTCGCTCTCCCCCGTTTCACGGGGGCGAGGGGAGGATTTTGTGACCAGTCAGTTGTGAGGTTTGAGTTGAATTCGTGCTCGTGCTCGTGCTCGTGCTCGTAATCGATATTGAGTGCTGTGCAGCGTTCTGCGGTTGCTGGCATTGTCCGCGAGTTCGAGTACGAGTACGAGTACCGTCCGCCAGGGCGGACTGAGTACGAGTACGAAGTGGCGGCCTAACGCGGGGGGCCGGGGGGCGTAGGCTTTTTTCTGCGGGCCTGGAGGTGCCTTTTTTTTGCCGGTGGTTTACGACAAGATTTCGCGGGCGACGGTGCCGTAGACGTCGGTCAGGCGGTAGTCGCGGCCGATGTGGTTCCACGTCAGGCGTGTATGGTCAAGGCCCAGCTGGTGCAGTATCGTGGCATGCAGATCGTGAATGTGAATGCGGCCTTCAATGACGCGATAGCCCAGGTCGTCCGTCGCGCCATAGACAAAGCCAGGGCGAATGCCGCCGCCGACCAGCCACGCACAAAAACTCTCAGGCTGGTGTTCACGCCCATGGGTGTCAATGTGAGCTGTGCCGCTCAGATCCTGGCTCCACGGCGTTCGCCCGAATTCACCGGTCCACACGACCAGGGTGTCGTCCAGCAGTCCGCGCTGTTTCAGGTCGCTGACAAGGGCGGCAACCGGCTGGTCGGTCTGAGCACACAGGCGGGGCAGGTTGCCGCGAATGTCGCCGTGGTGGTCCCAGCCGCCGAGGGTGACCTGCACAAACCGGACTCCCGCTTCGCTCAGCCGCCGTGCCAGCAAACAGGCTCGCGCGTTGCGATCCGTGTCTTTGCCGCCGACGCCGTAATCGGCCTGCGTGGTCTGAGTTTCCTGGCTGAGGTCGACCAGCGCGGGAGTGGTGGTCTGCATGCGAAAGGCCAGTTCCATGGCAGCGATCATGCCGTCCATGCGAGCGTCCGGCACAGCCTGCTGCAGGCGCTGATTCTGCCGCTGCAGGAAGTCGATGCGCTTTCGCTGCAGCTGCTGACTGGAGGACAGGTTGCGGAGATTGTCGATGGGCGGTGAGTCGGCGGTCCCGGAAGCGTTCAGTCGAGTGCCCTGGTGTTCGGCCGGCAGCCACGACGCACCATGATAACGTACGTCGGCATGCGGGTTGATGGTGACGAATGACGGCAGATTGCGATTTTCGGTGCCCAGCCCATAGCTGATCCACGCTCCCATCGAAGGCCGCACATCATTGAGTGCTCCGGTGTGCAGCTGCAGCTCGGCCGGCATATGCTGCGGATTGTCGGCGCTCATGCCCTTCAGCAGACACAGATCATCGGCCACTCGCGCAAGGCGGGGCAGCAGATCCGACATGGGCATGCCACACTGTCCACGCGGTCGGACGGGAACCGCCGTGCCAAGCGCCAGAAAACGCTCGGTGCCCACCTGCAGCACAGTCTTGCTGAGCGGTGAAGCGACAGGCTGACCGTGTCGCTGCTGAATAAAGGGTTTGGGGTCGAACAGGTCGAGCTGCGACGGACCGCCCTGCATGAACAGAAAGATGACGCGTTTGGCGCGCGGCTGAAAATGAGGCCGGGCAGCCGTCCGGGCAATGGTCTCAGCGTGCAGCAGATCGGCCAGTGCCAGCGAGCCAAATCCGCAGGCGGCGTGCTGCAGGCATTGTCGGCGAGTCGGTGTGGTGGTCATAGCCGGGTCTCTTCCAGGTTTCACAGGAGACAAACTGAACAGTGAATTTCCAGTCGGTCGAAAATCATAGTCGGTACAGGAACTCGTTTGAGCCCAGCAAAGAATGGCACAGTTCGGTCCATGCTTCGGCCGGATCTGCGGTGGATTCCAGAAACTGTGCGGCATCAGCAAGTTCTGCGTCTGAAACAGGGCGATTCAGCACGGTGAGCCAAAGCTGCTGCAGTCTGCGGGTGTTGTCGGGCAGCAGCTGCAGTCCGGCCGCCAGCGTTTCAGCTCGTTTGCGCGGCAGTTCGTTGTTCAGCAGGTACAGCGCCTGAGTGGCGACGACGGTCTGCGTCCGCTGCCCGGCGATGCCGTTGGGCTGGACAAAATCAAACAGGTCGCGCAGTGCCGCGGGGCCTTTTTGCGTACTGCGCACGACGGGCAGATAGATGGTCCGCTGGAATTCCTGTTCCGGACGCCAGCGTTTGAGGGCAAAGCTGGGCGGATTGACAGCTTTTGGATCGAGGCTGCCCGTGTTTTCGCGAAATTCGAGGGGCAGGCCCGGTCCGCCGCTGCAGGGCTGCAGCTGCCCGCTGACGGCCAGCATGGTGTCTCGCAATGCTTCCGCATCCAGCCGCTGCGGCGTCATTCTGGAGAGCAGCCGGTTATCCGGGTCAGCGGCCGCTGCGACGTCTGAGGGTGTGCTGCTGAGCCGATAGGTGCGGCTGAGCACGATCGAACGAATGATGGCTTTCTGGGACCAGCCGCCGCTGATAAAACGGGTGGCCAGATGATCGAGCAGTTCGGGGTGGCTGGGAGTTTCGCCGCGGGTACCGAAGTAGTCGACGGTGCGGACGATGCCCGCGCCGAACAGTCGGGCCCAGATGCGGTTCACGGTGACTCGCGGCAACAGCGGATTTTTTCGATCTGCCAGCCATGTGGCCAGCTGCAGGCGTCCGCTTTGATCGGGCGGCATCACAGGTCCGGCTTCCCACGCAGCGACTCGCAAAATACCGCGCGGCACGGTTCGGCCGACAGCGTATGGATTGCCGCGGATGGCAATGGGCATATCTTTGGGTTCCGGAGCATCCTCGAGCGCAAATGCGCGGGGAACGGCCGGCAGGAAGAATTCGGCGTGTCGAATTTCGCCGGGCAGCTGCGACTGGCGTTTGCGAATTTCTTCCTGACGTTTTTCCAGCTTCGGTTTGTCGGCGTCGGTCTGCTGCAGCTGCTGCGAAAGCGTCTGCAGTTCCTGGCTCAGCTGCTGCTGTTCTGTTTTAAGGGACTCGATCCGGGCCTGTGCGGCGACCGTGTCCTGCTGGCGAAGCGACTGCTGTGCGGGTGTTTCCGGGAGTTCGCGGACATTGAGACCGCTCCAGATGCCATGCGGAATCTTGCGAGTCGAGACGGTGTTGCGGAGCGTGCCGGCCATGCCGTAGTAGTCGTCCAGAGCGATCGGGTCGAACTTGTGGTCGTGGCAGCGGGCGCAGCCGAGTGTCATGCCGAGGAAGGCAGTGCCGATGCGGGACAGCTGGAAGTCGATATGGTCCGTTTCCAGTTTGAGTTTGTCCGGGTTGACGATTTCAACATCCCCGACCAGCAGGAAACCGGTGGCCGTCAGATAGTCTGCCTGCTGCTGGGGCGACTGCGTCGGCAGCAGGTCACCGGCGATCTGCTGGATGACGAACTGATCCCACGGCAGGTCCTGATGAAAAGAATTGATGACGTAGTCGCGGTACCGCCATGCATGTTCGGCGAACACTTCGTTGGAGGTGCCGACCTGATCAGCGTAGCCGGTGAGGTCCAGCCAGTGTCGAGCCCAGCGTTCGGCGAATTCGCGGGACTGCAGCAGTCGATCGACAACTTTTTCGCAGGCTGCGGGTGAGCTGTCGCTGGTGAAGTCGGCGATCTGTGCGGGGCTGGGTGGCAGACCGGTCAGGTCGAGGCTGACGCGACGGAGCCATTGCCAGCGTTCTGCGTCGGGCTGCGGCTGCAGTCCGGCCGACTGCAGTTTGGCGAGAACGAAGTGGTCGATGGGGTCAAGTGGCCATGCTGTGTCGGCGACGGGCGGAAGCGGCGGGTCTGTGACGGGCTGGAAGGCCCAGTGCTGTCGTCCGGCGGCGATGTCGATGTGTCGCGTGGTGACGGGCTGGTCGGAGGTGCGGGGATCGGGAAGACCGAGGCGGATCCACGTGGTGAAATCGGCAACGACGCTGTCGGGCAGTTTGCCTTTGGGGGGCATTTGCAGTTCGTCGTGCCGCAGTGCTTTGAGCAGCAGGCTGTCGGCGGGCTGTTCGAGTGACACGGCCGGTCCGGTATCACCGCCTTTCAGCAGACCGTCGCGGTAATCCAGCCTGAGTCCTCCCTGCAGCGGCCGGGACTGAGCGGAGTGGCATTCATAGCAGGATTCCACGAGCACCGGGCGGATTTGTGTTTCAAAGAAGGTCAGGTGTTCGGCGGTGAGCTGCGGCGGAGTTTGTGCGCGGCAGTGTGTGGGCAGCAGGGCCAGCAGGAGTGTGGTGAGGCCGAGGCGGAGAAACGTCTGGTGTCCGGAGCGGTGCATGAACGTTTCCTGGGAGGGTGGTGGGATGTTGGCTGCCGGGGGCGGTGCGTGTGGTTGTGGTGAAATTCTACCTGTTTCGGAAAACGGAATGCAATTGGCAATTTGCCGGGATGATTTTGCGGCATTCGATGAATTCGATTTGATTGCGGATTCGGTCGGCGGGGTGTTAGGGTATAGTTGGGGGTGCGGGGGGTGCAAGGGGTGTGCTCGGGCTGGAAAGCCCGAGCTACGATGAGGGGTGTTGGGGGGGGGGCGGGCGGGGGATTTTTTTCGGGGTATTTTGATTTTGCTGTAAGGTGCAGGGCTGTATGTTGGCAGGAATCTGGTGGGTGAA
>JBJTPZ010000430.1:0-3571 GCA_046075365.1 Planctomycetaceae bacterium
TGCTGACAACAGCCACACCACACAACGGCAAACGCGAGACCTTTGGTCGCCTGATCTCCCTGCTGGACCCCTCCGCCATCCCGGATCCCGATTTCCGCGAGTACAGCTCCGAGGACATAAGGGGATTCTTCCTGATGCGGTTCAAGGAAGATGTTCGTGAGGACGCAGGTGAAAATCTGACAGACCGAATGCTCGTTCCCATCGAACAAACGACTGTTTCAGCCAGCCACGACGAGGAGAAAGTCTACTCCGTCCTCTCTGAACTGCGTGCTGAGGCGACCAAAAACAAAGGCAGCGAGGACTGGAAGAACAACGTACTGGTCCAGTACGGGATCTACAAACAGTTTCTGTCCAGCCCAGAATCGTGCCGTCAAACTCTGCGGAAGCGAGTCGCTGCGGTTCAGAAAAACGCCCCAACAAGTCCCGAGCTGCCGTTCCTGGATCGCATCGATTCGCTTTTGTCCGGCATGAATATCCGCGAATCATCGCGTTACAAATTGCTGAAGGCCCAGCTACAGGCGATTGGCTGGGATGGTTCGCCGACCAGTCCGCGCGTGCTGGTGTTCACTGAATACCGCGAGACACAGGATGCCCTCGCGGAAGCACTGGCAAGAGATTTCAAGCTGAAACATTCGACAAAGTTCGAGCATCAGCCCAAACAAGTTCTGGCGACGATCAATGGTTCCTGCCCTGACATTCATTTGATGGATACAGTGGAGGCGTTTGGCACAGCATCATCAGAGGTGAGGATGCTGCTGGCCACCGATGTGGCCTCGGAAGGTGTGAACCTTCATCACCAGTGCCACAACATCATTCACTATGACCTGCCCTGGTCGATCATTACGCTGATTCAGCGCAATGGTCGTATCGACCGCTTCGGGCAGACAAAGAACCCGGTATTGCGTTACCTGCGAGTGCGGACGCGTGATGGCATGCTCAAAGGTGATGAGTCCATCTTCGAGCGATTGATCGAGAAGGTTGAGGAAATCAACCGTTCGACCCGCCAGGGCGAAACAGTGCTGAAACTTTACGACCCCGAAGCGGAAGAACGCTACATCGCTGAAAAAGGCCTACTTGCAGGAGACAGCGATGTTTTGGAAAAGCCATCGGCCGAAAGCAACCCTGAAGCGAGCGAATTGGAAACCGTCCTGAGCCAGGCCAACCCTTCCGGGCAGGAGGACTTTCTCACGTTTCTGCTCGGAGAATCGGAACAGGCTCCCGCGCAGACGCCCACGCCAGCGTCTGCTGCAGAAGCCGGCTCGCGGCTTCGCCTTTATGACGATCGACGGTTCCTGCTGGAAGGTTATCGTTACCTGGCCGAACTGAGTCAGGATTACTCCACCATCGAGGAAAACAACAAGCTGATCCTCCTCAATGCTCCCAAAGACCTGCGACGTCGACTGGGCGCTCCCAGTGAGTCGAGCGACGTGGTCTTCGGTGCCACCGCAATCCCGTCCGAGGCGTGGCCCCAGGACAACCAGTTCCGGCTCTCGGACGATTGCGATCGTATCGAGCTGGCAATCCGGGCCGCGAGAAACACCTCCGGGCACTGGTCACGCGAACTGCTGGCGACAGACCAGCAGCCGATCATGAAATGGATCACCGAACGGCTGCTGATGCTGATGAAGCGGGGTGAGTGTCCGCAAATCACCTCCCGCAAGCTCGAGAAAGGTGAGCTTTGCTTTTGCTTCATCGGCCAGGTCAGTTCACGAGCCGGCGCTCCGCTTGTGGTCGACGCCCACGCCATCTCGTTCCGCAAGGGCGGCGCGTTTCAGCACCGCTCATTAAATGAGGCATTAAATGCGGCGGGCTTCACCAGTCTTGTCAATGATGGCCATGCGGGCAATCTCGAATCCATTCGCGGCCCACTCGTCGAAGCGGCTGTAGGGGCCAGTCTTGACCACATGCGTGAACTTGGACGCAAGCATGTCGACAATCTGCTGCCCTTCCTGCGTCGCGAGAACCGCCGGTTGCGCAGCTGGAAGACACGCCGCGAGGAACTGCTTGCCAGCCGAATTGAAAAACTGCCCGCCAATCACCCCAAAGCGAAGATGTACCGCAAGGACCTGGAAGAGATGGATGCCTACCTGAAAGACCGAGAAGAAAACTGGCAAGACACCTGGTTTACTGCATCCGCCGAACCGTCGACCCAATTGGTACTGGTCATAGAGGGGGTCAAGTGATGTCCGAGGAAACAATGCACGAACCATCTGTTGAAGTTGTCTGGTATGGTGAACGCGGGGTCATCAACGCGCTCATTGGACAACTGTCTGTGACCGGTGTTGCAGGGGCGCAGTCTCTGTTGAAACGGGCCACAATCTGGGCCGCAAAGACTCCGCCGGAGTGGATTGATCGCATCGATTCTGTGCAGTACATCGTCGAGATTGGACTGGGTGAATTTGGTGATCCGGACCTGATGATCGTGTGCCACCTGACAGATGGCAGTCGTCACCTGGTTTTCGTTGAAGCAAAAGTAATCAGCTATGCCGTCAGCGCGATTCGCAACAAAGACGGTATGGCGTCACGAGGCTTCAACAGCAGCATCAATGGTCAGATTGCTCTGAGGTATCGGTTTGCACACGCACTGCAGAACTGGGATGGTGGTGCCGAGATTATTGAGCCTGAATGGGTCCATCGGGTTTACGCTCAGGACATCGGCGGACTCGCTGATTTCAAACAGCAGCCCCGTCGGCTTCGGAAAGCCAGCGTGCTCCACATCCTCAGGCAATCTGGTCTCACCCAACATCCCTCGGCAAATACCTCGTTTATCGCAATGACATGGGATCGGAGTGCTTACTTTGACCACACCGGAGCTGGTGACGAAGACCTGCGTCCCTTGCTGCTAAATGAAACCGGAGATGATTGTTGGCGAGACATCAGGAATCGACTGGGGTGGATTGGCTACCAGGCTTTTGGGGATGGGTCAGGAATGCCGCTTGAGCCAGAACATCCGTTCCACAAAGCGCTTCACACGATGGTCGATTCAACGACGCCACCAGACCAGACGCAGCACAGCGGTTTTACGCCTGTCGCAACTTACAACCGACGCGAAGCAACAGACATGGTCCGGTCTCTTTTGGAGAGACTAGAAGCTGACGCACGCCAAGTGTTCGGTCAGGATGCTGTCAAGCAATATGCTGGCAGTACCAGTATTGTGATTTCGGGGAAAGTGCTGCTGAAGTTAATAGCCCATACAGGGCGCAACGGAGGTAAACCGGGCAGTTCGACGGAATCCGTCTGGCTCGGTGTCTCCGCATCGTTGCCTGACGCCAGCTGGACATCGGAGTTCTTTGAAGATCGGTGGCTGATCGGCATCCGCAATTCCCCGCAGCCGTTTTACATGAAGCGGCTCGAAACCATGACGGCTCTAGCCACGGCACACGACGTTTTTCGTCAGGTGTGGGACTTGCTTGGACGTCCTGATGCAGACAATCTTCAGGACTGACACCACGTAAAAGTAATCAAATGCCACTCGATACCTGCATCACCAACGTCGGCGAATACTACTCGTCCCACTACCTCGACAGCACCTTTGCCAGCGATGTCAAAGAGTTGATGGCGAAGTGGAATG
>JBJTPZ010000431.1:0-9340 GCA_046075365.1 Planctomycetaceae bacterium
GGAGCCCATTCTGTGCTGGTGGCCTCCAGCGATTCCTCGTAAGCCTGCATGTATGCATCCCAGTGCCGCCGCTCCGCCACGTCACCAGCCGAAAATTTCCAGTACTTTTCAGGTCGC
This sequence comes from Planctomycetaceae bacterium, assembly GCA_046075365.1. Lineage (GTDB taxonomy): Bacteria > Planctomycetota > Planctomycetia > Planctomycetales > Planctomycetaceae > SXXK01. The sequence goes on from JBJTPZ010000431.1 coordinate 118, forward strand.
TCCAGACGCTCCAAAAAACGCTTCTTCTGCTCCCCCTTCGAAATATTCAGCATGATCTTCACCACCTGAGTCCCGTTGCGGACCAGATGCTGCTCAAATGCATTAATGTCCTCAAATCGCTGCTGCCAAAAAGACTTGCCACGCTTTCCCGGAGGTAACTGCTGCCCAGCCAGCACCGGCGGATGCACCCGCACAACCAATACTTCCTCATACCACGAGCGATTGAAGATTCCAATGCAGCCACGCTCGGGAACACACTTCGCATAGCGCCAAAGAAAAGTGTGATCCAGCTCTTCCGCACTCGGCTGCTTGAAACTTGTTACCCGACAGCCCTGCGGATTAATCCCCGACATCACATGGCGAATTGTCCCGTCCTTGCCAGATGCATCCATCCCCTGAAAAATCACCAGCAGCGAATATCGATTGTCTGCATACAGCAACTCCTGACGGTCCGACAGCTCCTGCTGCTCGCTGCGCAACAACTCCTGAGCACGCTCCTTCACAGTCTCTCTTCCCAGCTCTGCCAGCTCCGCAGTCTGAGCCCACCCGGTGTGATGATCAGACAACTTCACCCGACTGCCCGGAGACACTCGAAAAAACTGCGTAATCTGCTCACTGGTCAATGGCATAATACCCCCGAACCTCCCGAAAAACGCCCGGCAATTCCAACCCTCAACCCAGCAAACCCTCGATCACCCGACCGCCAAACTGACTAAGCTGCTTATAACGCCCTGCGTGATAAAATGTCAGCCGACTGTCGTCCAGCCCCAGCAAACGCAACAGCGTCACATGAAAGTCACGCACGTGTGCTTTACCCTCAGTCGCCTCCATGCCCAGTTCATCCGTGGCACCAATCGTATGCCCTGCCCGACAGCCGCCCCCGGCCAGCCAGATCGTCATCGCATTCGGGTTGTGATCCCGACCCCACGCAGTCCCCTGCCGCACTCCGTTGTCCGGTGTCCTTCCGAATTCACCGCACCAGACCACCAAAGTCCTGTCCAGCAAACCCCGCTGCCGCAGATCAGAAATCAGTGCGGCAATCGGCTGATCGGTGGCCCGTATCAAATTCCCATGCGCCCGCTCAATATAGTCATGACTGTCCCATGACCCGCTGTACAACTGCACAAAACGCACTCCCTTCTCAATCAGACGCCGCGCCAGCAGACACTTGCGACCAAACGAATCTACCGGCTCCGTCCCCACCCCGTACTGCTCCAGCGTCCGACGACTTTCCCCCGCCAAATCCAGCAGTTCCGGAACCTCTGACTGCATCCTGAACGCCAGTTCGTACCCGGACATCCGCGCCTGCAGGTCTGTGTCGCCTGGATGCTGCTCAGCATGCCTGTTATTGAATTCAGCCAGTAACTGCAGATTCCGCCGCTGCTCAGTCACCGTCACGCCCCGCGGAGGATTCAGGTCCAGTATGGCCGAACCCCGCGCACGCAGTGCAGTGCCCTGATAACGGGCAGGCAGAAATCCACTCCCCCAGTTCGCCGCTCCACCCTGCGGATAACTCACCTCCGGCAGTACTATAAATCCCGGCAGATTTTCATTCGCACTGCCCAGACCATAATTGATCCACGCACCCAAACCCGGGTCACCCCCAAAACGATTTCCGCAATTCATCTGATACATCGCTGTCGGATGATTCACACTGTCAACAGTACAGCCCCTGAAGAAACACAGCTCGTCTGCCACCCCCGACAGATGCCGCCAGTTCTCTGCCATGTCCGCGCCGCTCTCACCCGCTCGCTGAAATCGAAACGGACTGCGGACAAAATATCTCTGACCGGCCTCCATCGCTGACTTCTCTCGACCAGCACGCACAAACTGCTGCAAATGACGGCGCGCCAGCTCAGGCTTCGGATCAAAGGTGTCCAGATGCGAAGGTCCACCTTCCATCATCAGAAAAATCACACTGTCAGCGCGAGCTGCACTGAAATGCGGCAGCCTCGCAGAATCCCCGCCCACCCTCTCGTCCGCCCTTCCCTCCCCCGACAGCAGTGCCGACGCCGCTATGCTGCCCAGCAAACCCGCTGTGCCACAGACCAGTTCCCGCCGCCCTGCACCGGCACTCGCTTCAGTAACCTCATTCCACATATAAAAACCCGTTCGAATTCAACAAAACCAGACACAGATCCGCCAATGCCCGCGTGCGCTCATCACAGTCCTCGGCCCGCAAATCCGGCACAAAATTCTCCATCCCATACAGCGTCTCCGTAAACTGAAATCGCTCCCCCGTGTTCTCCTCAACGGCCTCGCGCACTTTCTGACGAGGCGGAACCGGAGTGCTGAACAGCGCCTCACGCTGCACCTCGACCATGTCACGCCAGTGCCGCACACAGCGTTCCGCTTCCGCTGCCGTCGCACGACGTCCGTAAGCCAGCTCAAAACACCGCTGCACCGCAGCCTCGTCCGAATCAGCTTCACGCAGCACTCGAGCAGCCATCGCCAGACTCCGAGACCACGAATTCTGACTGTTAAACTGAGCAAAGACCTGCGGAGTCACAGTGCTGGTGTCACGCCGCTCGCAGGAAAAATCAGGCCCCGGCAAATTAAACACCTCCAGTCCCGGATCAGGCAGACCCCGCAGCCGCAATGCATACAAAGATCGACGATGACGCTCCGCCGGCAAAGCATTTGGCACCCACGCTGCCGCAAAACTGCCCATCACCTGACGCGGCTGCAAAGCCGCCTCGGAATGCAGCTCCGGCCGATTCGGTATCCCGCCCACCTGCAGGTTTAACTCACCGCTGACCGACAACATCGCGTCCCGCAACTCCTCGGCACTTAACCTGCGCACCGGAAAAACACTCAAAAATACACCGTCAGGATCCAGACCAGCCAGCACATCCCGATCCACCGCACGTGAACTGCGGCGATAGACACTGCTGGTCATAATCAAACGATGCAGGCGTTTCAGAGACCACCCGCCGTCCACCAGCTCCGCTGCCAGCCAGTCCAGCAGCTCCGGATGATCAGGACGGCCCCCCGTCCCCCCAAAATTGTTCGGATTGGCCGCAATTGCACGCCCAAAATGCCAGCCCCAGACACGATTCGCAATCGAACGAGTCGTCAAGGGATTGGTGGCACTGGCCACCCAGCGAGCAAACTCCAGACGACGACCGCTCACCCCCACAGGCAATGTACCGGACACTCCCGCTGACACCGCACTCAGCACACCCGGACGCACCGGCTCGCCCGCTGCAAACGGGTCGCCACCAGTCAAAATGCAGGTGCGCTCCACCTCCCCTGGACTCAGCAAATTACTCGGCATTCGCAAAGGTGCATTCACCGTGCGAAATTCCCGCGTCGCTCCCGAATACACCGACAACGCAAACGGCTCGTACCGCTCAAGTTCCCACCGCAATCGCTCAAGCCCCTTGCGAGCCACCCGTTCAAGGCCAAACTGTGCCGGAGTAAATCCGACCAGCTTCGGCGGATAGGTGTCCTCAGACTGCCCCCGCTCACCCAGCAACCTCCGCGCTCTGGCAAATACGTCCGAATATGCCCGCCTGCCAGCACTCGGCTGACCTGCCGACACTCTGCCCTCACGTCGCAATTCAGACACCACCGAGCGCCACGCCGAGTCATCCAGACCCTGCTGCTGATACCATTGCTCGGCATTCACCAGCAGCACATCATCCAGCTCCTGCAGGACCCGCTGATACTCCAGCTGCCGCTGCAGCAACAATTCCCGCTCCCCAAACCCCGCCGTCTGCTCAGACGGCAAAAAGGCGGCCGACCGCTCAGTGATCTGAGTCGTCGCAAAAACCGCCTGAATCGAGTAATAATCGCGAGTCGGTACGGGGTCAAATTTGTGATCATGACAACGCGCACACTGCAGTGACTGAGACAGAAACGATTCGCCCACACTGTTGACGACATCATCCAGAAATCGCTGACGCGCTACCTTCTCAACCTCCATGCCCGTCAGCTCCCACGGCCCCATCCGCAGGAAACCTGCAGCAATCAGATTCTCAGCACTCTCCGGGTCCAGTTCGTCCCCCGCCAGCTGCTCAGTCACAAAGCGATCCCACGGCTTGTCGCTGTTGAACGATCGCACTACGTAGTCCCGATAACGCCACGCATTCCCCCGCTCATAGTCGTTCGCAAAACCCGCACTGTCAGCGTAACGCACAACATCCAGCCAGTGCTGAGCCATCCGCTCCCCATAATGCACACTGCCCAGCAGACGCTCAATCAGGTCACGAATCGCCAGGCTTCCCGACGCGGACTCAAGAGCAGCACTGTCTTCGCCCCCACAGGCCTGCACGAACTTCAGGACGTCCCCGGGAGTCGGCGGCAGACCCGTCAGATCAAATGTGGCCCGCCGGACAAATGTCCTCACGTCAGCTGACCCGGCAGGTTCAAGCCCCGACGGAAGATGCCGATTCAGCAGCCAGTCAATCGGGTGATCAGCATCCGCTGGAACCGACGGTCGACGAACCGGCTGCAAAGCCCAGAGCGATTCCGGCGAATATCGGCGTTCCGTCCAGTCCCGACTTAAACCACCGCTCGTCGCCACCTGAAGACCGTCTTCAGCTGCCCACGCCGCACCATGCAGTTCTGCCAGCTGCCGCTGCCGGTCGCCGGCCGGCCACGCAGCACCCCCAGCAATCCAGTCCCGCACCCAGCCAATCTGCTGCGGACTTAAACGATCACCCTCGTTCGGCGGCATCGCAGACCAGTCCGCTGCATCCCGCTGCATCGCCAGCAGCACCGGACTGTGATCGGCATCACCTGCCAGAACCGCTGACTGACCGCTGTCGCCACCCGCAACAGCCGAAGAACCCGTCCGCAGATCAAGTCCGCCCTCACGCCTGTCCGCTCCGTGACACGCCACACATTTCGCTGCCAGCAACGGAGCAATCCGGCGGACGAACAACAGCTCGTTCCTGTCAGTAACTTCAGCACCGACCGCAGCAGCAACGGCAGCAGCCGACTGAATTGCAGCCGCAACCAGCACCAGAACTTTTAAGATGCCCTTCACGCAGCCCATGCCTGTGCTTCCCAGGTAATGAACGATTGCTGCTGAATTCACAAACAGCAGTGGGCTCAGTCTACCGGGAAAGCCGTGTCAGGTCACGTGATGCCAGCCCGCTTATTTCTTCGCAGGCTCACGCGACGACTGCTGTCGCTCACGCAGCTCAGAACCAATCGCGACATCCGTGAATTTCGAAAGATCGGTCCACAAGGTCCCGGAGCCTGCATAAAACAAATCCAGCCGCAGATCCTGCGGCAGACCTGTGGCAAACACCCACTGATTATACGCTTCACCTGAACCAAACGCACCCACCGCCAGACCAAACAGCTCGGACTTCGCCTCCGCTTCTGCCTTCTTCGCATCAGCTTTCGCTCGTCCCAGATTCACTGTCGCCTGCGCCTCCAGCTCGGCCGTCTGACGCTCCACCGCAGCCACCTGCTTCAAGGTTTCCGCACGAGTCTCCTCGGCCAGCTTCTGCCCGTCAGCCACAGCCTCCGCCACCAGCTTCGTTGTCTCTGCACCAATCCGGTCCGTCTCCAGCTCAACCTTTCGCTCAGCCTCCCGCAGCTCGGCTTCAGTTCGAGCCGTCAGCTGTTCCTGATCACGAGTCAGTTTCAGTTCGTCAGCGACAAACTTCTCCTGAATCGGCTTGCGAATGTTCTGCGGAATATGAATGTTCCTCACAAATCCATGCAGCAGGGTCAGCCCTTTGTCCTCCAAAATCCTGTGAAATGAAGCTGAAACTGTTTCCTGGAATTTCTGCCGAGTATCTCCGACAAGTAAATCCACCGCACCAAGTGATGAACCCTCGTTGCGGCAAATACTTTCGATCTGCGGTATCACCACCTTCGTTTCAACCGCCTGCAATGTCCCGAATTTGCGGATCACGTCAGCCGCCTGATCCGGCATAATCCCCCACACGGCCGTGAAGTCCATATGGATCCGAAACCCGTCTGTCGACGGAAACGTAATGCCGCTCTCATCGTCCGACACCAGCGGCTCACCACTTTCGTCCAGCACCGGCTTGCCGTCCTGACTGACAAAATTCGACTTCACCGACAAGTCAGTATAACCAATGCCGATGATGTCCACATGCTGCTCATTCGGATTGATCGGATACAGGCCCGGCTGCAGCACAGTGTTCTGAATGCCCGCCTGCAGACCCGCCCCCGGATTGGTCGCCAGATTCGTCACCACCCCGGCATACCCAGCTGGAATCGAAACCCAGCCAACATGCTTCTGCTGCTGATCTGACTGCACAACCTCCTGCTTCACAATCTTCACCGAATACGCATACTCGTTGATCCGGTAACGCCCCGGCCCCAGCACCTTCCGCAAAATCCCCTTTTCCGTTGTCTGGTCCAGATCTCCGTCCACCAGAAACTGGCCGTTCATCAGATCATTGCCCATCCGACTGGTCACCACAGCCACCTCGCCGGGATTCACCAAAGTATCCTTCACCAGATCCGTTTCCCACCACCCATACCACAGAAAATGACGGCCTGGACCACGCAGCTCTTTCAAAATCCCCTTCTCCAGCGGCCTGCCCCCGTCGTCAACCCGCGCGAACTGGCCCGCTGCAGACACCGGTCTGTCCCCTGGCAAAAACGGCAATGGCGGCCCCTTGTAACGCAGCACCAGACTATATCCTTCCGGCACATAATGTCGGTTGAAAGTCCATTCGAATGCCGTCAGAGCCCCGGCAAATCCCAGCACAGTCGCTGCTGCACCGGCAACCCGACCACGCATCACACCACGCAGCACTTCTTTGATTCCCATCATGCACCACCTTTGCAAATTTGACTCGCTCAATGTTCCGCAATTGTCTCACTGCCACACAGCGTTATTCCTGACCACCGGCTGCGACCGGCTGTACTGCCGGAGCTGCCGTCTTCTGCTGCACCACAGGCTCTGTGAACGAATCCAAAATCTTCATCATCGGACTGTCTGCTGTATTCACCATCATCCGTCGCCATGCAGTGCTCAGCTTCTGGTACAGCACATAGCGAGCATAGGCCTGTCCGTCACCGTCAAACGACTGTACGGCCTTCTCCCATCCCGCAGCCTCGGCCTCGTTGTCAAACCGCACAACATCCGCCGCAGCAAGGCCTCGCGCCTCAATCGCTCGCGCTTCATCCTGCGACGCATCCAGCTTCAGCTGGGCCACGGCCAGCTGCTGATTAGCCAAAGTCACAGCGACCTTCTGCTCCTCCTCAGCCTTCGTCGTGGCCTTCACGACATCCCGCCCGGCTGTCACCAGCGCCTGCTTCTGCTCAACCATCGCCTTCTCCACTGCCAGCTTCTGCTCCGACTCCTGCTGCAGCACCTGCTGCTTGTACTGCAGCTCCTCCTGCTTGGCGATCTCCCGACGACGGACCGGCTCAGCAATCTTCTCAGGCGGCCGAATTGTCGTAATCAGCGCCTGAATAATCTCAATCCCCAGTGGCTCGCACGCCGTCCGCATCTCCTGCTCAAAAGAACGCTGAAAGGCCGATCGAGTCTCACCCTGGATGAACTCACGGCCCGAAGAATTCGAACCCTGCAGACGACAGAAACTGCGAGCATTCGGCATGATCACCGTCTGCACGATCTCCTCGTCAATCAGCGGACCATTCTCAGACCGGTTGAACAGCACATAAACCTCCGCAGCCTTCTCTGGATTCACACGAAACTCAATCACACCGTCCAGACTGACCCAAAACCCGTCCTTCGACGGAAAGCCCATGTCGTCTTCCTCACCCAGATTGAATCGCTGGCTGCGACAGTCCACCAGATCAACCCTGGTCACGTAAGGATTCAAATAATGAGTCCCCGGTTCCAGCGTCTGCTCCTGCACACCACGCTCCGTCACACCCACCAGCAGGCTGTTTGGCTTCTGCGCCAGCGGAGCTGCCAGGTTGGTCACTACACCCTTGTAGCCCGCCGGAATCGTCGTCGGCTTGTGCCGTTCAACCTGATACACATAAGGGTTGATCGGATAACGACCAGGATTCAGCACACCCGGCACAATCCCCTTCGTCACAGCCTCGCCACGCTCATCCACCTTCGCCAAAAACTCACCGTAACCAGGATCATCACCCGTCAGACTGACCTTCACTCCCATTTCACCCGAGGCGATCTCTTCCTGCGGCACAACCTGCCACGACCACACATACGGATTCCGGAAATAACGCCCCTCTGTCAGCACATCACGCTGTACCCCCTTGTGCTGCGGCGAAGGAGCAATCTCATCAGAGTTCGCAACGTCCAGACCGATCTTGCGAGTCAGCACAGCGATCTGGCCACTGCCCACGTCAATCAGGGTCAACTGATAACCGGCCATTCCGAGAAACGCCAGCAGCACCACACCCAGCAGCTGCGGTCCACCCGCAAAGCCCTGATTGCGCCCGCCAGACCCCCAGCCCGTCTGACGACCACGGCCACCTCCTGGCCCGCCACCCGCACGCGAACGACCAGAACCAGTTCCCTCGCCATCAGCCCCGTCAACCACCACCCGCACGATATCAGACATCACACAGCTCCCGCTGCAACAGCAAAAAACCGAGCCCGGTCAGCGATAACACACACCAACAATCAGCCGCCACACCTACAGAAACGGAAACACCGTCACCACGATCAAAAAATCGCTGTCGAAAACGCAGAAAACATAAAAAAACCAGCTCCACGTTCCCTCAATACCCCGCACCGCCGCGCCGGTGCCAGACCGAACACCCCAACACCGCACAGCCAGACTGCCCCTAAACATATGCAGCCTCTGACTTTAGGCATCCCCGAGCCAACGACGCACGGGCTGCGACGTCGCTCGAGCATCCTGCTCCACGGCAACCACCGGCCACCAGGAATTCCCAGCCAATAGCCCTGAAGTTCTCGGACATCCTGTCAACAGACGGGTAAAGCCCCGGGACCCGGCGAGCCTCCTGCCACGCCACCGAACGCACGGGCCGGCGAGCCTCCTGCCAAGCCACCGAACGCCGGGACGGCGAGGCTCCTGCCGAGCCACCCAACAATGGTTCGCGCTGTCAGCGATCGCCAGCGATTCCGCAAAACAGCGGGGATCGCCGCAATCCTCACAACAGGGATGCGGCTCAGCAGGTGCTTCGCCCTCCCGCCACCTGCTTTGAGCAGAACGTCAAGGCCATTGAGCCCCCGCCCCACGGCCCCCTGGCCACGCAATCCTCCCCTCGCCCCCGTGCAGCCTGTCGTCATAGGGCCTATTGGCGCGCAGCGGCCCCGTGG
>JBJTPZ010000432.1:0-2594 GCA_046075365.1 Planctomycetaceae bacterium
GCGGAATCCCGGCAGCGATCGCTCAAAGCCTCTCTTCAGACGGATCCCCCGCCATTCCGTCCTTTCGCAGCTTCAACACCCTGGTGTCCCCTGCGTTTTTCGCAATTCTGGCCAATTCTTTGCAGTTCTGAATCGCCCTCAAAACCCGACGCAGGGCGCCTGTTCCGTATAATCGGTGGTCAAAAACAACGACAGAAAAACGGCGATTAACCACGGATGACACAGATGGCACGATAATAAACGCAAACAGAACTCACTCGTGCGAGCCAGTGTCTTATCCGTGCGATCAGTGATATCTGTGGTCAAAAAAGGAGAGAAACATGTCGATAACAATCACGATTGAAGAAGCCCAGGCCAGGCTGAAGGACTTTATCCATCAATTGGCTCCCGGTGATGAAATTATCATCACGGAAAATCAACAGACTGTTGCCAGACTGCGAACTGAGTCCGAACAGCCGGTCAAACGTCCCCCGCCGGGACTCGGCAAGGGCAGCATTCTTTACATGGCTCCTGATTTCGACGAACCGCTCGACGAGATGAAGGAGTACATGGAATGAAGTTGCTCCTCGACACACATACGTTCCTGTGGTTGGTAGACGGCAATCCCAGTCTGAGCACCACGGCTCAGGCAACGATTGGTGATCCCTCCAATTCCTTGTTTCTCAGCGTGGCTTCGGTTTGGGAATTGTCCATCAAAACCAGCCGGACCAATCCTCAACTCAGACTCTGCGACCCGCCACAGGGGCTTTAGCCCAATGGCCTTGACTTTCTGGCAAGATGGGGGGGGGCCGGGAGGGCGAAGCTCCGGCTGAGCAGCATCCCTGCTGCGAGTACTGCGCCGATCCCCGCTGCCTGGCAAAATCGCTGGCAATCGCTGACAGCGCGGACCAGCGCTCGGTGGCTCGGCAGGAGCCTCGCCCGCCCGTGTTTTCGCCCGTCTGTTCACAGGATTCCAGAGAACTTCAAGGCCATTGGGCATTAGCAACGGGATTTCAGTGGATGCGCGGGGCCAGGGGTGAGACTCCGCCGCGTCCTGCGGCAGTTTCACAACTGAGTCGGTTCTGCGTCACCCGCTTTCCATTACTCAGCGGCTCAGGAATCGCAGCGACAATCAACGGCGTCCCAGGTTTGCTCAATTCGCACGAACTTTGCAGAATGCCGGCGGTGAATGCTGTGGGTGTGTCGTGGATTGATCAGGAGCGCACAGTGATGGGGCAGTTTTCAAGGCGTGATTTTTTGCAGGCATCAGCGGCCGGCGCACTTTTGACGGGGATCCCGGGAGCGATGCCTGCCGCGTCCTCCGGACTGAGTATCGCTCCCTTTCGCTTCGATGCAACAGCTCCCACTGGCCATGGCTGCTGCGGCGGCTGGATCAAGCCCATCGAAGCCGTCGATGATGCTCAGGAAGCCATCGGTTACGTCCTGCTGGGTGCAGGAGCTCCGATTGTCGTCTGTGCCGTTGACTGGACCGGCATTCTGAACAGTGCTCATGTGGCCTGGCGGACCGCGATGGCTGAGGCTGCCGGAACAACGCCGGAACGCTGCGCCGTGCAGTGCGTGCACCAGCACAATGCCCCCTTCGCCTGCCTCGAAGCTCAAAAACTGGTGGATGCTCAGGGCGACCTGCCCAACATTATGCTGCCCGATTTCTTCAATTCGTGCCTCGATCGCCTGCGACAGGCGATCAGGGAAGCGATTCCCAAAGCTGTCCCGGTAACGCATGTGGGTCAGGGCCGCGGCCGAGTGGTTCAGGTGGCTTCCAATCGCCGCATCAATCGCGGTCCGGACGGTCGCATCCTGAGCATGCGCGGCAGTGCCTGTGCCGATCCCAAACTGCGGGACATGACGGAAGGTCTGATCGACCCAGAGCTGCGGACGGTGGCCTTTTACAGCGGCGACCGACCCGTGGTGTGCTGTCACTACTATGCCGTGCATCCGATGAGTTATTACGGGGACGGGCGAGCCAGCAGCGATTTCCCCGGCCTGGCCCGCAAGCAGCGGCAGGCGGAAGAGCCCGGCACGACGCACATCTACTTCACCGGCTGTGCCGGCAATATCTCGGCCGGGAAATACAACGACGGTTCGAAGGAGCAGCGGCCGATTCTGGCACGACGGATTTACGACGGTATTGTGGCGGCAGCGGCCAGCCTGCAGCGGGAACCTGTGGGCAGCGCGGTATGGAAGACGGCCGAAATCCTGCCGAAACCTCGCGCAGATCTCAATGCAGAAGCGCTGGCGGCCCTGATTGCCGACAAAAGTCGCGCGGTGGTGGGACGCAATCGGCCGGCCTTTGAGCTGGCATGGCTGCAGCGTGTCGAGCAGAAGATTCCGATCGTACTGAGCAGCCTGCAGATCAACGACATCTGTCTGCTGCATCTGCCGGGCGAAAGTTTCCTTGAATATCAGCTCAGAGCACAGCAGCTGGCCGGCGGCAGGTTTGTGGCAACCGCTGCCTACGGTGACGGCGGTCCGTGGTACATCCCGGTGAAGGAAGAATATCCGGCCGGCGGTTATGAGGTGAGTGTGGCGTTCTGCAGTCCGGAAGTGGACGACGATCTGACGGCGGGCATGAAAGGACTGCTGACATGAAACGC
>JBJTPZ010000433.1:0-39258 GCA_046075365.1 Planctomycetaceae bacterium
TGGCAGCGGCGGTCATGGCTCGCAGAAAGTCGCGTCGAGCCTGCTGTTCGTGTTGATCCGCACGCATGATTTTTCTCCGGCCGGTTTTCTGGAGGTTTGTGAGAGCTGGGATTCTAGTCGGCCATTTGGTGGTATGCCACCGGGCTGAGAGAGTGTTGAAGGGGGCGAATTTCCTGAGAATCGGCAGTTCGAGGGACGGATTCTGCTGGGAAATGGGTGAAAACCCTGCCTGAAGCTCAGTTCTGTTCGTCGATTCCCTGGCAGATTTCTTGCGTTTCCGGGACTAAAAGGTCAGAATTGTGCAGGTTTTGAGAGGCTGAGCGGGCTGTCACAGGAGTCCTGCAGATGAGTGCAGCGAAGCGAACCGGCATGATATTCTTGGGTGTGTGTCTGGTGCTGACCGCGTGGATGCCGGTGCAGGCTGAACCTCCGGGGCTGGGTCCGGCGGGTGAATTGCAGCGGATCGAGTTTGAATCTGCGGGTCCGACGACGCTGGCTGGTCGCAATGCGCGGCGGCAGCTGCTGGTGACGGGCGTCTATGCAAGTGGTCAGCGGCACGATTTGACTCACAGTGTGGCGTACAGCGTTGCGGCTCCGAATGTATTGTCGGTGGATGCGGAAGGTCTGGTGACGCCGCTGCTGGATGGTGTCAGTCGAGTGACAGCGACGGAGCCGGGTGGTCGAACGGCGGCGATCGAACTAACGGCATCGCGTTGTGCTGAAGACCTGCCAGTGAATTTTGAGAACGAGATTGTGCCGATCTTTACGAAGCTGGGCTGCAACGCTGGTGGCTGTCACGGCAAGGCTGACGGTCAGAACGGTTTTCGGCTGTCGCTGCTGGGATTTTACCCTGATGAGGACTATGAGTTTTTGGTGCATGAGGATCGGGGTCGTCGCATTTTTCCGGCGGACGCTGGTTTCAGTCTGTTGCTGCAGAAGCCTGCCAACATTTTGCCTCATGGCGGTGGTCAGCGAATGTCGCCGGGGACATACGAGTGGGATCTGGTGACTCGCTGGATTCAGCAGGGCATGCCGTATGGTTCTGAAGAGGATCCTGTGCTGCAGCGGATTGAAGCTGTGCCGGCAGTTCGCGAGATGAACTTCCGTGGTCGGCAGCAGCTGTCAGTGCTGGCGCATTACAGTGACGGTTCGGTGCATGATGTGACACGACTGGCATCTTATGAGCCCAACCATGCTGAGATGGCAATTACGAATGCTGCTGGCCGAGTGACGGTAGAGGACGTGCCGGGTGAAGTAGCTGTGATGGTGCGATTTCAGGGTGAGGTGGGTGTATTTCGGGCTGTGATTCCGCAGGGTATTCCGGTGCAGAGTGTGCCTGCGGAAAAGAACTTTGTGGATTCGCTGGTGTTTGGGAAATTGAAGCAGCTGGGGATCCCCCCTGCCCCGCTGTGTGACGACGCCACCTTTATTCGGCGGGTGTCGATTGACATTGCTGGTCGTTTGCCGTCACCGGCTGAGACCAGTCAGTTTATCGCTGACACGGATCCTGCGAAGCGTGACCGGCTGATTGATCGGTTGTTGTCCAGCCCGGGTTATTCTGATTATTTCGCGAACAAGTGGGCGGCGGTGCTGCGGAACAAGCGGCGTCAGGCGACTGACATTCAGTACACATTTCGATTTCACAGCTGGATCCGGCGTGCGCTGCGTGAGAACATGCCGTACGATCAGTTTGTGCGTGCGGTGCTGACGGCGACGGGCGACGCTGAAACTCATCCACCGGCGGCCTGGTATCGCGAGGTCGCGACATCGACGCAGCAGATGGAGGACGTTGCGCAGTTGTTTTTGGGGATGCGACTGGCGTGTGCGAAGTGTCATCATCATCCGTTTGAGCGCTGGAGCCAGCAAGACTATTACGGCTTTGAGGCATTTTTTTCGCAGGTGGGTCTGAAGAATTCCCGCTACAACATGCAGCTGAATCAGCCGGATATGGTGTATGTGAAGGCTGAGGAGCCGAAGTCGCGTAATCCGCGGACTCAGCTGGACGTTCCGCCGGCCGGTCTGGGCAGTCCTGCGCTTGAGATTTCGAAATACGATGATGCTCGTCAGCACCTTGTGGACTGGATGGCGGCGCCAGAGAATCCATTTTTTGCCAAAGCGCTGGTGAATCGGTACTGGAAGCATTTCTTTGGTCGCGGCATAGTGGATCCGGAGGACGATCTGCGAGTCACGAATCCGCCGTCGAATCCGGCGCTGCTGGATGCTTTGTCAAAGCACTTTGTTGAGCATCGTTTTGATTTGCAGGATCTGGTGCGGACCATTTGTCGCTCGTCAGCCTATCAGCTGAGTTCAGAGCCGACGGAATTCAATGCCGCGGATGCTCAGAATTTTTCACGTTTTTATCCGCGGCGACTGACGGCTGAGGTGTTGTATGACGCGGTGAATTCTGTGGCTGAGACGCCATCGAATTTTGGTACGATTCCGCAGGGTACGACGGCGGTGCAGCTGCCGGACAACGGTTTCAATAATTATTTTCTGCAGGTCTTTGGGAAGCCGGAAGCCGAGAGTGCGTGTGAGTGCGAGCGGTCTCCTGAGGCCAATCTGTCGCAATCACTGCATCTGTTGAATTCGAGTGATGTGCAGGGGCGTTTGCAGAATGGTCAGGGGCGTGCCGCCAGGTTTGCTCGCGATGAGCAGCGGGCTGCGGAGGAGCAGCTGAGGGAGTTGTATCTGGCGGCGTTCAGCAGGCCACCGCGTCCGGAGGAGGTTCAGTTTGTGGTGCAGAAACTTGCTGATTATCCCAGCCGTCAGCAGGGTTGGGAGGACGTGATCTGGGCCATCCTGAATACTCGTGAGTTTCAGTTTGTAAAATAAGCTGCGGCAGGCTGAGTGGGCATTTTTGCTGCGATGATGCCGGGCAGTTGCGGTGAAAGTTTGGGGCCTTCGAAGTCCAGCAGCAGTGACGCTTCCCACGGTGTGCTGAAGTGCTGTTGTTCTGAGTCTGCGAAGGTGCTGTCTGTGAACAGCAGCATGTTGTCGGGCAGGCTTTCGTCCGGCAGGGCCACAGTTTGATTGAGTGTTCGATCAATATACACAGCGGCTTCGGCGTCAGGTCGTAAGATTGCGGGGTGTCCGCTGTCAGTCTGGAAGCGGATCTGCATATTGGCTGGCTGCCACTGCGCAGGTGGACGGATGCGGACGACGGCCATGCGTGGCTGGTAAACGCAGTCCTCGGAAACGATCTGGAGTGCGAGGGATTTCGGGCCTTCGGCATGTACGATGGTGTCAAGCAGGCTGAAGCCGAATCTTTGGGTGACATTTTTCAGTGTCAGTTGCCAGTCGCTGGAGTCCTGTTGTCCGAATTCCAGCAGCAGGCCACCTCCTCGGCAGGCCAGCAGAACATTTTCGAGCTGCAGTTTCTGGGGAGGGTGATTGCAGGAGATGCCATAACCGCCCCCTGCAAACACGCAGTTCTGCAGTTCGATGATTCCGGGTTGCTGAGCGGGCCGGAACCAGGCCAGTCCGGAGCAGTCGTCAGCTGCGGAGGGCGACTGGATCTGACATTGGTGCAGCAGCAGAGAGCTGCACTGGACTGCGGCCAGCTGTCGAGGAGTTTCGGGTGTTGCTGAGCCGCTGGCTCTTCTCAGCTGCAGGCCTTTGAGTTCCACGGCTGATCCGGCAAGAATCCACTGATTCTGAGCCGGGATTTCGACGACTGCACTACCGGGGGTCAGGCATTCGATGGTGAGTCTGCCGGGAATGCGGAGATCGCGGGGGCGATACGTGCGCCCGGATTCCAGTTGAATGACTCCGTCAGCATTTGGCGGAGGCATGTCGAGGACAGTGTCCACGGCTGTGGCAGCGGTCTGGTTGTTTGTCAGCGGAATGCCTGTTGTGTTTTTTTCGGGGGTCAGCAGTTCGCGCCAGTCGCTGACGTTGAGTGGCAGCAGCTGAGGGTCGGACTGGCTGGCAATGAATCCGAGTCCTGTGAGGGCTGCGACAGCGGCTGCCGGCCAGCCGGTACGGCGAATGAGTCGGGCTGTGCGTGACTGTGTCTGACGTGTTGGGCCGGGCGGCAGAGTGACAATTTTGCGGGATTCCGGGAGCGACTGCACGATGCGGCGGATTGCGGAGAAGCTCTGGGGGGCTGCCGTCCATTGTCGCAGTGTTTCGGCAGCGGAGTCCGGGCGCAGTTCGGGAAGCCTGCGTGTGAGTATCTGGAGGCTGCGAGCCAGCCATTCAGGGCATTCCGGAACCAGCATTCGAACGTCCGGTACGTCATGTTCCCGGTGGCTGATCAGGCGTCGTACGGGATCGGCGGAGATGATAACCGGGCGCCCGGTGAGCATTTGCCAGAGGAGGCAGCCGAGTGCGTAGAGTTCGCTGCGGCGATCGGGTTGTCGAGCACACTCGGCAAGTTCCGGTGCGAAGCCTTCGCAGTCGCGGAGTGTCAGTTGCTGTCCGATGGAAATCGCGGGGCGTCGCAGTCTGCGGGCAAATGCTGATGTCAAAAAAACTCGACCGCTGCTGCAAGCTCGAACTGATGACAGAGTGAGGTTTCCGTGGGTGAGACCATTTTTTTCGAACCACGCGAGGCACAGCAGCAGTTCGCGACCGATCTCTGCTGTGGCCTGCCACGGCAGTCGTCCGCCGCGTATCAGGAGCTCGTCCAGTGACCAGTTGCCGGCGTGAGGTGAGGCCAGCCAAAACTGGCCGTGAAGGTCTTCTGCAAGTTCCAGTGGCAGAATGCAGCTGTTTGGTTTGCGTTGCCGAATCGCAGAGATTCGATCGAGCAATTGTCGCAATTCGGTGGGTGGCTGAGTCCCTGCCGCCCTGCTGCCGGTGCTGGCTCGACCGAGCACAAATTTTTGTGCAGACTGGCGGTCGAGTGCGAGCAGCGAGTGTTCTCCGAGCGGTTCGCAGGCGAGGAATCTGCCGACGGACAATTTTCCGGGTGGCGTGAGCTGCAGTTGTTCGGCCTGCCATGGCGTCAGTTGCCGCAGGCGGACCATGGCATCGAGCCAGACGGAGTCAAAGTCCGGGAGTTCTGCGGCTAAAGAGCGTACGAGCGGTGCGCAGCGGTCGAGGTCGCACCGGGCAGCCAGTCCTTCGGCTTGCAGCAGTGAGAGCAGGTGATCTGAGGGTTGTCGTTTGCCTGACCGCATCCAGCAGTACTCGGAAATCCATTTCGGTTTGCCCCGTGGCCGGATTATGGCAGAATCTGCCGGTTTGCAGAAGCCGTTTTCAGTGTGTTTGTGCGGTGATGGTGGGGAGTGCGAAGATGACGGGATGCGACGGGGTATCATCCGGGGCACCGGGCGGGTGTGGCTGGCGACCAGACTTTGCCGGGCGTGTTGTGTTGCAGTCAGCTTCGAAACTGAACATATTTCTCGAGGTGCTGGGGCGTCGCGGGGACGGGTTTCACGAGCTGGACACCGTGATGGTAAGGACACAGTTCTGTGATACATTGACGCTGATCCCCAACGGCAGCGGTGTGGTAACGCTGCGTTTGAGTGACGCGACTCCGGCTGCTCTGCGGGACGCGGTGCCGCTGGATGGTCGCAATCTGATAGTTCGGGCGGCTGAGGAGCTGCGTGGTTTGGGGGATTCGGGTTGTGGTGCGGAGATTGTCCTGCACAAGGTTATTCCTCCGGAATCCGGCCTTGGCGGGGGCTCAGGTAACGCGGCAGCGGCGTTGCTGGGGTGTCGCCGTATCTGGAATCTGGCAGTTTCGGATGAACGACTGCATGAAATTGCCGGGCGTTTGGGCAGTGACATCAACTTTTTGCTCAGCGGCGCTCGGGCGGCGATCTGTCGTGGGCGTGGTGAGCTCGTTGAGCCTGTGACTTTCCCCGGAAAACTGCATTTTGTTGCTGTTCGTCCAGCGCGTGGCAACAGTACGCCGGAGGTCTTTCGCAGGACTGCGGCGGGTCAGAACCCGCGGACTTCCGAGCAGATTGCGAGTTGCTTGCAGGGTGGGCGAACCGAGTTACTTGAGTCATGTATTTTCAATCGTCTGACCGACGCAGCGGCGGGCCTGAATGCCGAGATGGCGGAGCTGCAGGCTCGATTTCAGCATGCCGTGCGTAAACCGGTGTTCATGTCCGGCAGTGGATCGACGTTGTTTGTGGTGTGTCGGAGTGCGCAGGAAGCTTACATCGTGAAGAACACAGCCGAGCGGCAGTTGCGTACTGTGGCGTGGCGACTGGAAGTTTGAGTGGAGGCGTTACCTGGGGGCAGAGGGCTGGGCGTTTTCGAGCCAGTTCTGAATTGTCTGCAGGTTGTCGGTGACTCTGTCGACCGCTTTCTTTGTCTCAGACGTCTGTTCAAGGTCGTCAAGTCGGAGCACGCGGAACCCTGCGCTGTAGACGATCTTCTCAGATTCCAGTGAGCGGCGAGTGTTGAGAATGAAGAGTGCCGGGGGCTGGCCATTTTGAGGAGCTGACTGCCGGATTTTTTCTGCGATCGCGGCGTTTGCTTCACTGTCGACGGGCCACTGAAGGCGGACCGGCTCGATTCCCAGATCACGCAGCAGATACAGGAATTCAGGGCCGTCGGCGACGACTTTGGGGGGACTTGCTGACAGTCTGGTTTTCAGGCTGGCTGTCTGATCGGCAAGTGCCTGCAGTGTTGTGCGTATGCGACCGGCTTCACGCTGTATCAGTTCGCGACGGTCGGGGTGTGCCGCGATGAGAGCAGTCTCGAGGTCGGGCAGTTGCAGCAGCAGAAGCTGTGGACTGAGCCAGGTGTTGGGGACGAAGCCCTTATGTGAATGTGCTCCGTCGGGCCCGTGCTGATGAGTAACGGCATCGGGTATCTCGATCAGGAACTGTGTGATGGATTTGCTCAAATCAACAGTTCGGGAGGGGGCCAGCGAAATGCGGTCAGTCCATGGTTCCCAGCCGGCACCGGTCAGCACGACCAGTCCGGCGTCTCGCAGACGGGCTGCAGCGGTGCGAGTGGGGCGCCAGTCTCGTGAGGGGCGTTCCCGGGGAACGATCAGGCGGACGTCGTCGGCCTTTCCGAGCAGCTGGCCGGCAATTTCTGTTGTGATGGGCGAGGTTGTGGCGACTGCCAGCAGTTCTGGAGTGCTGGCGGACTGGCTGGCAGGCTGTTGGCTGCACCCGCCGGAAATCCCGAGCACCGTGGCGATGATGATGACTGAGAAGGCTGTTTTCATGTGATCGCGTGTGCAGTAATTGTTGGTTTTTCCGGGTAAGTGGCGGGCGATGGCGGGAGTGGAATTGGGGGACGATGTCATCTTCGGGTGTGTTTGCGAAGTCGTCAAATGCCTGAACGATTTCCCGGAAAAAACCTGAAAAGTGTCAGTGGAAAAGGCGGCTGCTGGCGATAGTTGTGTGGACAACTATTGTTTTGCTGTCTATTATCGAGGTGTGGTGTTCCTGTCTGCATGTCAGTGTTTGTTCGGGGTTAAGCGGGAGACGGGCGATGTTGGATGCTGCAGTTTCAGCGGATTGTGGTGGTTCGGAAGCCAGCGAGTGTGAAGCAGACGTGGTGGTGATTGGTGGTGGTCCGGCGGGTGCTACTGTGGCGACATTGCTGGCCCAGCAGGGGCGCAGCGTGCAGTTGTTCGAGCGTGAGAAGTTTCCGCGGTTTCACGTGGGTGAGTCGTTGATTCCGGAGACTTACTGGACGCTGAAGCGTCTGAACATGCTGGACAAGATGAAGCGGAGTTGTTTTGTCAAGAAGCGCAGTGTTCAGTTTGTGAGTGCCAACGGCAAGGCTTCGGCGCCATTTTACTTCGAGGACAACAATCCTCATGAGTGTTCGCAGACGTGGCAGGTGGTTCGCAGCGAGTTTGATCTGTTGATGCTGAACAATGCTCGTGAGCACGGAGTTGAGGCTCATGAGGGTGCGCGTGTTCTGGATGTGTTGTTTGATGGTGATCGTGCTTCCGGTGTGCGAGTGCGTCTTGAAGGCGGTGAGACTCGAACGGTGCGTGCCCGCGTGGTTGTCGATGCCAGCGGTCAAAGTGGCATGCTGATGAATCGACTGAAGCTGCGGACCTGGGATCCGGTGTTGAACAAGGGTGCGATCTGGACCTACTGGGAGGGGGCTCACCAGGATACTGGTCGAGACGAGGGTGCAACGGTGATTTTGCAGACGGCCGATCGTCAGGGCTGGTTCTGGTATATTCCGTTGCACGGCAATCGAGTCAGTGTGGGAATCGTGGCTCCGTTTGACAATCTGTTTAAGGGGCGTGGCAATCACGAGCAGGTGTATCAGGAGGAGGTGGAGAAGTGTCCGGGCGCTGCTGAGCGTCTGCGGGGTGCGACTCGTGCCACCGGCTACTTTGCGACTCGTGATTTTTCCTATCGCTGCACCAAGGTTTCGGGTCCGGGTTGGGTCCTTGTGGGCGATGCGTTTGGATTTTTGGACCCATTGTATTCGTCGGGGCTTTTACTGGCATTGAAGTCGGGTGAGATGGCGGCCGATTCGATCAGTGAAGCGTTTCAGCATCAGGATTTTTCTGAGGCTCGACTGGGCAGCTGGGGCCCGGAGCTGAACCGGGGGATTGATCGGATTCGGCGACTGGTCTGCGAGTTCTATGACGGGTTTAATTTTGGAAACTTCGTTCGGAATTATCCGATGATGAAGGGTCGGATCACGGATTTGCTGATTGGTGATTTGTTCACGGAGAAGGTGGACGAAGTATGGGCTCCCATGGAGTCTTTGTACGAGCAGGGCAAGAGTGCTCCTGTGGCCTGGAATTCAGGTACGCCTGAAGAGGTTGCAGCGAACAAGCTGAACGAGCTGTATTTGCCTGAGGGTGCGAGGCTCTGACAGCGGGAAAGACAGCAGCGGACATCAGGGGTTGCTGGCTGCTGGCGTGATTTGGTTGAGACGCAGTTTTTTCAGGGCGGTGCTGATCCATGTGCGTCCGATGTCTCCGCTCTGTTCGGGGTGCGGGCTGATGCACAGCACGTCACCTGCGCCAAATTTCGCGGCGACGATTGCGGGAGAGTCCACCATGATGCCTGCGGGGGTCTGGTTTTTAGCCACTTCGGCTGTGAAGGTTGCCAGAACCTGATAGTCGGGGATGGCGGATTGTTCGTGGGGCTGGATGATGGGGCCGTTGTTGTAGATAATTGCTGCTGTGCGCGGTCCTTCTGCGAAGATGCGGGCTCCTGTGTCCGTGAGAGTCAGCGGCAGTTCTGCTCGGCCTCGCATCCATTTACTGGACTTTGTTTTTGCATCGAGGATTCCCAGTCCCCATGAGAAACCGCTGCAGGCGAGGTATGATCCGGCGCAGATCCCGACGTAGTCGCCTCCGCGGCTGACAAAATTCCTGACGGCTTCGCGTCCTGCGTTTCCAAGTGATGCGGCCTGACGGCTGCCGGAGCCACCGCTGCAGCAGAGCAGATCGAACTGAGTGAGGCATCCGCCGCGAATATCGGCGCCGCAGACTCGCTCGACCGTCACACCTGGCTCAGCGGCCCAGATTTCCAGCAGCGCTGGAATACCGCGTCCTCCGACTCCGGCGTCATCCAGCAGGGCGATGTTGAATTGTCCGTCATTTTCTGCAGTGACCAGGAGATCGGCGACGGAGGCTGATTTGACGACTGCGAGTTGTTGCAGGAGTTCCGCAGTGATTCTGCGGTGCTGGCGGTTGCGAACAGCGAGTGACTGGTCTTTGCGGACCGTGCGTATCAGCAGTGTCGCCATCATTTTTTCAGGGTTATCAGTTTTCGGCAATGTGGCGATCAGGCTGCTTTTGACGGGAGTTTCGGAAACTTGAAAGTGGCGTTCAGTGATTTCGATTTCTGTATTGGCGACTGTACAGAGGTGGCTGGCGGAGATTTGCAGACTGGCTTGATTGTCGGCAGTGATGGAGCCTGTTTGGAGTACAGCGCTGGTGTCTGAGGAACCGGCAGTTTCGTGAAGTTCCACAAGCCAGTCCGGTTTCATGCTGATCAGCAGCTGTGTGAATTTTGCTGAGGCTGCAGCGGGATCACTGTTGTTCCGTGTTTCCGGTATTTCAGCGCAGATCAGTTTGCCCTGAGAGAGTTTCCACGAGCGTATCTGATTGATGGCTGAGGCAGCAGCGCTGTCCTTCCGGTTGACGGCGACGATCAGGACTGCAGGCCCAGGCTGGCCTGAATCCGAGACAGTGACGGTCGGCTCATGGATCAGCAGCGTGAGGAGAATTGAGAGGATGGACAGTTTCATGCGGGGTTACCGTTGCAGCGGCGTCAATACTTTGCTGCCTTCTCTGGGGTTGTCTGGGACTGCAGTTCTGTTGTCTGGCTGGCGGGTATCACGGGGACTTTGCGGCGGCTGGTTTCAGCGAGGTGTTCGATCAGGATCCGACGGATTTCGCGGACAGTTTCCGGACTGCGAACAATCTGGCTGTGTCCAGCCTGAATGACTCGTTCGCTGTCCACATTGTCGAGGTGTGCACTTTTCCATGTGACGACGCCGTCGGTCCAGTTTTCTGCATTTCTGCCGCGGTTGATGGCGACGATATTGTGGTGGTGGACAGCCTGTGGCACGGGGTTACCGCGTACAAGCCGGAGGATGGCGGATTTTGGTGAGAGTGAGTCGATGCTGGTGCGGGGCAGTTCGAGTTGTTCCTGTGACTGGGCGGTGGCATGTTCAAAGAGAACTCGACTGAGTTTCATCGTGCGTGCGGGCAGCCAGATGATTGATCCGAGAGCCCAGCGGGTGAAACGATTGGACATGGTGCTGCCGGCGTAGGGACTGGCAATGGTGACGATTCGATCGACGGAGGGATTGGCGCTGAAGTAGAAGACCTGCTGCAGTGCCTGGCGAGTTTCCGGGTCTGCTTTGAGTCTGCTGAGTGGCTGTTGGCTGACAGCGGACCACAGTGATTCTCCGCTGTCGATTGTGAGTGAGTGTGCGAGGATTCCGCCCATGCTGTGTCCCACGACGACCATTTCATCAAGCTTGGGGTTGCGCATCTCCGGGTCACATTCTCGTCGCACCTGCTTGAGTGTTTCTCGCAGTCTGGCTGCGGAGAAGGCGACTGGTTCGCCGGTGGGGTACAGATAGAACCAGAATTGGTAGCGTCTGCGTATTTCCGGATCGGCCTGCAGGTCATTGAACATTTCCATCCATGTCATCGGTGATGACCAGAAGCCATGAATCATGAGTACGGGGATGCGATCAGGATCGTAGGGCTGGACCATGTAGAGGCCTTCGATCTGCTGAGCGAGATCGGGGCGAATGAGTGCCCAGGTGTCGAGCAGGCTGAGGTCACGATTGCTGAGCTGTCTTGCGAGCGGCGTGCTGATGTCCGTTTCCAGCGGAAGGAGCTGATCGCCAGCCACCATCGTTTCAGACTCGCGCGGGTCATACAACTGCAGTCGAATATCGCGTGGTCGGGGAACATCTGCCGGGAAGCTGAAGACCAGCGTTCCTGGAAACGTCATGCTGCTGGTGTAGTATTTTTCGAGTGGTTCAGGGAGCCGTTGTTTGGTGCGATTGATGATAACCGGCACGCCGAGACCGGCTGTCGTGTGTCGAGCGCGGAGGTTGCGCACGCGATAATCGGACACAAACTCAAATTCACCGGGCGATTCTGCGGAGAACTGCCTGCTGGGGCTGGGAATTTCCAGTGTCAGACGACGTCCGGAGATGGGCAATCGAATGGAGTCATCGGGGCTGATGTGCAGATGCTGTCTGATGAGTCGGAGCAGCTGTTCGGCACTGGTGTTATAGGTTTCGGCTGTATCGCGGTGGTCGGGGTCAGCGGGGTCTGCGGTCAATCCGTTCGCATCCGGCGTGCTGAAATACTTCCACGCGTCATGGCAGGCATCGAGGTAGAGTTCCATCGCGAGCTGCGGATCACGACTGCGAACGGTGTCGGCTGCGAGGTACTGCAGTTCAGCCAGTGCATGGGAGGCTGCGGCAAATCGTGCGGGCTGCTGCTGCTGTCGCAGGCAGTGGGCGATCATTTGTGCGGAGTCTGACGGGCCGTGGTAGCTGGTGGTGCCGAGGAAATGCGTCGTTTGGCTGGAGGGATGAACAGTACCGGCCCATGATCGATTAAGCCGCGAATTCAGGCGGTTTTCCGGGGTATGGCGAACCTCGACAAAGTGAGTTGGGGTACAGCCGGCGATCAGTACCATCGCGCAGCCGAGCAGCAGCGCTGGTTGCATCCATGCCACCAGTAGCCGATTTGAGTTCATGCGGCGAACTACCAAAGTGCTCGCAGGTTGAAAAAACGAAGAATTGCGGAGGATTATAGATTCCCCGGGGGAATCGGGGAACAACAGTCGTCTGGTCTGATCGAAGCAGGATTACGGCAGTTCACGAATTCGCAAGTTTCGGAATTCGATGGGTGAACCTTCGGATTCGAGGCACAGAAATCCTGCTGCCGGGTTGCAGCCTGTGCCGCCGCTGACTTCTTCGCCGTTGACCCACAGGCGGACTTCGCCGTTGATGGCACGCACGTAGTAGTGGTTCCATTCGGGTGAGCCTTTGGTGGTGTTTTTCCGAGGAAAACTGCGGCTGCTGTTGGGTGCCACGGGGGGAAATGGTGTCATTTTAGCGTTGCCGGTGGGAAACACATCTCCGTTCGTTGTAAACCAGTCTGGTTCCTTGCCGGTACTTTTGCGATAGGCAGCCGCGTACCCGTGGTCAAGAATCTGTACTTCGATGCCTTCAGGCAGTCCACCACGTTTGAGTGATGCGAGGTTTTTTTCGCTGGCCCACAGGAACACGCCTGAGTTTCCGGCGGGCTTAAGGTGTCTCCATTCCACAACCAGTTCCAGATTCCGGTATTCTCTGACCGTCCGCATGACACCGACGGGGCTTCCTGTGCAGTGAATTTCACCCTCTGGAAAGCTCCATGTGCTGTCATCGCAGTTCACGTTGACGAAGTCATTTTTGCCGAGTGCGACCCAGCCGAGCCCGGTTCCGTCGATTCGAGCTGCGGGGGGAGTTTCGGTGGCAGTCTGAGCGAGGGCGGCAGGTGCATTGCTGAGGCAAAGCAGCAGCAGGGACCAAAGTCGAATATTCATGTGCAACATCCTGAAACTGTGCGACAGGCCGAGGGGGAAGGTTGTCAACGGGAAGCAGAAACGAAACGGTGGACTGCCGATTGAGGCTATCGAATGAACATGCGATACTGGGGTGGCAGAACCGTTTCAGGGGCCGACTGATTTATAGCGTATGGAATCTGGAAAGTCATGGCATGGGTCGGAAATTGAGTGTACATCTGCTTCCAGAGCTCTGCAGTCCGGAGATTCTGCGAGGTGGTACGACGGTGGTGATTGACGTATTGCGGGCCTCATCGACGATTGTGACAGCGCTGCAGAACGGAGCGACGGCAGTCAGTCCGTGTGGTTCCCCAGAGGAGGCTCAGTCAATCAGTGAGCAGTTCGAACCTGGTCACGTAGTTTTGGGCGGTGAGCGGGGCGGAGTGCGGATTGAGGGCTTTGATCTGGGGAATTCACCGTCTGAGTATGCAGCCAGCGTGATTGCGGGGCGATTGCTGGCGTTTACCACCACGAACGGCACCAGGGCTCTGCTGCGATCGTTGTCATCCCGCAGAATTCTGATTGGTTGTTTTTTGAATCTGGCGGCAATTGTGAACCAGCTGCGAAGTGCTGCGGGTGACGTGCACCTGGTGTGTGCCGGTACGGATGGCGCCGTGACTGGAGAAGACGCGCTGTTTGCGGGGGCGGTGTCCGCAGAGCTGGGGTACGGTTTAGGCAGCGAGTGGCTGCCGAACGACTGCACGGACCTTGCGGTTCGACTGTATCAGAGTGTTGTGTCGGGTGATCAGGACATTGTGAGGGCGATACACGGATTTCTCCGGGAAACTCGCGGGGGCCGTAACCTGGTATCTTTGGGTTATGATGCTGACATTTGGCTTTGTTCACAGCTCAGTGTGACTGATGTCGTGCCGGAATTTGATCAGCTGGACGGTGAGTTGAAGTGGGCGGGGAGAGCCTGATGAAGTGTGCCATTCGTCTTTTGTGCGGTGCCGTTTTTACGGGGCTGCTGCTGTGTGAAGCAGATGCTGGGTACTTGCCGGCCGAGCCTCCGGAGTTTTCCGCGGGTGGTCGCGCATTTCTTCAGAAGCACTGCGTGAAGTGTCACAACGACGAGGAGAAAAGTGCGGAGCTGTCTCTGCAGGGATTAACGGACAATGCTTCGCTGATTCGCCGTCGTCAGGCGGTTACCAGGATACTGCGGGTACTGGCTGCGGGTGAGATGCCGCCTGCTGATCAGGAGCGCCCGGGTGCAGCGGAGGCGGAATCGTTTACTGCTGAGCTGTCGGCGATTCTGGATCATGCGGATCGCACGGCGAAGCCGGATCCTGGGCGAGTGACGATGCGGCGTCTGAATCGGACTGAGTATCGCAACACGATTCGTGATCTGATTGGCGTCAGTTTTGATCCGGCAGCCGATTTTCCGGCTGACGACATTGGTCATGGATTTGACAACATTGGCGACGTTTTGTCGTTGTCACCGGTGCTGATGGAGCGGTATTTCGAAGCGGCTGAGACGATTATGTCGCAGGCTATTTTGCCTGTTCCGCCGAAGGTTGTGATGCGGCGTCTGGCATCACTTTATACGGAACCTGCTTCGGGAGAAGTTGCCGGGAAATTCATGGATGACGGATTTCGACGACTTTCAACGGATGGAGCGGACGGTGTGGCGACGGGTCCGTTGCATACGCCCTACCAGTGGGAGGACGGTGATTACGTATTTCGGGCGCGGGTTTATGGCCAAAGTGGGACCGGGCAGCCTTTGCGTGTGGCGGTGCTGCTGCATGGTGCAGGTTTGCAGGACGTGTCGTCCGATGCAGAGCTGTCGATGATTTCTGGTGAAGTTCGGCGCCCGGCAAAGATTTTGAAGGTGTTTGAAGTCACTGCTGATTCTCGTGAAAAGGCGGAGATTTTGGAGATCTCGGTGCCGGCGGTCGCGGGGCGTGAGCGGATGATGCTGGGGCAGTTGCGGCCTGCGGAAGGTCAGCCGGCTGGCAGACTGTGGGTGGAGTATCTTGCGCTGGATGGTCCTCTGGATACTCGTCCTGTCAGTCAGCGCAGGCTGTTGGCCTGCGACGTGACGAAGTCACAGAGCGAACAGACTCGAGAGGTTTTGTCGAGATTTTTGCGTCGGGCATATCGGCGACCGGTGCAGCCTGAGGAACTGGACCGCAGTGTGCGGCTTGTGGAGCAGTCTTTGGGTGCGGGGGAATCGTGGGAGTCGGGAATTCAGTTTGCGATGCAGGCCGTGCTGTGTACTCCTTCGTTCCTGTTTCGCGCGGAGAGTGATACGGCGCCTTTGAGTGCGGAAATTCGGCCGTTGAATGAGCATCAGCTGGCCAGTCGTCTGTCGTATTTCCTGTGGAGCTCGATGCCGGACGACGAGCTTTTGGACCTGGCGGATTCCGGGCAGCTGACCGGCAAGTTGTCTGAGCAGGTTCGCAGACTGTTGCAGGATTCTCGTGCTGTGACTTTAGTTCAGAGTTTTGCGATGCAGTGGCTGCAGCTGCAGCGTCTGGATCTTGTATCACCGGATGCGGCACTGTTTCCGGCGTGGAGTTCTGAGTTGCGTCAGGCGATGCGACGTGAGACGGAGCTGTTTGTGGAGTCGATTTTGCGGGAGGATCGAAGTCTGCTGGATTTGATTGGTGCCGACTACACGTTTGTCAACGGTCCGCTGGCGAAGCATTATGGCATTGCTGGGGCGACGGGGCAGCCGATTGAGGGGCCTGATTTTGTGCGGGTGTCGCTTGCTGGTTCGCAGCGGGGAGGGTTGCTGACGCACGCCAGTGTGCTGACAGTGACCTCCAATCCGACTCGAACATCACCTGTGAAGCGTGGTCGGTGGGTACTTGAGCAGATTCTGGGGGCAGCTCCACCGGCACCGCCGCCGAACGTACCGGAGTTGCCGAATGCTGCTGAGGACATAGCGGGGGCATCGCTGCGGAAGCGACTGGAGGTGCATCGATCTAACCCAGCGTGTGCGAATTGTCATGCGAAAATGGACCCGATTGGCTTTGCTTTGGAGAATTTTGACGCCGTGGGACGGTATCGGGACAAGGACGGCAGTTTTGCTGTGGATGCGACTGGTGAGCTTCCGGATGGAACGGTTTTTTCGGGTCCGGCGGCGCTGAAGACCGTGATTCTGCAGCGTCGTCAGGAATTTGCTCGCTGCGTGACGGAGAAGCTGCTGACATATGCAATTGGTCGGGGTCTGGAGTACTATGACCGTCCGGTGGTTGAGTCGATATTGCGTCGGCTGGAGGCTGACAACTATCGCGTGTCGGCATTGGTTGAGGGAATTGTTCAGAGTGAGGCGTTTCGGCTGCGGCGGGGGCTGGATGCGGCGCCGTAGCTGCGGAGCTGGCAGATTGAAGTTTACACCTGCGAATTCAGACAGGACCTCAAAACATGGCTCGTACATCATCCTGGATTTCTCGCCGGACAGTGCTGCGAGGTGCCGGAGCCGTCGTTTCTCTGCCGTGGCTTGAGGCCATGGGGCCCCGTGTGGCGTGGGCGGAGGGTGGCACAGCCGACACGGCTGCTCCGAATCGGATGGCGTTTTTGTATGTGCCTAATGGCGTGAACATGGCCGACTGGACTCCGCAGCAGGAGGGTTCGGACTATCAGTTGCCGGCGATTCTTGAGCCATTGGCGGGTGTGCGTCAGAAGCTTCAGGTGTTGAGCGGACTGACGGCGGACACAGCACGGCCTCACGGTGATGGCGGCGGCGATCATGCGCGGGCGTTGTCTGCATTTTTGACGGGTTCGCAGGCATTCAAGACAGATGGAACCAACATCCGTCTGGGTGTTTCGGTGGATCAGGCTGCTGCTGCTCGCATCGGTGATCGAACTCGCCTGTCTTCTCTGGAGATTGGTATCGAGTCCGGGGCGATGGCGGGCAACTGTGATTCCGGTTACAGCTGTGTGTATTCATCGACCATGGCCTGGCGTTCTGCGACTCAGCCACTCCCCAAGGAAGTCAATCCGAAGCTGGTGTTTGACCGTCTGTTTACTGCGGATCAATCACCGGACCGTGTGCGTCGGGATGCTCGGCGTCGCAGTATTCTGGATTTTGTGCGCGAGGATTCGCGTCATTTGTCACTGCAGCTGACGGTGAATGACAATCGAAAGCTGGATGAGTACTTCACGGCAATCCGCGAGATTGAGCTGCGAATTGAGCGGGCTGAAAAGCTGCCCCCTGTGAAAACTCCTGACTACCCTGCTCCGTCAGGTATTCCTGCGGAATATGAGACGCATATCCGACTGATGTGCGACCTGCTGGCTCTGGCGTTTCAGGCCGACGTGACTCGAGTCATCACGTTTGTGCTGGCGAATGAGGGCAGTAATCGTCCTTATCCGTTCATTGAGGTGCCTGAGGGCCATCATGATTTGTCGCATCATGGAAATGATGCTGCGAAGAAAGAGAAGATCCGGAAGATCAATCTGTTTCACATGCGTCAGCTGGCATATTTGCTGGAGAAACTGAACGGCGTGCAGGAAGGCGACGGGACTCTGCTTGACCACTGCATGCTGGCATATGGCAGTGGCATTCATGATGGGAACGCGCATAACCACGAGGACCTGCCGCTGCTGCTGGCGGGCGGGGGCTGTGGAACGCTGACTCCCGGTCGGCATCTGAAATTCGCTACCGAGACACCTTTAAGCAATCTTTGGCTGTCGATGCTGGCCAGAATGGAGGTCTCGTGGGACCGGCTGGGAGACAGTACAGGACCTTTGGCGGGGCTGTAGTTTTTTCGGGTCAGACTCAGTCGGATTTTTTCTTCTTTTGCTTTCCCTGAGCATTTTCGGGTGGCGTTTTCTGTGCCAGTTCTGTGAATGCTGCGGTCTGTTTCAGCCAGGCAGCCTCAAGTTCCATCACTCGGTCCGGTTGCTGGCTGGCGAGGTTGATTTGTTCGGCGCGATCGGTCGCCAGATTGTAAAGCTCCCATGGATCATTTTTGGCGGCTACCAGTTTCCAGTCGCCAACTCGCACTGCCCGATTGCCTTCGTGCAGCCACCAAAGGCATTCGCGCTGAACGGGCACGTCTGCAGAGAATGTTGGGACGAGGCTTTTTCCTGGAACGGGAGGCCGTTCTTCGCCATTCCATTCGTGTGGGAGCGGAAGTCCAGCCAGTTCCATCACGGTGGGTACGATGTCGATCATGTGAGCTGGTGTCTGATTAAGCTGGCCGGCGCGTTGAATCCCTTTAGGCCAGTTCACGATCAGCGGCGAACTGATTCCACCTTCGTGGACCCAGGTTTTGTGTCGACGAAACGGTGTATTTGCTGCGCTGGAGAAGCCGGGTCCAAGGCACAGGTATGAGGCGGCACTGCCGGGTGGTGCCTGAGGGTCATGTCCGCCGTGGCGCACCATGATTTCGGCACTGGCTCCATTGTCTGAGGCGAAAAAGATCAGGGTGTTTTCTCGCTGACCGGTCTGTTGCAGAGCCTGCAGGTAGCGTCCGATCTCCTGATCCATACGATCAATCATGGCCGCATGGATGGCCATTTTTACGGCCTGAAACTGCTGCTGTTGGGCTGTCAGTGTGTCCCATGGCAGCGGGCGATTGACTTCTCCGGCACCCAGTTTTTGCAGAGCTTCCGGGAAGTGGTATGGCGGGCCGACTTCGAACTCAGGGGCTGAAAGCGGAGTATTGACGAGCCTGGCAGACAGTTGTCGCTGGTGTCGCTCGCGTCGCAGGACATCCCAGCCGGCGAGATAGCGATCCCGATATTTTTCGATGTCTGCAGGCAGTGCGTGCAGGGGGAAGTGTGGAGCAATAAAGGCGATGTACTGGAAAAACGGGGCCTGGGGATCCGTCTTCTGGTGCTGCTGCAGGCATTCAATTGCGTGGTCTGCTGTGGCGATAGTGGTGTAGTAGCCTTGTTCGTCAGTTGCCGGTTCCAGCGGCTTGTCATCCAGCAGGTTACCTTTGGCGGTGAAGAAGTTGCCGTCATTGCGGACATTCAGGGACCGTTCAAAACCACCTGCCAGCACATCTCCATCAACATGCCATTTGCCACTGTGGTAGCTGCGATAGCCGGCCGGGCGCAGCAGATCGGGCAGCAGTCTGGCCCAGGGCTGGCGTCGTGCCTGACTGCCTCCGGGCAGTTCCGGCAGGGCATCCCGATGAATCTGCTGGGGATAGTAGCCGGTCAGCAGAGCCGCTCGTGTTGGCCAGCAGCGTGCAGTGTTATAGAACTGCGTGTATCGCAGACCGCCTTTGGCGAGTGCATCGAGGCTGGGAGTGCGGATTTCGCTGCCATAGCAGCCGGCGTCTGAGTAACCCATGTCGTCTGCGAGTATGAAGACGATGTTAGGCGGAGTTTCTCCGGCTGAGCTTGCAGCAGTCCAGATTGTACTGAGGATCAGCAGACAGGCCGCGCACATTCGCGCCAACATTTTCGAAACCATAATCGCAGTCTCCAGGACAGATTATGCTGTGAGATCAACTGATTCTCAAAAGGCACTTGCCGCTGACATCAGAGTCTTCGGCTGCACGCACCGCACTGCCGACGTCCGAAATGTCCCATTCGCCGGCAATATTCGAGTGCAGCACACCCGAACGAATCAGATTTGTCAAACGGCGTACCATACTGAGCCGAAACATCAGGCCTTTCGAGGCCATGAAGTTGCCCAGCCAGAAACCTTCGACCGAGCTGCCGACAGTCATCAGTGTGCGAGGGTGGAAGCTTAGAGGCTGCCCGCTCAGTGTCCCATACGCCAGCATCCGTCCATTTTTGCCGAGACTGTTGACGACTGCTGATCCAAGCGATCCGCCAACGGCGTCAATCGCACTGAAGACTCCTGATGACCCCACTACGGCACGAATGCGGTCCGGCAATCCGCCGACAGCCGATTCATCAGCACAGACCTCGACGTGATCAGCGCCCAGCTGCCGCAGTTCTTCCGCCTGAGCAGCTCGGCGTACGACACAGAATGTGCGGAAGCCGCAGATGCGACCGAGCCTGATGACCATGCGACCAAGTGCGGAACCGGCAGCGGTCTGCACCAGCCATTGTCCGGCGGGTATCCTGAGCACTTCACGGGTCATTACCCAGGCGGTGGCCGGATTGACAAAGAAGGTGGCGGCCTGCTGGTCACTGAGCGTACTGCTGATTGGGATCACGTTGCTGGCAGGTACAACGGCGTATTCGGCCCAGTTGCCACCCTTCGGGTTCAATACAACAACTCGACGGCCGACGAACAGTCTGCCACGAAAACCGCCTCCGGCCGCCTCGACAACTCCCACACCCTCAAAACCTGGAATTGCCGGACAGGCTGCACGCAGTGTGTACTGGCCCCTGATAAACATCATGTCAGACGGGTTGACGGGGCTTACCAGCATTCGTACGAGGACTTCACCGGGGCCGGGCTGCGGGCGTGAGACGGACCGTACCTGGAGAACCCGGGCGGGTTCACCCGGTGTGTCAAACTGAACGGCTTTAATCGTCATGTCGCTCCCTGACACGTCATGTTTTGCAGTTCAGCAGCAGACTCAGGCGTGCTTCTTCTTCGGTTTGAACGCATGTGTCGGCTGTCCAAGGATTCCTTCGGCAGCTTCCATCAGTGTTTCTGACAGCGTTGGGTGGGCGTGGATTGAGTCGGCGATATCCCGAGCAGTTGCGCCCATTTCGATTGCCAGAACTCCTTCGGCAATCATTTCGCCGGCCCCTGGCCCCACCAGGCCCACGCCGACGACTCGCTGTTTCGTGTTTTCCACGATGATTTTGGTCAGACCTTCCGTGCGTGCCAGTGTCTGAGCACGGCCGGATGCGGCCCATGGGAATCTGTAGACTGTTACATCGCGATTTTGAGCTTTGGCTTCAGCTTCAGTGATTCCGGCCCAGGCGAGTTCCGGGTCCGTGAACACGACTGCCGGGATCGCGATGTTGTCAAATTCGACAGGTTCGCCGAGCAGTGTTTCAACGGCGATGCGAGCTTCTCGACTGGCCTTGTGTGCCAGCATTGGTTCACCGGCAACGTCGCCGATGGCCAGCAGCTGCGGGTCACTGGTGCGCTGGTTTTTGTCGATGTGGATAAAGCCTTTTTCGTCGATCTGAGCCTGAGTGTTTTCCAGACCGAGCCCTCGACTGTTTGGTCGACGTCCCACCGAAACCAGAACACGGTCAAACGTCTGCCGCGGTTCAACGCCTTCGCCTTCCAGTGAAGCCACAATGCCTTCCGGAGTGGCTTCCAGCTTAGCCACTTTGGTGTTCAGGTGAATGGCATGGAAAGCATGAGTCAGGCGTTTTTGCAGCGGAGTAACGAGGTCGCGGTCGGCGCCTGGCAGCAGTCCCGAGGTCATTTCGACAACAGAGACTTTCGATCCGAGTGCCGCATAGACGGTGCCCATCTCGAGTCCGATGTATCCGCCACCGATGACCAGCAGTCGCTGAGGGATGTCTTTGAGTTCCAGGGCGCCTGTGGAATCCATCACGCGATCATCGCCGATGTTGAAGATCGGCGGCATGGCGGGCTGTGAGCCGGCTGCGATGATGCAGTGGTCAAAGCTGAGTGTTTTGGAGGATCCATCGGGGTACTTCAGGAGCAGTTCGCGAGAACTGACGAAGGTGCCGCGGGCGCGAATCAGTTCGACGCCGCGAGCGCGACACAGACTTTCAATGCCGCCCGACAGGGAACCAACGACGCCATTTTTGAACGAACGTAGTTTGTCGAGGTCGATGACGGGCTTCTGAAAGACCACTCCGCACTGTGCCGCCTCTTCCGTCTCATGCAGCAGTTTGGCGACGTGCAGCAGCGCTTTCGAAGGAATGCAGCCGCGGTTGAGACAGACCCCGCCAGGCTTGATGCCTTCATCAATCAAAACAGCCTGCATCCCGTGATCCGCAGCAGCAAACGCTGCAGGATAGCCGCCCGGTCCGCCACCCAGTACCGCCAGTTGAATATGCATGTCAGCCATGGATCAAAACATTTCGCAGCAAAAAGTGGCCAAAGCGAAAAAGACGGGGTCCTCAGGCTGTGGACGCTTGAGTCGAGACAGCTTCAGGAAACCAGCGGACCTGCCGCACTGCGAACTGTAGCGGTGTGGGCCCCGGTTTGCCAAACCCGTACCGACTGGGAGGGCCCCGGTCTGCCCGGATTTCCCGAAACATGCAGATTTTAACTTCGGGCAGGGTCTTCCGGCGGCCGCATTGCCAGCAGCAGGGCAGCTCGAGCGAGCACGGCTGCCCCGATTCCGATAGCCGACTCGTCAATGTCAAAAATCGGAGAATGCAGCAGCGGCCAGTTTTCGCCACCGGCGCAGCCCAGCCGGAACATGGCACCCGGCACAATATTCAGATATTCCGCGAAATCTTCGCCGCCCATGCTGGGGTGGCCGATCCGCACGACACGGTCTGCGCCAACAACCTGAAATGCAGCCTGTTCGCACGCCGCAGTGGCCAGATCGTGATTAACCACGGAACTGAGTGGCCGATAAAAGGCCACCTCGATCCGGTTGCCCGTGGCTTGTGCGAGTCCGCTGCAGATATTGCGAATGGCCGACATGACTCGGTCGCGAACCGCGCGGTTTGTTGTACGCAGGGTGCCGGCCATTTGCACTTCATCGGGAATCACGTTCGACACAGCACCTCCATGGATGGATCCGATGGAGAATACCGTGGGGTGCAGAGCGTCAGCATGACGCGGCAGCTGCTGGTACAGGGTTGTCACCAGGCTGGCGGCGGCCAGCAGCGGGTCAGTCGTGTGCTGCGGTCGTGCTGCATGTCCGCCACGCCCGTGAACGGACAATGCTACTTCGTCCACATGGGCGGTCAGCACACCGTATCTGATGCCGACTTTACCAGCCGGGATGCCAGGGTCGACATGCAGTCCCAGGATCCAGCGGACATCCTGCAGTGCGCCATCTTCAATCATCCAGCCGGCGCCTTCGGCGATTTCTTCAGCCGGCTGGAACAGCAGTCTGAGTCGAGCCACCGGCATGGCAGATTCCGACAGTCGCTGCTGCAGCTGCACGACCATTTCCGCCACCGCCAGTGCAATGGTGGTGTGCACGTCGTGGCCGCAGGCATGAGCCTTGCCGGGACAACCTGAAGCATATTCCGCCTGTTTGCGGTCCTGCAGCGGAAGGCCGTCGATATCTGCCCGGATGGCGATCAGGGGCAGGTCACTGCACACCGGTCCTGTGGACAGATCGGCGAAACAGCCGACACCGCGAGACGTCACTTTGGGCTGCAGTCCCAGTGACTGCAGCTGGCTGCAGATAATCTGGGTCGTCAGGATTTCAGCACCGCTCAGTTCCGGCTGGCGATGCAGGCGACGACGGAACTGCCGCCATTCTTCCTGACGTTCGGCCAC
Source organism: Planctomycetaceae bacterium (assembly GCA_046075365.1). Taxonomy (GTDB): domain Bacteria; phylum Planctomycetota; class Planctomycetia; order Planctomycetales; family Planctomycetaceae; genus SXXK01. The sequence continues at coordinate 23,266 of JBJTPZ010000433.1, forward strand.
AATGCGATCCAGCAATGCCTCAAACGGGACAATGCGTTCGTAGTCGGCGGGAGTTAACCCTGCCGCTGTGGCTGTACCGCCCGGACCTGCCGGTTGTGAAGTCCCGGAATTGCTCACCGCTTACCGTTTCCTGAATATGGCGTCCTGAAGGCTGTCAGCCCACCTGCGTCTCTTGTCGGATTATACCGGCCAATGCCGGGGAATTCGCTGCTGGTCCGAAAAACTTCGAGGAATCAGGCAGTTCGGAGATTTTGCTTACGAACTGGTGTGCTCATCCAGACGTCTGCGGCGGGTGGCAGCAGAGTTCCAGATTTCCATCAGTCGTTTTTTATCGGACTGCTCGATGGCCCGCCGAAAATCGTCCAGGACTCCGCTGGCCGCCGTAATCGCGTTCAGGCAGCCGGCTTGATTCTGCAGCAGTATCGAGCTCCAGATTTCCGCACTGCCAGCTGCAATTCGCGTCGTGTCGCGAAATCCGGTTCCTGTGAATTGCAGCTCGGAATCGCTGACGCAGGTGGCTGCAACTGACGCCAGCACGTGGGGCAGATGGCTGGTGCGGGCGAGTATCCGATCATGTTCAGCGGCGTTCATGAACTGGACAGTCATGCCCAGCCCCCGCCAGAACTCCGCGGTGCGGGCAGTCAGGTCAGGCTGTTGCCGGTCATCGCAGACAACGCAGATTCGCTGCTGGAACAGGTCGGCACTGGCATGTTCAAAACCACTGTTTTCGCTGCCGGCGATGGGATGCGAGCCGATAAAGCCGGGGGTCTGGTGCAGCAGTCGGCAGATGGGTTCCTTGACACTGCCGGCGTCCGTCACGACACCACAGCCTGCCTGCAGCAGCTGTCGGGCTGCGACGGCGATCTGGTCCACCGGCAGACAGACAAGTCCGAAGGCATCGTGCGGCCACAGGCCGGCGGCGGGCTGCAGGTGCCACGCATCCAGCAGACCCTGGTCGGTGGCTGTTTGCAGCCGCTGCGGGCTGCGGCCAATGCCAACGATTGTGAGCCCGGGCATATATTTTCGAGCTGCGGCGGCCACTGATCCGCCGATCAGGCCGACGCCGACAATTACCAGCGTGCGTTCAGTCTGCATCGCAGATCCCGTTCGACTGCTCAGAACCCACTGCCAGGGAAATCAGCGTCCGGTGCGACATTCCTGACACTGCTCATCCTCGAATTCCAGCAGGCAGTCACCCTTACATCGAGGATCCTGCTGGCGGGCAAAGTAGGCCGGGCCGTATTCGGAATTGCCCTCGCCCACAGCGTAGGGCTGGTAGTCCATTCGATAGCCGTCTCGCTGTTCGGCAAACAACGTACCCAGACCGCGCGGGCGGAACGCATCGGGCTGGCAGCGCTGTTCACGCTGCAGTGTCGAAGCACGCGGGCGGTACCAGCTTGTGTATCGATTCAGCGGCGCCGGGAAGTGACTGAAGCCCTGCCCGCCTGACCCATTTGCCCCATAATCCGGGGCCAGTCTTTGGGCTGAGTAGCCATTGAACGAAGACTGCGGCATGATCGGACCGCCGGTTCGTTTCTGGGCAAATTTTTCAAGCGAGTTTCGGCTGGGTACGTAGCCCACGGCTCCGGCAGCCGGCTGGGCTGGTGCCAGCGGCGAATTCTGCCGTTCCTGAGCATCAGCGGCCATCTGGACGGCCAGTACGGCGAAGACAAAAACAGAGAGGGGCAAGAAACACTTCATGAAAGTCATCCTGACTCTGCGGCTCGAGGGAGCAGGCGTTGCGCAGCGGCCATGCTGCTGACCGATTATTCGTCATGAACAGCACGCAGCAGCAGGCCGATTCGGATTCCGCGGAATAATCGCTGCCAATGACCGGCCGGGGTCAACGCTGGCAGCGGCTGCGTCAGCTTTGCTGATCAGGCAGACTGCGGGAAAACAGCAATGGGCGGAAACGGCGGCGAGTTTAACGGCCGCGGGTTGCGCGAGCGATTGCTGTGGCTTCGGCTGCGAGAGCCGTGATCTGATCCCATGCACCGGCGTCAATCAGATCGCGGCGTGCCAGCCATGACCCGCCGACCGCGAGTACATCCGGATCGCGTAACCAGGCCTGCAGATTGGCAGCCGTGATGCCTCCCAGCGGTATGTAGCGGACGCCAAGGTGTGCATAGGGGGCTTTGATGCTGGCCAGCATCGGCAGCCCCCCGGAGGGTTCCGCCGGAAAGAACTTCAGGTCATGACAGCCGGCGCGGACTGCAGTGTCGATGTCGGTGGGAGTGACAATGCCTGGGGCGAAGGGCAGTCCCGCCCCGATGGCTTCACGGATCACTTCCGGATTGGTTCCGGGGGCGACGCCGAAGGCAGCACCGGCCTCAACGACGGCCTCCACCTGAGCCGGCTGTATGATGGTGCCCGCCCCGGCAATCATCTCTGGAACCTCACTGCGTACAGCCCGCAGGCACTGCAGGGCTGCCGGTGTGCGGAGGGTCAGTTCCATGGCTGAAACCCCGCCGGCCAGCAGTGCGCGAGCCAGGTGTACGGCCTGCTGCGGCTGTTCGACCACCAGCACTGCAATGACGGCTGTCTCATGCAGTCGCGTCAGCATATCCTGGGGGAAGAGGGAGTGGTTTGCAGCAACAGGACTCATGCCGAAGATCCGCAGTAAAAAGGGTTCAGGCGAGGATTTCAGAAACGACTCGCTGTTCTTCCACACCCGTCAGACGCTGGTCAAGGCCCTGATATCGGAAGGAAAAACGCGAGTGATCGATGCCCATGCAGTGCATAACGGTGGCGTTAAGGTCATTGACGTGGCAAGGATTCTCGACGATGTTGTAGCTGAAATCATCAGTTGCGCCGAAGACCGTTCCGCCGCGAATCCCGCCTCCGGCCATCCACATACAGAAGTTACGTGGATGGTGGTCCCGACCGTAATTTGCTGCTGTCAGTGTCCCCTGTGAGTAGACTGTGCGTCCGAATTCGCCGCCCCAGACAACCAGCGTGCTGTCCAGCAGCCCGCGACGTTTCAGGTCCTGCAGCAGTGCAGCGGAGGGCTGGTCAACGTCTGAACACTGATGACGAATTTCAGAGGGCAGCGAGCCGTGCTGGTCCCAGCCGCGATGCAGAATCTGCACCACTCGCACACCGCGTTCGACCATTCGTCGGGCCAGCAGGGCGCTGGCTGCAAAACTGCCGGGCTGGTGCACGGCGGGGCCGTAGAGGTCGAGCGTTTCCTGGGTTTCCCCGGCGAGGTTCACGAGTTCCGGGACGCTGCTTTGCATGCGGAACGCCATTTCGTACTGGGCGATGCGGGTTGTGGTTTCCGGATCGGCGAATCTGTGTTTGGTGAGCTGATTGAGCTGGTTGAGTGAGTCGAGCATGGCGCGGCGGCTGTCAGCATCGACGCCCTGCGGGTTTTCGATGTAGAGGACGGGATCGCCGACGCTGCGGAGGGCGACACCGGTGAAGCGGGAGGGCAGAAAGCCACTGCTCCACATGCGTGAAAAAAGAGCCTGAGCGGCCTGTTTTGACGACCAGCGGGGTGTCAGAACGACAAAGGCGGGCAGGTTGTTGCTGTCGCTGCCGAGTCCGTAGGACAGCCACGAACCGAGGCTGGGTTTACCGGGGACTTCGCTGCCGGTCGTGACGAAGGTACAGGCGGGATCATGATTGATGGCGTTTGTGTGCACACTGCGAACGAGGGCGATGTCATCGACACAGTCTGCGGTGCGGGGCAGCAGTTCGCTGATCCAGGTACCGCATTGGCCGGCCTGTCGGAACTGGAACATGGACGGGGCGACTGGCAGGCGTGACTGGCCGCTGGTCATGGTGGTAATTCGCTGACCCTTGCGGATTGAGTCGGGCAGATCGGCATTGTAATGCTGTTTGAGAGCGGGTTTGTAATCCCACAGGTCAAGCTGCGAGGGCCCGCCGTTCATGTGCAGGTAAATGACGGCCTTTGCTTTGGCGGGGAAGTGCGGCAGGCCGGGCAGCGGCGGATGGACCTGTTTAATCAGTTCGGCAGACTGCAGCGAACCTGCGGTCAGGGCTGCCAGCGCTGCAGTGCCCAGTCGCAGTCCGCCGGAGCCGAAGAACTGACGCCGGTTAGTCTGCAGGCAGTATTCGCTCCAGGGATCCATGTGAGCCGCCTTTTTCAACTGATTTTCATGAGTGTTGGGCCGGAATTGTCGCTGGAAAGCGGCTGCGGATCAATCCTGGGGCATTCGTGCAATCCGAGAATTCTCCGATTCAAATGCGGGCAGGAAATCGGGTATACTGAAGCAGCCGTCCGGTGACTGCTGACGGTACTCCAATTTTGCGATTTTTCTGCAGGCTAAGTTTGCTCATGTCCATAAAACGCCCGCGCAGTGGTGGTGGCTGGAAGGCTATCGCGTACAGTTTTCGTCTGGCACAACGGGTTGGCTGGTGGAAGCTTTGGAAGGCTGCCAGATCGAAGAACACGTGCAAGACCTGTGCCGTAGGGATGGGCGGGCAGCTGGGCGGCATGGTGAACGAGGGCGGGCATTTTCCCGAGGTCTGCAAGAAGTCATTTCAGGCGATGGCGTCGGACCTGCAGGGGGCGATCCGTCGGGAGTGGATTGAGCAGGCGACGCTGCCGCAGCTGCGGGCGATGTCCTCACGTGATCTGGAACTGGCCGGTCGCATTTCAGAGCCTTTGTATCTGGCTCCGGGGGCTCGCAGTTATCAGGTTGTGAGCTGGGATGCTGCTCTGGCCGGGATTGCTCAGAAAATGTCGGCTGCCGGGCCGCAGCGCAGCTTTTTTTATGCCAGCGGTCGAGCTTCGAATGAAGCCGGCTTTTTGTTTCAGGCGATGGCGCGGGTGTTTGGCACGAATTATGTCAACAATTGTTCGTACTACTGTCATCAGGCCAGCGGAGTGGGGCTGGGGATGGCTCTGGGGACCGGTGCAGGCACAGTCAGGCTGGAAGATCTGGACCATACGGATCTGTATCTGCTGATTGGTGCCAATCCGTCTTCCAATCATCCGCGACTGATGCGGTCGCTGATGCAGATTCGGCGGCGTGGCGGGCGAGTGGTGGTGATCAACCCGGTGCGTGAGCTGGGGCTGACGAATTTTCGTGTGCCCAGCGACGTTCGCAGTCTGCTGTTCGGAAGTGAGATAGCCAGTGATTATGTGCAGCCGCATGTGGGCGGGGATTTGGCGCTGTTGTCCGGAATTGCAAAGGAAGTCTTGTCTCGCAGAGCGCAGGACACGCGGTTCATTGCCGAGCACACGAATGGGTTTGAAGAGTTTGCAGCGTCGCTTCAGCAGATGTCGTGGTCGCAGATTGAAGCGGAATCGGGTGTGGATCGCGCGACGATTGTGCGTCTGGCGGATCAGTACTGTGCTGCTCGCAATGTGGTAATCGGCTGGTGTATGGGGATTACGCATCACCTGCACGGGACTCGCAATGTGCATGCAATTGCCAACCTTGCACTGCTGCGGGGCATGGTTGGGCGTGAGCAGGCCGGCCTGATGCCGATACGTGGTCACAGTAATGTGCAGGGGCTGGGCACCGTGGGGGTGACTCCGGGTCTGAAGCTGCAGATGCTGCAGCGGTTTGAGCAGCGACTGGGCCTGCAGATTCCTCAGGGGCCTGGTCTGGATACGATGGCCTGCATGGATGCGGCGCATGCAGGCAGCATGGATTTTGCACTGTGCCTTGGCGGCAATCTGTATGGCAGCAATCCGGCCGCCGCGCGAGCGTTTGATGCCATGTCAAAACTGAAGTCTGTGGTTTACCTGTCCACCACCCTGAATACCGGACATGCGTGGGGAACTGGTCAGGAGTGCTGGATTCTTCCGGTGCTGGCACGTGACGAAGAAAGTCAGACCACAACTCAGGAATCCATGTTCAGTTTTGTTCGGCTCAGCGATGGTGGCCCGTCGCGGCATCAAAATGTTCGCAGTGAAGTGTCAATTCTTGCGGCACTCGGACAGCGGATCTTCGGCCATGATTCACGGATCGACTGGAAGCAGATGGAAAGTCATCAGGCGGTTCGCGAACTGATGGCAGATCTGGTACCGGGGTATGAAGGCCTGAAGACGATCGAACGGGATCGGCGTGAGTTTCATGTTCCGGGGCGAGCGATTCGAAGTTATCAGTTTCCCACCGCGGACGGGCGGGCAAAATTTCACGCCTGTGAACTGGTCGGACGTCCTCTGTTGTCGGACCAGCTGCAGATGATGACGCTGCGTTCTGAAGGTCAGTTTAACAGTGTGGTTTACGATGAAGAGGACATTTACCGCGGGCAGGAACGCCGTGATGTCATTCTGATGAATGCGGCGGATATGCAGAAGCTGGGTTTGCTTGAGGACCAGCGGGTGCGTGTCCGCAGTGCTCACGGAGAGATGCGCATGCTGCTGGCTCGAACGCTGGACATTCGTCAGGGCAACGCGGCGATGTACTATCCGGAAGCGAATGTGCTGACCGGTCCCGAGGTAGATCCCCTGTCGAAGACTCCGGCATTCAAATCGGTGCCTGTGACCGTGCAGGCCGAGGTTACCAGTTGAAGTCAAACCGCAGGGCCAGCAAATCGGCGGTGACAGCGCCGAAAGTGGCGTGGTCGGAAGTGACAGGGTGGATCCAGTCGAACATCAGGCGAGTTCTGTCGCTCCAGTACCAGTTGACTCCGGTGGTCACGTCGTGATACGCACCGCGATCGAACTGATCCAGCAGCAGTGAGGAGTACCGGGATTTCAGCTCGACTGCTCCGGGGGCCAGATCGGCGGAACGCACGGACAGATTTCGGGCTGGCTTGTTGCGGCCAAACTGCGGGCCGTGCTGTCCGAAACGCTCGTACATTCGATGTTCTCCTGTGACAAACCAGCTGGCGTGTGCATACCAGCCTCCGGCACTGCCGGGCTGACCACCGTGCAGTGTCGCCAGATAGGCTTCGGATTGCAGTGTGACTGGTCCCATGACGGCCGCCAGTTCGAGATTGCCAACCGTGTATGCGTCTGCCTGCAGGGCTCCGCTGTCCAGCAGTCGCGGGCCTTCGTGAATCTGGGGGCGAGTCCTGAAGCGAATGGAGTTGTCCTGATCTTCCGTGTAAAGCAATCCGATGCCCGTATGCAGGACTTTGCTGCCGTCATCTTCAAACACCGGATTCCAGGTGAGTCGTCCGGAGAGTCGCAGTCCCTGATTATCGTCGATGCGTTCTTTGAGCGTGTCGCTGATACCGTCGAAGAACGCTCCGGTCGTCCAGCTTATGGACTGGTCGTCGGTGTTGTTGTAGAGAGCCACACCGACCTCGCGGTCGGGTGTAAAGATTCCCTGTGTGGGAATGGATCGTTCTAGAAACACATTGTTGGTGTCGTTGGTAACCTGTTCGAGTCCGAAGGGAACGAAAAAATTACCGATTCGGAACCGACCCATTACGGGAATGTCATTTACTGAGAAGTAGGCATCTTTGACGTCTGGACTGGTGGCTTTCCCCTGACTTTCACCGACAGTTTCCGGTTCGAGTGTCATTTGCAGGCGGAAGTCACAGTTTTCGTACCCGACACCATCGGCAACGAGACGCAGTCGCCGGAATTCGAAGTAATCCTGAGGCCCGGGGCTGCCGCCGATCGCCGGGTCGGCAGCGGCCCAGTTGATATAATCAAGCTGAACGTGTCCACCCAGTTTGACATTCCAGCGATCGAGCGGCACATCTTTTCCGGCGGTGGCTGCGGCTGTTGCAGACGTGCCCTGTTTTTGTTCCAGTGCAGCAAGTCTTTTTTGCAGGTCTGCGAGCAGTTTTTCAGCGTCCGGGGGTGGCTCCGGAGCGGAATCCAGCTGGGCGCGGCCCGATCTTTCCGCGGCAGATTCGGATGCTGCTGAAACGCTTTGGGACGGCTGCCCTGTCCCGCTGGTGGCCGAGTCATCGCCATGGGCAATGCCGTCGAGAGTTGGGCAGGCAACCTGCAGGATGAACAACACCAATGTTACGACAGGACGCATCACGGCAAGACTGTCTGCTCAGCGACCGGCGAAAAGCCCAAACAAGCCACCGCGTTTCTTCACAGGCTCATCAGGCGAGCGTCCGGAAGGATCCACTGGTGCCGTCAGCCGATGGATCATTTCGGAGATTGATTTGGTCAGCTTGGCTCGCGGTGCAAACTGTGCCAGCGGGATACCATTGTTGCGGGCACCCGACATGACGGAGTAATCATTTGGCAGTTGCCAGTAGACGCTGCGGCCGATGGTTTCGAGAGCCTTGTTGAGGCTGATGTCGCAGTCCTCCAGACCGACTCGGTTTACAATGATCTCCACCTTACCCTTGATCAGCGGGTAATGGTCCAGCAGCTGCATGATGCGGATCACGTTTCTCAGGCAGGACAGGTCCAGCTGGGTAACGAGGAGGACTCGGTCAGAGACTTCCATGACCGCCATATCAAGTCGGTTGAACGACTTGCTGATGTCAATAATCAGGTGAGAAAACGTGGCTTTCAGCAATGCCAGAATTCTGCGCAGATCATCCGGGCGAATCATTTCAGCATGTTCAAGTTCGATGGGACGCGGCAGCAGGAAGGCCCCGCAGGAATGCCGTGTGAGCGAGCGTTTCAGCAGGCCGTAGTCGAGGCGATTGATGCTTTCGACAATGTCCTTAATGGTGTATTCGGGAATGATGTCCAGCCACACATCGGCATCACCAAGAGTGAGATCAAGGTCAATGATGACGGGAGAATTTTCGCTTTCGATCGCGAGTGCGGCACCTGCATTGACGGCCAGGGCCGTGCAGCCCACGCCGCCGGAGACACCAGCAACCGTGACAATCGTTCCGCTGCGTGAGGCCCCTTCGGTCCCGCTGCCTCCAAGTGACACTCGCAGGCGGTCCAGAGCGGCCACGAAATCCTCAAGCTGCAGCGGCAGATTTAGAAACTCGCGAGCCCCGTTTCGCATGGCCTGCAGAATCAGGCTGCCTTCCTGTGAAGAGCTGACGACAAGGATTGCGCAGCTAATCTGCGATCGGGCCAGGTCTCCCACCAGCTGCAGACCTCGCTGCGGGTTGGAGTCCAGGTTGACTACGGCGATGTCCGGCAGCGTTTGGCGAGCCACCTCCATGAATACTTCATAACGTGCACATTCGGCTTCCAGCCAGACCGTGTCGACGCCGACCAGCATTGACTTCAGTACAGTCCGTGAACGCTCATCCGGGTCCACTGTTGCCAGTCGCAGTACACTTTTCATGATTCCGATTCTCCAACTTTCTTCTGAACTCGGGTGTCCGCGGGTGGCAGTCAGCGAAGTGCGGGGGAAATCAGTCCACTGCGTCCGCTGGTGTCACTGGTCCGTCGAGCCGGTGTCCTGCGATCGGTTGTGCGGCTCGGGGAGCTTGCTGGTTTTACGGCAGTCTGCTGGCGGACACCTGCTTTGGGAGCTGTACGGGCTGTAACCCGTGCGGCTGATTCTGCGGTCGGCCCTGGGCTTGCCTGTCCGGCTGCCGGAGTCTGCACGCAGTTGATGCCACCTTTACAGTTCGCACATTCCGGATTTGGACATAGTCCTGAGGCGGTCTGGTATTTCAGGCAGTCGTCACACACTTGTCCGGTGCCCGGTACTTCCAGCAGGCCGTGGAAGAACAATTCGCGGTCAACCGGCGAAACAGACGACATTCCGGGGCCGATTCGCGGCACCTGGTCAGCGGACATTGGAGCCACCAGTTCCGGTGTGACAAGAATAATCAGCTCGGACTCGGAATCAGTATGCTGTTTGGTACTGAATGCAGCCCCGATGTAGGGCAGTTCACCGAAGAACGGGACCTTGTTTGTCGTGCCGAAGGAGCGGCGTGAAACGAGCCCCGCGATGACCAGCACCTCACCGAAATTCATCTCCACCTGAGTATTGGCGCTGTTGGTACGAAACGACGACGTGGCATTGCCATTGATGGTTACGATGTTCGAAAAGTCCTGGTCACTGATTTTCGTTTCGACCTCCAGACGGACTCGGCCGTTACCCAGGATATAAGGCACGGTATTGAGCTGAATTCCGAATTCCCGGTAGGTAACTCCACTGGTGCCCAAACCTCCGGCGACCGGGATTGGGACCTCACCGCCGCTCAGAAATGTGGCTGGGCGACCATTGTGCGTAAGAATCATGGGGGTGGCGTGCGTTCGGAAAATACCCTCATCCAGCATCGCCTGCACGAATCCCTGAAAGACTCCGTTCGGGCGAGTCAGTCCCCAGGTAACGGTGGAGTTGGTGAGATTATTGTGTCCAATGACAGCACCGCTGCCGCCGATGCTGAGCGAGGAAACCGGAGTGATGGGACCGGGGCTGGATGCCAGGTATCCGTCCGGGCGAACCAGTGAGAAGTTCATGCCGAGGCGACGCAGTTTTGACCGCTGGACTTCCATCACCGTGCACTTCAGCATGATCTGCTGAACTCCGCCGGTCTGCATATGATTCAGCACTTCCGGGTAGTGCTTTTGGGCGATGGCTTCAATTTCTGCAACATGTTCCGGGCGACTGACCCAGCCATCCAGTCGAACTGACGACTCATTGATGGCTTCGATGCTGATTGCATCATCAGGATACAGCCGGCGGATGACTGAATCGAGGTGCCGCACGTCACCACGGACGAGCACTTCTACTTCGACGACCGCCTCGTTCTCGTCAACGATAGTCAGCGAAGTAACGCCTGCTTTGATGGCATAGATACGAATTTGTTCCGGGTGTTCGTCAACCGGCTGCACCGTGAGAACCTCATCGTCGAAGTCCATGACACGGCGAATGCGGCAGTTGTGTCGGATGAACAGCGAGAAGCCTTCAATCAACGAAACTTCGTTGGCTCCTGCGCGAGTCTCGTAGACCGGTGAGGATCGCGAATTCTGAGCCGACGCTGTTACAGGTACCAGCAGTCCCGCCGCCAGCAGCAGAACTGTCATGAGTTTTTTAAGCTGCATCCCTGCACCCCTGAAATACCCTGTCAGCAACCGGCGGTTTTGAGTGCCGCTGATCCGCTGAAAGCTGTCTTCCCGCGAACCGCCTGCATGCCTGCACCTCGCAGGGGCCGCAGTCGTATCGCCTGCACAAGCCCTGATGTCGCCGAAGTATCGCCTCTTCAGCTGCCGGCCAGCCACTGCAGATACCTGCAGCGGTCTGACCAGCCCGACATACTCAAAGCTTCGCGCTTACCTGAGCGGGGTCAGAAACCTTCACCCGCTCAATCCGCACTTTCTCCCGCTCATGAATCTCCATACGCCAGTGTGCATCTGCCTTTTCAGCCGGCTCGGCTGCTGCCGCATCTGCACTCTGTTCGTTTCTTTCCAGTTCTCTGTCCAGCAGGTCTGAGATTCCTGTTCCCCAGGACTCTCGTGAATCTGCCGCAGAATCTGACTCGTCCTCCGACCCGGCAACACTCGGTTTGTCCAGGTTGGATTTGTTTCGCATTGTCTCAAGAAATTCAGGAGAGATGGACTTCGGATCCTGCGGAGGCACATCGCCTGGACGACGCAGAGTCGTAGACAATTTGCCAAGGTTTGCTGCCAGAGCCACAGCCTTTGACTGTTCGGGTGTCACCAGCAGCGTCAGATTCCGAGCCTTGTTCTCCTGAGTCATGTCAGAACCATAGATGTAATTGTCGATCGCGAAGACTTCCACGAACTCCAGTACCGTGATTGTCTTCTGGTTGCTGCTGCCTTCAGGTCGGTAAGTCAGCAGCAGGTCAATGCGATTGCCCGGAGTCAGCATTCCGCTGTGAGTGGTCGTTTCGTCACAGGGGATCGTGGCTGCCGACATGCCTTCCGGCAGATTGGCAATCGCTCCAAACTGCCCTTTGTCTCCCAGTTTGTTGGTCAGAATCCATTCCCCGGCATTTGCCGGCCGTTTCAAAGAACGCTGCTCGAGTTCTTCCATTGAAATTACCGCGAACTGGGGAACAAGGTTCTCCGGAACGCTGACGAAATGCACGTTGGATTCATTCAGAGGGACTCCTGCCGGGATATCCAGCCTTGCAGCAATGATTTCCCGCACCGGTTCCTTCTGAGTATCTCCTTTGTTCAGCAGCTGGCGAATACCCAGCATCGAAATCAGGCCGCAGCCAATAGCTACAGCCAGCATGATCAAACTTTGTGGTTTCATGGCAGTTACATTTTCTGAGCGTCCGCTGGAGCCGACAGCGACGGAGAACTTTGACCGGGTTCAGCCAGTCTTTTGTTCTGCCGTTACAACCACCAGATCCCGTTCAGACGCTACAGCCATCACCAGCATCATTTTCGGCATAGCGAATTCCCTGCTTCACCGAATGCTGCAAGGATTGTCTAAAGTCAGGTACTTCCTTGTCCTGTGAAGAAAACCGGCTCGCCAGAAACGACGGCCGGTGCAGACAGTTTTCAGCAGATTTTGCCGATCAATGCGGCAAGAGTTCGATCTGATCAGATCATGTTCTGGTAGCAGAAATACCCAATTGTGCCGATGCAGATGGGAATGCCATAAGGCAGCAGCAGCATTCGAGGCTTGCGTTCGGCGGCAATGGCCGACAGTTTCTCGGGGTTGCGGATCGACAGCCACTCGCTCAGGATCAGCAGAAACTGCTGGTAGTGGTGTCCGGTACGTCGGCGATAAAGAACCATCAGAACGGCCATAAATGCGCCAATTACTGCGGAAACAGCGAAGGCTGCCAGTGTTATTTGCCAGCCCATCCACGCGCCGATACCCGCCATCAGCTTGACATCGCCAGCACCCATGCCACCCACAGAATACAGTGGCAGCAATGTCAGCAGGCCAACACACATGCCCAGCAGGCCGGCCGTCAGTCCGGGGACACCGCCGATCGCCGTTGAATAGGCCAGTCCGGCCAGTACCATCGGGAATGTGATCCAGTTGGGAACCTTCAGGTCGCGACCATCAATCCAGGCGGCGAGGATAAGAACGAGGGAGACCAGCCGAACAGGCCAGTTTTCCAGTACTAATTCAGTGAAAGTCATGGTTGGGGTGTCCTGCAGTCAGGGATGAAAAAGGGGGCGTTTTTCCGAGTGTCTTAACGTTGGCCAGCGAGCCGGAGACAGGGGCCAGGGAATACTGCAAAGTATTCCCTGAACCTGAACCCCGTCACCAGGATACCGGTGGTATCACTGGAGCGATGTGGCGACAGCGTTGAACTTCGTGTTGGCGGCTGTACCGATCGAGGTGACTGCAGTGATGCAGACCACCACAATCAGTGCCAGCATGACAGCGTATTCCACTGCTGTCGGGCCATCTTCAGAAACCAGAAATCTTTTGACGCCTGCAGCGAACTTCAGCATGGTACTTTCCTCGCAAAATCGGCCCTCTTCGGGGCCATCAGTTTCACGACGGTTGCCCGTCACTTCGAAAACGCTGACCTTCAGCGTTTCGCATTTACAGCCACTGCACCAGGCACTCACAAATGGCCGGTGTTAATGCTCTGAACTGCACCATTGAAGCTAGGTCAGGAAACATCTGCGTCAAAAAAAAACTGCGGGTTTTCGGACAGTCTGAAAACATGGAGGGGAGATTCCGCATGTAATGGAGTGTTGCTGGAAGGGATCGAAAACCCAAAAAACTCGTGTTTTCTTCGCTACGCAGCAGTCGCGGCTGGTGTTGCCGGCTTGCGTCGATGGCTGCGGGAAATCCCCAGGTTGCCGTTTGGCAACAAAAAAAAGGGACTCGGTCAAACCGAGTCCCCTGTCAGCACCATATGAAAATGTCTGCCGTGGCGGCAGGATCACTTCAAGGAGTTGGCGACGGAGTTGAACTTGGTGTTCGCTGCGGTACCGATCGAGGTGACTGCGGTGATGCAGACCACGACGATCAGGGCCAGCATGACAGCGTATTCCACTGCAGTCGGGCCATCTTCAGAAACCAGAAACTTCTTTACGCTTGCTGTGAACTTCGACATTGCTCGAACCTTCCTGATGTGCCCTCATGAGGGCAATGGACTTCACGGCGGTGCACCGCCAAAACGGAACACTGACCTTCAGTGTTTCGTCATCACAGTCCGACACCAGGCACTCACACCTCGCCCGTGTACTCGACCGCGACTGTGCCATTTACGTTAGGTCAGGAAAAGTGCGAGTCAAAAAAGAGTGTGCGGGTTTTCGGACACCTGCGAAAAAGTTTTTTTTAGTTTCGGTTTTGCGGACATGTTGCTGTTTGTCAACAACCCGGCTCGTTCAGTTCGCTGCCGGCTCCGCCACTGCCTGCAGCAGCTCGTCCGTCTGTGTTCCATGCGACGAAAGTATCGACTCCGGCCCCAGTGCCCCAATCACAGTTTCGTTCCAGCGAAATTCGCGACGGACCATCTGGCCGCGACTGATGTCCAGCAGGAAGCTGCCGGATGGAGTCGCCTGGATCAGCTGCGATCGGATCACAGTGCCCCGCAGAGGGGTTCGTACCGAGCTGCGGAATGTCACGCGCGCAATTCCATTCTCAACAGCCTCCAGTCGGTAAGTCCGCAGGATCTGAACCGGTAACTGCAGATTCTCACCGCCACGGACCTGCACCTGAAACTCTTCTTTCCATGTGCCACCGACAGCCATCGCCGACTCCGGCAGCAGCATCAGGAACGAACCCGGATCAGCTGACGCATCGCGGGCAGGAGCAGCAGCCGGTGCTGCCGGGGCATCTGCTGAAGATGGCTGCACACCGTCAGAGGTGCCGACCACTGATCGCCCCAGTGCGGTGACGCGGAAAACTGGTGCCGCACCACGCAGACTGTGGGCCACGTTCTTAAAAACCTCTGGTACTTCGTGCGGTTTCATCGACGAACGAAATTCCACCGCCGGTTCCTGGTCCACCTGACGCTGCATCCAGACGTCTTCAAACTGCATCGACAGCTTTGTCAGATCTCCGTTGGTTTCTGAGACACCATAACGTCGCACCTGACGCACCTGCGAGACGTCCACGCGGTGATTCTCGCCCACCTGCGCTTCGAGAGTCATCTGCTGCTGCGACTGATAACGCAGCTGCTGGCCCGGGTGAAACTGATATCGCAGTGACCAGGTCTGCTGTGCCGTGGATTTACCGCTGTCAGCCTGGCCGGCATCCGTCTGCGACGGAGCTGTTGGCGATCCAGCAGAGGCGTCCTGCAGAGCCAGCAAAATAACAGTCAGTAACGTGCCGAGGTTCATGGACCAGTTCCTTGTCCGTAACAGTTCTTCATCAGCCGCTTTCTCCGAACAGCGGTGCGGCAGATTAGCAGATCCCTGACTGCCATCGCGAGTCGAGTTTTTGGTGTGCCTGGATAACTGGGCGCTCTGGGCTAACCCGGCAGATCCGCCTGCATCAGGTGATAGCCGGATACCAGTGCCGTTGTGGCGGCACATGCCAGTAACTGGCAGATCAAAAGCATTCGCCAGACGCTGCGTTTCAGCGGGGCCTGAGCGGCTTCGTCCGTGGGTGCCGCCAGACAGACAAGCCACCACGGTGCTGCAAAGCACCACAGCCGAGCAGCCTCGCCCATATTCTTGCCCGACAGCCATAACAGACACCATGTCGCTGTCAGTGCCAGGCAAAGCAAGCCAGCCGGGCGGGCTGCGACGCTGCCGCCCCGGGCCGCCCTGACAGCCCGCTGCAATGCGGCCGGTACCAGCAGCACTGCCGGCAGCCCGGTCGCGAGGGCCATTTCTGCCAGATTCACCGGCAGCCATTTCCACCATGTTCTGGGATACTGCAGGTAGAAGCCGGCATGGTTGCCAAGATTCAGACGCCAGACTCGTGGCAGGCTGCAGTCCGTCAGCCACTGCACCAGCAGCACGCAAATGATGAATGATGTGCACGCGATTGCGACACTGAGCAGCATTCGGCGGACTGCCTGTCTCCAGTCGGGCTGACTGCAGGTCCACAATGCGGCGAACACGATGGCGGCAACAAGTGTGGGCAGATGAGCCAGGCTGATCACGAGGCAGGCTGCCAGCCAAACGCCCCCGCTGGCCGCCAGCATCAGACGCGCCAGCAGTCCCTTGTTCAGCAGGCTGCCGGTCAGCAGTGTCAGCAGCAACAGGCATGAGACCGGGTACAGCACGTCCGAGCGAGGCTGGAACATGTCGATGCATGGAATCACTGCCGCCAG
>JBJTPZ010000434.1:0-10722 GCA_046075365.1 Planctomycetaceae bacterium
TGCACGTAAATCTCAAAATGCACCACGGGGTTGCTTCGCATGATTTCGACCTGGGATATTTTCTGAATGATCCGGACTGCTAAAATCATACAGTGCAGGTTGCTTCCTTCGCCAGCAAGAGCGTGTCGGCACCCTTGAGCCAGCCGAAAAAGCCTGGCGGTGTGAGCCAGTTGCCGCCCCCCCTTGTTGCTACGACTGACCGGCAGACTCCCGCTCAGCATCCCGCAGTCTTCGCCGCGCTGCATGGCGACGCTGCCGCATACCCAGCAACAGATCCAGCAGACCCGCATATCGCATCGTGGGATCAACGTACTTCTCAAGCACATAGAACAGAAAGTAATAAAACCGACTGGCAGACCAGATCAGCAGGACCAGCAGCAGAACCGTCTTTGGATCGGGAGACTGCGCAATCAGAATTGTGCTGCAGTTCAGGACACTCGCACAAACTGTTCTTCCAGCTTCGTTTGCGACACGCTGATTGCGGTTCCCAGTTTCTGGGCGAACAACTGCACCCGGAACTCTTCAATCATCCAGCGGAGGTGTTCCAGCATCGGATCGACGCGCTGCTGCCGCTGATGCTCACGCCGCTTTTGTTCATACTTCATCAGCCACGGCTGCAGCTCGGCCTCCAGCGACATCTCTGTGCGTAATCCCCCCGAGCCGAGGCGGATCAGTCGCTGCCGGATGGCCGCCAGATAACGCGGAAACTGAATCAGCCACGGCCACGGTGTGACGGCGAGGAAGTCGGGAGTCATCAATCCCGCAAGCTGCTGCTGCAGACTTTTCACGAGCGGCTCCCAGCCGGGACCTTTCGCCAGTTCCAGCGCGGCGCGAGTTTCGTGGTATTGCTGAAACACGACAGGCAGAAACTGAGTCAGTTCCTGAGCCGCCACGGGCAAACGATCGCGCCCCTGCCGCAGCGACGCTTCAAATGCATGCTTCGTGCGAGGCAGCTGACTGTCGGCCAGCCAGGCACGATCCGTCATCAGCAGCGCGACACTGCTGGTGAATTCCAGTCCCTTGACCGTAGTGGCCAGAACTCGCGTCTTCGTAATCTGCGGGAGATTGCCGACCTGCGTCAGGATCCGTTTCTTTTCTACCAGCAGAAACAGCTTTCGCAGCCCGTTCCGCAGCTGCCGTCGGGCGTCTTCCGGGGTCTGGCAGAGCATCAGCGCTACTGTTTCTCCATCATCACGCAGCGCCGGGAATGCTCGCAGCGACATGCCGGCTCGCACAATCTCAATATGCTCCGGAATATCAAAAAAGTCCCAGCCCCTAAATCCGGTCCGCAGCCACTGCGATTCTTCTGCCGTCGGCCCCACGGCAGCCGCACGACGATCGGCTTCGCTGGCCGCCCGGGTGGCTCGCTCCGCCAGTGTCGCGCGCAGCAGTTTCAAATCCCGCCCCTCAATCAGCGTCTTTTTCTGATCGTCCAGCACTCGAATGTTGAACTTCAGGTGATCGGGGATCTGGCTGGCATCAAAGTCCTGCGCCGAGATACGCTCGCCCGACAGCTGCCCCAGTCGGACGGCCACACTGTGCAGGAAATCGCCACGCGCGAATTCCAGATCTGATGCCACCAGCCGCGCGGAATCCGGTGCCGGCACGAAATGCCTTCTCAGCGACTTCGGCAGCGCCCGAATCAAAGCCAGCACCTTCTGCTCAAGCAGCCCCGGTACAAGCCAGTCCAGTCGCGATTCCGTCAACTGCGGCAAACCCTCCAGCGGCAGACTCACTGTCACGCCGTCAGCTTCCTGGCCGGGATCCAGCTGATAACTGAGCGGCAGATGCATGGCACCGAACTGAGCAGATTCTGGAAACAGTGCGACCTGCTGCTGCCGCTGGGCTTCATCAGCAAACTGGTTGATGTCAAACTGCAGCAGCCGAGGCAGGCGACTGTGAGTTCTTTGATACCAGCGGCGCAGGCGATCCCGATCTGTGCATTCAGCCGGAATCTGCGATGCGTAAAATTCGAACAGGACTTCGTCCCCAGGCAGCAGATGATGCGATCGAGTCTTCGCCTGCAGCTCCTTTAACTGCTGCAGCACCGAAACGTTGTGCTGCAAAAACGGAAACTCGTGCCCCCAGCCGCGGCGCTGCGGACGCTTCGGACTGGCCGCAGCCTTCCCCGGTCGGACACGCGCACTTCCGCGAGTCAGGGCGTCCTCTTCATCCGCATAGTCGTCAAGCTGCTCAGGGGGACTTGCCCCGTCAGATAATTCACCGTACAGCAATCCCAGCTCTACCAGTCCGTGCTGAATCAGCATCTCACGAGATTTCACGGGGTCGATGCGAGCCAGCGTGACACGCCGCCGGCTGACGACCGGAAGCCCCCACAAACTGACCTTCTCATAAATCATCACATTGCCGGCCTGCGGATCCCAGTGCGGTTCGAAGTATTCGCGGCTGACCAGATGCCCGGCCAGCGGTTCGATCCATTCGGGCTGAATGCGAGCGATCGTGCGAGCGTAACGGCGGGTTGTTTCGACCAGTTCGGCTGCCACAAACCACTTTGCACCTTTGGGAGCCAGTGCAGAACCGGGCCAGAGCGCCAGTCGACTGCCTCCGGCACCAGCAAACTCGCCCTCCGGAGTCTGCATGGCAATATTCGGCAGCAGGCCGGTCAGCAGTGCCTTATGCGTGGCCGCAAAATCGTTGTGCCGCTGCTCTGCCAGGGACTTTTCCGGATGCTGCCGCTGTTTGGCCAGTGCCTTCGCAGCATGCTGTATGGCCGGGTCATCACTGTCCTCCAGCAGCTCCCGCAGCTGTGTGTGCACATCAACCCATTCCCGCATCCGCAGCCACGACAGAAAATGCTGCTGACACCATTTTCGCAACTGACTATTCGACAGCGTCCGCTGCTTTTCATGCCACGCATCCCAGAGATTCAGGATGGTCAGAAAATCCGAATCGCGGTTGAAGAATTTCCGATGGGCTTCATCGGCAGCCTGCTGTTTTTCCAGCGGACGTTCACGCGGATCCTGACATTCCAGAAATGCGGCAATTGCGAGAACTTCCGGCAGCGCATGCACCTCCACGGCCGCCAGAATCATGCGGGCAATCGCCGGATCCACCGGCAAAGTCGACATACGCCGCCCGATGTCTGTCAGATCGCCGGCCTGCGGTGATCGCTTTGCAGAACCGGGAGCCGGGGCGGGAGTTCGCGGAGCGGCAGAATTCTGCGACGCCGCTTTTAGCGAAGCGGCAGGCTGGTCTGTATCAGCTGCCGGTTCCGGCTGCTCCGCAGCACTGTCACTGCGGGCAGCAGCAGCTTCCGCCTCGGTCACAATGGCCCCCAGTTCCTCCAGCGTGCGATAGCCTTCGCGAATCACGGAGACTTTGGGAGGATCCAGGAAGGGGAAGTCTTCCAGATCGCCGAGCTTCAGACTGAGCGTTCTGAGGATGACAGCAGCCAGATTCGTGCGCTGAATTTCGGGGGCCGTGAAGGCCTCACGAGTATTGTAGTCGGCCTGACTGTACAGCCGGATGCAGATGCCCGGGCCCACGCGACCGCAACGCCCGGCCCGCTGATTGGCCGAAGCCTGCGACACCGGCTCAACCGGCAGCCGCTGCATGCGGGAACGGGCTGAATAGCGGCTGATCCGCGCGGTGCCTGTGTCCACAACCGCTCGAATGCCGGGAACTGTCAGCGAGGATTCAGCGACGTTGGTGGCCAGCACAATCCGTCGCTGCGGACTGGAGGCGAAGACGCGAGTCTGCTCTTCCATCGAGAGACGGCCGAACAGCGGAACGATCTCCGTCGATCGCTCGGGCAGGTCACCCGGCAGACGGCGCCCTCCCAGTACCTTCGCAGCCTCGCGTATATCGCGTTCTGTGGGCAGGAACACCAGAATGTCGCCGTTATTCTCACGCGCCAGCTCGTGTACTGCATCGGCGACGCCGTCCATCCAGTCACGAGGCTCCTGATCTTCGTCCTCGGCAGACTGCGGTTCGTCCAGTGGCCTGTAGCGAATCTCCACGGGCCACGTTCTGCCCGAAATCTGCAGTACAGGCGCAGGTCGGCCGGCAGTACCAAAATGGTCGGCAAATCGAGCCGCATCGATGGTGGCCGATGTGATGATCAGTTTCAGATCACGACGTCGCGGCAGCAGACGTTTCAAATACCCCAGCAGAAAATCAATGTTCAGAGAACGCTCGTGAGCTTCATCCACGATGATCGTGTCGTACTGGTCGAGATACCGATCATTTTGCGTTTCAGCCAGCAGAATGCCGTCTGTCATCAGACGAATGCGAGTCAGCGGACCACTGCTGTCGGTAAAGCGAATGCGATAACCGACTTCCTGCCCCAGTTTGCAGCCCAGCTCTTCAGCGACACGAGCCGCCACGGAGCGAGCGGCGATACGGCGAGGCTGCGTGTGTCCGATTACACCGGCAATCCCGCGGCCCATTTCAGTCAGAATTTTGGGCAGCTGAGTAGACTTGCCAGAGCCCGTTTCGCCACACAGCACCACCACCTGACTGGCAGCGATTGTCTCCATCACTTCCTGGCGTCGCGCCACCACCGGGAGTTCCGGATCCCACTGCAGCTGCGGTCGCCACGCCGCCCGCTGCTGCTTTCGCTGCAGGCTGCGGTTCAGCTGCCCCTGCAGTTTTTCCATCAGCCGATCAAACGGACGACCAGCTTTTTCCGCAGCCGTAATGCTGCGCAGCAGCTGGCGCATGCCAAACTGGTCCGCATGCATGGCATCGGATATTTTTCGTTCCAGATCTTTGAACGCCGACATGCAGTGAACCGGAGAAATGCCAGAGGACACGTGATCAGGCGACAGAATACACAAGATCGGGCTGGTGCGCCAGTCAGGTCAGCGGAGTTTTTGAAAGCACGAATTGAGCCGGGCGGGGTGACAGAGTTCGCGGTGCACCGAGGCCGATCGGTGCGGTAGTTCGCGCAGCTTTGCAAATCGCGGAAAACTTTGGCCGCGCGTCGGTCAACAAAGTAGCAATCGGAGTGTGCAGCATGCTTTGGAAGATCCCCACAGCTCACGGTTTCGCCGCGGCAGCCAGTGATCTGGAAAGCGTGGCCCAGGTGCTGGAGATGGCTTTCCGAGCGTCATAGTCGGGCTGGCCGGATACCTGGCCACTGACTTCCACACAGACCGGTCCGGTATACCGTAACTGCCGCAGCAGGCGGAAATACTGCACATAATCGGTACGGCCCTCGCCGGGCAGCAAGAACCGGAATTTACCGGCATCACCGCTGGTGTCTTTGACGTGGATGAAACGCGTTCGCGGCAGCAGTTCGGTCAGAGTCGCCTGCAGGTCCAGCCCCTGCAGCTCAAAATGACTGAAGTCATAGGCTGCCTGAATCGCAGTCGAACCACATTCCTGCAGCAGCCACAACAGTCTGGCCGGCGAGTTCATGGCACTGCCAACATGTGCCTTGATCGCCAGCACAACCTGCTCTCGCTCAGCAGCCTCCGCCCAGCCCCGCAGTCGCTGCAGCATCCCTGATTTCTGCTCGTCCCACTTCGCCGGACTGCCCCCGACAACGGTCTCCAGGATGGGCGGACGGTTCGGCACGAGATCACGCCCCAGCGATGCGGCTGCGGCAATGGTCCGCAGCGATGACTGCTGCGTGGCCTCATCACACACCAGCGGAATCTGAATCATCAGACAGGGCAATGACAGGTGCAACTCCTGCAGCCGTTCGGCAGTCGCCTTGCGAGCCGCCAGGTCGAACACCGACGGTTCCGTTGGAAAACCAGGGTTCAGACAGAATTCGACATGCTGAAATCCGGCGGTCGCACAGGCCTGCAGCGATTCATCCAGCGACAGCTGTTTCGTGCCGTACAGACTGAAACCCAGACTGATACTGTCCCCAGCCTGCGACTCATCCGCCCGGGACGGCAGCGCGGCAGTCACCCGAGCCCCGGCAGCCAGTGCCGGCAGAGCCATTGCTGAGTGCAAAAAACGTCTTCGCTGCAACACTGCAGCATCGCTGTTCCGGCTCATGTCACATCCCCTGTATCCAGCAACTGAATCACATGCCGCACCTGATACGGACGCTGCACCAGCCCCGTCCGCCCCGCTGACTGCCACTGCATCATGCACACATGATTGCTGGTGGCCAAAATCACAGGATCCCCGGCCGCTGTATTCAGGAACTGCGATTTGTTTCTCAGAATCTGCTGAGCATTCTCGGGCTGCTGCAAGTTGTAAACTCCGCCCGAACCACAGCAGTCACGCGCCTGCGGAGCCAGTTCCCAACGATAACCTGTGGCATTCAGCACAGACTGCGGTATGCCCGGCAGCTTCTGCCCATGCACCAGATGACACGGCAGATCAACGTAAACGCGAGCGGTTTCCGGACGCGGCGAACAGGGTTGCACCCCCACCTCGCCCAAAAAGTCCAGCACATCCCGCACCGGCAGCGCGCCGCCAAGCGACTTCATTGTCGACAGACCGCAACCCGACGAATTGGCCACAACCGCATCCACATCGGCAGCCAAAAACGCCTGCCGACTGGCCCCCCGCAACTGCTCAACATCCGACAGCCCCAGATGCTCGTGAACCGCACCGCAGCACCCCTGCTGCTCAGGGACCACCACCTGCACATTGTTACGAATCAGCACTCGCACCGTGGCAAAATTGATTTCGCGGAAGACAGCTTCCATCAGACAGCCCGTCAGCAGCGCGACACGAGGCCCCGTGGGGCGGTGCCGAGCCATCAGCCGGGCAGCGTAATCAGCCGTCGATTCCAGCACCGCCGGCTTGCCGGCAAACACCAGGCGGTGCGGCAGGACGCCGGCCCGCCGCAACATTCGCACGGGCAGCGCTGCCAGCGAAAACAATCGCGGTCGCGCCGCCAGCCAGGCTGCCAGTCGCAACGGAAGCGGCGGCAGATGCCGCCCATTCGCCACATGCTGATGACGCACCTCTTCCAAAATTTCACCGTACGGCACCTTAGCCGGACAGGCCGGCTCACAGGCCAGACAGCCGACACACTCCTGAGTATACCTGACCGTCCACCAGTCCGGGTCCAGACGCCCCTGGGCCTCCTGACGCCATAATCGCAGACGGCCCCGCGGCGAATTGTTCTCATCCCCCGTCTGCTGGTATGTCGGACATACCTCCAGACAAAATCCACAGTGCACGCAACTGGTGAGCAGTGCGGATGAGGCATCCAGGACGGGCAATCCCGGGACCGATTCATTCTGAGCAGTCTCAGGCTTTTTCATGGTTGCTGAAACTCCTCCAGCAGGATTCTTCGCCAGATACTCTCTGCCACGACACCAGCCCGCTGCGACTGATGCCGGCCAGACCAGTCACCACCCGTCTGCTCAAGCTGCTGCCGCAGTTCGGCGTCAGGCTCCAGACTGCCAGCCTCGGCCCCGTACACATGCAAAACACCCAAAGCCACAATCTGCACGATCCGCAGCCCCGGTCGACACAGCAGATGCTCGGCCACTGCCCCAGCCTCACCCGGCAATACTCGGACCGTCAGATCCGGCAGTCCATCGACCAATTCGGCAGACAGTTCAGGCAGCCACTGCAGCCGCTGCTGCTGAGCCACCGATCGCAGTTCATTTTCAAAGACCACCACTTCATCCGGCGGGCAGTTCCAGGCAACTCGCAGCACAGCCTGCTCAACCCCCGACTGCCGGATGACATCAATCGCATCAAGCCAGTGCAGCCAGTCTCGATCCACCAGCATTCTGGCAGCCGCAGTGACCGCCTGCGAACTTCCCGCGAGCTGCACGACTCGCGAAACTCCGCAGTCCGGACGCAATCGCACCACGAAATCAACCGGCTCACCAAAATCCGCTTCAGCGTGCAGCAGAAAGCGGAACAGATCGTAGCCGGTGGTCGACTTCACAACCCGCTCGCCAATTCGCACAACACGACCGCCCGGCAGTCGCCAGTTCATACCACAGATGTTGTCACAGAGTGCTCCGAAACGAGACGACATGGGAGCCCAGGCGCTGGCCTGCAACTGCTGAGCCAGACTGTGCTGGTCAGACAGCAGCAGCGGAAACCGAAAACCGGCCGCCTGCGCCAGCTGCTGCAGTGCCTGCGGACTGGCCGCAGCCGGAATGCAGGCAGTCCCGTCGACCTCATCGAAATACTCTGTAAACAGGGCGTCATCGCGAGTCTGAAATTTGTCGCTGCCACTGCCATGAACCGACTCAGCCGCTGGTTGACCGCAGGTCGCTCTGAAACTGCGAGCCCGAAAAACCTTCAGCGGATTCAGCTGGTGCCCCGGATTGAAAATCCGCGGTACGGTGAGCTGCAGCCGCAGTGCCCGCTCGCCAAAGATCAGCGGCATGTAGGCTGTTTTGTCATTGCCGATACCGTGTTCGCCGGAAAGCGTGCCACCCACCGCAACCACTCGCTGCATCAGTCGCCCGCTGATCGCCTCCACTCGCTCAATCTGCTCGGGCTGCCGTGAATCGAACAGAAAATTTGGATGCAGGTTTCCATCACCAGCATGAAACACGTTAATCACAGGCAACCCGGCCGCATCTGCTTCGTCATAGACCAGCTGCAAAATTTCCGCCAGAGCACGGCGAGGAATCACCGCATCCTGAACCAGAAAATCGGGGCTGAGCTGCCCCATAAGACCACCCGCGACTTTGCGCGCCTTCCACAGACTTTGTCGCGCAGCGGCATCATCACTGTAGTCCACAGCAGCAGCTCCGGACGCCCGCAGTACGTCGGCCACCGCTTCGGCCCGCTGATCCACCAGCTCCGGAGGACCGTCAATTTCCGTCACGATCAGAAAACAGTCCTGCGGCAGCCCCACCGCCAGCGGACTGTTCTCAACCATTGCCACATACCGCGGATCCATCAGTTCGATGGCCACCGGAAAGGATGAATGCAGAGCGAGCGCCTGAACCGCACGTTCTGCCGTCTTCAGATCACGAAATGTGGCACGATAGGTCCAGCATTTGCGCGGACGCGGCACGACTCGCAGCCAAAACCTGGTAAAAGCGGCCAGAGTGCCTTCCGAACCCACCAGCAGCCGCTTCCAGTCGTCCCGCCAGGCACCACGGCCACCCGCCGGACCGCCGAACTGATGCACCGCACCATCCAGCAGTACTGCTTCAACTCCCAGCACGTAATTGCTGGTCACTCCATAACGAAAACAGTGGGCACCGCCGGCGTTCATGGCCACGTTACCACCCAGCGTGCAGACAGGACCACTGCTGGGATCGGGCGGGTAGAACAAACCATAGGGCGCAAGGGCTGCATCCAGCTGATTCAGGACGACGCCGGCTTCAACTTCGCAGCACAAATTGAGCGGGTCAATATTGCGGATGGCACGCAGGCCCGATGTATGCACCAGCACGCCACCCTCAGCTGCCACCGGTCCTCCGGAGAGCGAAGTGCCGGCACCACGAATAGTCACGGGCACCTGCAATTGCGGCGCGGCACGCATCAGCTGCGTAAGCTCAGCCGCGTCGGCCGGCAGCACCACAGCCTGAGGGCGAAAAGAACGATAACCGATGGCATCCGTGTCGTACCCCGCCAGTTGAGCCGGTGCAGTGAGCACACGGCCGCGGCGCACCAGTTGTTTCAGCTGGGTGTGCAGCGACTGGTCAGCATCAGCAAAACCAGAACGTTTTTCGTGTTGATTTTTCACAACAACTCGTCAGATTCGCGGAAAAAATGCAGATTCCAGAATGCCACGAAGCAAATTCACTTGACAGGCTCAGTCACTGAGTCTGTTGCGCAAAAATCTGTTCGGCCCGATTGAACAACACCCATGACGTCAAAATGTACTTGTGGCCGGACTTCGGCACATGGCCGCAGTGGGAATGAGTAAAGTAGGCCGGAGCGATCACCATGCGTCCGGCTCGCGGAGCAATCCGGACCTGCTGGTAGTGAAACTCGGTCTCTCCACCCACCTCCACGTCATTCAGATAAAACATGAACAGCAGCACGCGATGCAGTGCTTCGTTGTCACCGCCTTCCGGGTAAACTTCGCTGTGCACATACGGATAACCCCCGGCAGCCTGCTCATACCTTTGGGCATTGATCGGGCCGATGCGAAACAATCGCTGCAGCAGCAGCGGCAGCTGGGGTTCAGCCACTTCTGCAAAATTATCGATCGTAACACTGACAACTTCACCACTGACCGGGTGAGCCAGCTTCAGGCCCAGTCCGCTGATCATGGCCAGCGGATGCTTCTGCATGTAGTGCATGATACCGCGAGTCGTAGCCTGCATCACGGGTTTTAGCAGCGACCGAAATTCCGTTCGACCAGTCACATTGATGTCACGACTGCGTTTCTTCTGAGTATCAACCCCGCCACCGGTCTTCCCTGTGCTTTGATGCGGTGAACTGTCAAACGCCGCCAGCCACTGCTGACAGAGTTCCGGGTCCAGAGCATTGTCAATGACTTCAATCAGATGCGACATAGCAAACAGAATCCGCCGGCCGGCAAAGAAGAAAGATATTCGCAACCAAAAGCAGTTCCGGCATCCTGCCAAACACCGCACCGCAAAAACACCCGTACTGCCCGCCGTTTGGAACGGATCTCGGTCCAAACGGACCTGTGTCCCCGGTGCCAGCCGCAGACCCGTGTCCCCGTGCCGGCCGCAGACCCGTGTCCCCGTGCCAGCCGCAGACCCGTGTCCCCGGTGCCAGCCGCAGACCTGTGTCCCCGTGCCAGCCGCAGACCTGTGTCCCCGTGCCAGCCGCAGACCTGTGTCCCCGTGCCAGCCGCAGACCTGTGTCCCCGTGCCAGCCGCAGACCTG
>JBJTPZ010000435.1:0-23483 GCA_046075365.1 Planctomycetaceae bacterium
GATTTCGCTACCATGACCGACCCTGCATTTCGCACCTGCGGCATGCAGCTTTCTTTGACAAGTGAACAGCTGGATAGCCGCGAGGATGTGAGGCTCGCCTGAACGGTCCACGGGCCGTGCAGGAAAGCCGATCTGCCCAACAGGGCAGAAGCCAGGCGTCACAGCGCCTGGCAAGACACGTCCTCCGTGAATAAGCCAGATCTGGTCAATTCAACAGGCCTCATCGAGCCGGTTCGCCGGCATGGTGGGGACGTGTTTCAAATCCAGCGGGTTTCCCGCTGGTCATCGCGATGTTGAGCGATGCAGACCGGCTGGATCTTCGGATCCAGTTTGCCGGGTCACCTTCCAAGTTTGAAGCAACGCGGGGCTTGCCCCGCTCAGCAACGAATTCAAGTGAAGAGTTTGATCCTGGCTCAGATTGAACGCTGGCGGCATGGCTAAAACATGCAAGTCGAACGCCTGGAGCAATCCAGGAGTGGCGAAAGGGCGAGGAATAGATTCCTACATACCCAGAGGTCGGGGATACCTCGGAGAAATCCGAATCAATACCCGATGTGGTCGAGAGACCAAAGGCTTGCCGCCTTTGGAGTGGGGAATCTCCTATCAGCTAGTTGGTGAGGTAATGGCTCACCAAGGCGAAGACGGGTAGCGGGTGTGAGAGCACGGCCCGCCGCATCGAGACTGAGACACTGCTCGGACTCCTACGGGAGGCTGCAGTAACGAATCTTCCGCAATGCGCGAAAGCGTGACGGGGCAATGCCGCGTGTGGGATGAAGCCCTTCGGGGTGTAAACCACTGTCAGGGTCCGCCAACAACATGAGGAGACCCAAAGGAAGAGCCGGCTAACTCTGTGCCAGCAGCCGCGGTAATACAGAGGGCTCGAGCGTTAATCGGAATCACTGGGCTTAAAGCGTGCGTAGGCGGACTTGAAGGCACCTTGTGAAATCCCTCAGCTCAACTGAGGAACTGCTTGGTGAACCACGAGTCTTGAGGTCGGTAGAGGCGGTCGGAACGATAGGTGGAGCGGTGAAATGCGTAGATATCTATCGGAACGCCAATGGTGCAGACAGGCCGCTGGGCCGCACCTGACGCTGAGGCACGAAAGCGTGGGGATCAAACGGGATTAGATACCCCGGTAGTCCACGCCGTAAACGATGCGCACTTGGTCGAGGGAGTTGAACGCTTTCTCGGCCGTAGCAAAAGTGTTAAGTGCGCCGCCTGGGGAGTACGGTCGCAAGATTAAAACTCAAAGGAATTGACGGGGGCTCACACAAGCGGTGGAGCATGTGGCTTAATTCGAAGCAACGCGAAGAACCTTATCCTAGGCTTGACATGCACGGATTAGTTCCTGGAAACAGGAGTGACACTCGCAAGAGTGGAACGTGCACAGGTGCTGCATGGCTGTCGTCAGCTCGTGCTGTGAAGTGTCGGGTTAAGTCCCTCAACGAGCGCAACCCCTGTCACTAGTTGCAAACAGGTAAAGCTGTGGACTCTAGTGAGACTGCCGGTGTCAAACCGGAGGAAGGTGGGGATGACGTCAAGTCCTCATGGCCCTTATGCCTAGGGCTGCACACGTGCTACAATGGCATTGACAGAACGATGCAAGACCGCAAGGTGGAGCAAATCGCTCAAAAAATGCCCCAGTTCGGATTGGAGGCTGCAACTCGCCTCCATGAAGTTGGAATCGCTAGTAATCGCGGATCAGCTACGCCGCGGTGAATATGTTCCTGAGCCTTGTACACACCGCCCGTCAAGCCACGAAAGCGGGGGGTGCCTGAAGTCGCTGTGCTAACCGTAAGGAGGCAGGTGCCTAGGGCAAACTTCGTGATTGGGACTAAGTCGTAACAAGGTAGCCGTAGGGGAACCTGCGGCTGGATCACCTCCTTTCTAAGGATTTCCATCACGCTTAGGCGTGATCACCATACCACGATTCGTTCCAGAATCTCTTCTCACAACTCAATCTGTTTATATCGCAGGCAGTCAGCGAAAGCTGACTGCCTGCTTTTTGTTGCGCGCTGCCTTGTGCAAAGTTGACCAGCCAAAGAAGCCGGTCACCGAACTTTGCCGGACCAGATGTCCCACTTTCGCTGGTTGACCAGGTGCAAAACTGTCACGTGCAGACAGGGTGCTCGGGCTTAAAAGCCCAAACGACAGTTTGTCGCTCGAGCCTGGGAAGTCAGAGCAACCGTGATTGCCGCTTCGCCGGGCAATGGAGCTGCGGGCTGGGATGGTAGAAGATGGCAATCCGGGAATTGAAGGGCCATTTCCGCCCAGGCGTGCAAAGCGAATCGAGTGTCGGGTTCGGCAGTGAATCAACAGGAGGTTCGTTTCGACGGAGCGAAACGCGACTATCTGGGGGCTGCACTATTTCACCATCCCAGCTGCGGGCTCCTGCCTGTTTTGCTTCGGCGAAAACAGTCTGAGTGTCGCCGGTCAGGCCGGCTGCGAGTCGGCGGTCAGCAGTAACTGGCAGGCTGCTGCTCCACTTTCTGCTGCTCGCAATTGTGCCAGCAGTTCCTCGGACTGCAGCAGTCTGCCCAGTCTGGCAAGAATTTGCAGGTGAGTGCGGGCGTCTCGGGCCAATACCAGGAAGAACAGGTCCGACAGGGTGCGTCGGGGTGCGCCAAACGGTATTCCGCTGGACGTGCGGCCGAATGCTATCAGGGATTGTCCGAGCACTTCGGGCAGCGGATTCCTGGGGTGCGGAATAGCGACTCCGCTTTCGAATCCGGTCGACATAAATTGTTCTCGTTCGCGGACTGCGGCGAGCACGGCGGCGGGGTCCCAGATTTGCCACGTTCGGCCCGCGACTTCGACCAGTGCCTGCAGCACAGCCGGTTTTGTGCCTGCATCGAGCTGAGTTTCGCAGGTTTCAGAATGCAGCAGGGTTTTCAGGGGGGACTGCTGATCCAGTTCCGGGGATTTCTGCGAGTTTTCGAAGGCAGCGAGTTCTGCAGCGTCGAGTGTTCTGAGGTCTTGTTCCGCCCAGTGGGTGATTTCTGCGGTGTGAAACCGCCATTCGCCTGCGATGCGGCGGCCAGGCAGGATTCCTCGCTGGACCAGTTTCTCAACGGTGCGACGGTCTTTGCCCAGCCAGGCGGCAACTTCGTCGAGATTTAGGAATTCGCGGGACATGATGGAGAGTGCCTTTCGGCGAGGCATGGGTCATGAGAGGGGGCCAGAGCAGTGCTGCATCTGCTGAGTCTGGTGAACTATTTGTGGAAACCACTGCGGCTGCGGCCACGTGCTGAAGTTTCTTCCGTTCAGGAACAGGTATGTGATAGACTGGGGCCGAGGAATTTCCCGGCGCGCTGGAGTGTTCACATGCAGAATTCGCCTGAAGACGAGGAATTGATTGCTCTGGTGACACAGGGCGACCGGGATGCTCTGGCCCAGTTATTTTCCATGCATCGGGATCGATTGTGGCGGATGGTGACGTTCCGCATGGATCCTCGGCTGCATGGTCGAGTGGATGCGGACGACGTGTTGCAGGAGGCCTGGCTGGCTGCCGTGCAGCGATTGAATAATTTTCTCACGGATGCATCGCGTTCAATTTTCGTGTGGTTCCGCCTGATTACTGCCCAGACTTTGGTTGATGTTCATCGTCGCCACCTTGGTGCTCAGAAACGCAGTGCGGGAGCGGAATTTTCGATTGATCAGGGTTGGGCCGCTGATTCGACGTCTTCGTCGCTGTCGTTTCATTTGATGGATCACCTGACGACTCCCAGCGAAGCAGCAGTACGCGAGGAGACTTCCCGAAAACTGAATGAGGCGCTTTCCGGCATGCGGGAACTGGATCGAGAGGTTCTGGCACTTCGTCATTTCGAGCAGCTGACGAATCGGGAGGCCGCGCGGGTGCTGGGAATTTCGGAGCAGGCTGCGAGCGATCGTTACATTCGGGCTTTGGCGCGTCTGAAAACTGTCATGACGGCTTTTCCCGGGCTGCAGGGCGACTGAAGTATGGCTGTGAGGCAGGTGGTGCCGTCAAACTTTGTGTTTGAGGTCCGAGCAGCGGTAGCCTGGGTGTGAAGAATCGAACAGTTCCGGCAACCAGCGGGCTCCCAGTCCCGGTCGTGTGGGCAGCGGCAGTCCGCCTTTTTTGACCTGAATCTTTTCGTCGATGAGCAGTGGGTAGAGTGTGGCCAGATGGGCTCGCACCGTTTCCTGAAATGCGACTCCTGTGCGGGCGGCAGCAGTGTGAACTCCCGCAAGCAGTGTGAAGGGCCCTGTACAGTCATGCATCAGGGCTGGAATGTTGCAGATTTGGGCCTGATCGACGAGACGTGTTGCTGCTGAGATGCCTCCGACCCAGGTGGGGTCAATCATTGCATAATCGGACGCTCCGCTGTTAAGAATCTGTCGGTAGCTGTCGGCCGAGACCAGCATTTCGCTGATGGCGACGGGCACCGAAATACGTTGGCGGAAGTCAGCCATAGTTTGCAGCGAGTCCGGGCGGAGTATGTCTTCCAGCCAAAGTGGCTGGAACGGAGCCATGGCGGAGGCGATGCGAACTCCGGCTGCGAGTGTGAAGAAGCCGTGTCCATCGAGCATGACTTCGATGCGGTCGCCGACTTTTTCGCGAATTTTCTGAAACGGGGCAACACCCTCGTGAAGGTCGGCAGCCGACACGTACTGCCCTCCTGAACGCCTGTAGACAGCGTCGAAGGACCACAATTTCATGCCGTGGTAGCCCAGTTCGACCAGTTCTTCGGCCAGTTCGCCGGGCTGATTCACGCTGCTCCAGTTGTCTTCGAGGGGGCCGGGCTGTCCTGGGTCGCCGTGTCCGGGCCAGCCGGAGGCGGCCGGCACCTTTCTGTTGGTGCGTCCGTAGGATGGTCCGCCGCTGCTGTTGTAGACGGGGACAGAGTCCCGCACGGGACCTCCAAGCAGTTGCCAGACCGGGGTTTTCAGCAATTGTCCGGCGATATCCCAGAGGGCGAGGTCTACGGCGGACAGCGCCCGCATTTCAGCACCCCAGCCACCAAAGGCGGTGATGCGTTCATACAGAAACCGCCAGTGACTTTCGATGGCTGTCGCGGAGCTGCCGAGCAGTCGTGGTGCGAAGAAGTCGTGGATGACTGCGGCCGCCGCAGTTGGCACGTAATAGGTTTCACCGTGTCCAGTCACAGGTTCGCCGGCGACGGTTCCGGCATCGGTGTGAATGCGCAGTGCCAGCAGGCCAGGCATGGTGTCGTGGGGGACGACAGTTTCGATGCGTACGATTCTGGGGCCGTGGCGGAAAGCGTGTTCCTGTGTGGGGCCTGAGGCCAGCTGCAGAAACGCCTGTGATGGATCTGTGGACATGTGGGAGCGTCCTGTAGCGAAGAGTAATCGTCAGTTTTCGGTGCGTTCCCGCACGCTGTAAGTCTCTTCAGATCGTCCCGTGTATGCAACGATCAGTTCTGCCAGCAGTCCCAGCGACAGGATTTGTCCGCCCAGCAGTACGGAAGCGACAGAGTATGCCAGCAGGGGGCGGCTGCCGATTGAGCCATCCGGCAAAGCTCCGCAGCGAATCAGCAGCCAGACGGCTGCCAGATACGTCAGTCCGAGAGATCCGATGGCCAGCAGCAGCAGACCGGCTCCGCCAATTGCATGGAGCGGACGGCGGCGAAAACTGGTAAGAAACGTCACAGTCAGCAGGTCAAGCAGTCCGCGCAGAAACCTGCGGACTCCGTACTTGGAAACTCCAAACTGGCGTGGTCGGTGGTGAACAGCCACCTCAGTGACTCGGAAGCCCCGCGCGTGTGCCAGCACCGGGATGAAACGATGCAGTTCACCGTAAATATGGATTTCTGCAGCAACTTCACGTCGAAACAGTTTCAGCCCGCAGTTGTGGTCGTGCAGTTTCAGTCCGGTCATGCTTCCCACGAGCCAGTTGAAAACTCGGCTGGGATACACTTTATGCCACGGGTCCAGTCGCCGCTGTTTCCAGCCATTCACAACATCGAACCCCGACTGAATTTTCTGCAGCATGCCACGAAACTCTGAAGGGTCGTCCTGCAGGTCTGCATCAAGCATCAGAATCAGGCTGCCGGTGGCCTGCTGCATACCGGCTGTCAGTGCTGCTGCTTTGCCGAAATTGCGACGCAGCCGAATCCCACTGACTTCCGGAAACTGCTGAGCGAGCTGGCGTATTGTTTGCCATGAATCATCGTGTGAGCCGTCATCGACGAAGATGATCTGCAGCCCTGCCGCGTGCGGTGTAACTCCGGCCTGCAGTTCGCTGACCAGCTGCTGCAGACTGGGGGCTTCATTCAGCACGGGCACGACGACAGTGACGGCCGGTGGAGTGTTTTGCTGGTCGGAGTCCGTTCCCTGCCGAGTCATTTGTCAGCCTTTGTTTTCTGCGGAGCTGCGGCTGTTGAGGCCGGTTCTGCGACCACGGCCCGTTCTCGCAGGGCTTCCGCAGAGATCATGTGCACCAGGTCCTGTCCGAGCCGATCCATTTCCATAACCAGCGAGTCAACTCGACCGGCCAGAAACAGATACGCGGCCATGGCCGGGATTGCAATCAGCAGCCCGACTGCAGTTGTGAGCAGTGCGAGAGCAATTCCATTGGCCAGTGTTTCGGTCTGCCCCATGGCTCCGGCCGTAGCGATGTCGTTGAACGAGCGAATCATGCCGACGACCGTTCCCAGCAGTCCGATCAGCGGACTGAGCGTGGAGACTCCGTTCAGCACTCGCAGACCTTTCTTCAGATGACTGATCTGGCGTTCGCCACCGTCAAGTACGGCCTGTTCGACTTCCACGCTGGGTCGCCCCCATTTGCGAATTCCGTGCATGAAGACGTCGGCTACCGGGCTGTCGTTCTGCTGGCAGATGGTGAGTGCTTCAGTGCGATCCATGCGTCCGGCACGGAGATGCATAAAAAATCGCTCAACAAATGCTCGCGGAATCACCCGACGCTGTCTCAGCATGACAAGACGTTCGATGACCGACCAGACACCAATGACAGATGCGATGATGAAGGCGATGGTGAACGGCCGGCCCATGGCTTCGGCAATCCCGGCAGGATCCGTTGGAATACCTCCGGGCTTATCCGGTTTTTCGCCGGTGTCTGCAGCAGCGGGTGTATCTGTGGCAGCGGGTGTTGCCGGCGCCGGTGATTCCTGGGCGAGTGACTGGCAGGTCAGCAGGACGGCTATCATCAGAGCTGTGAGCAGCCAGATGCGAGTGCGGGGGTTTGTGGAAGTCATTTTCCTCATGGAGCCATCCGTTGGTTGTTCGGGTCAGGGGACTGCGACCTTCAGTTTCCTGAGTTCTTCATTGGCACGCACAGCTTCCGGGCTGTTCGGGAAGCTGGCCACCACTTCGCGAAAATCGCGGATCGCCGCTTCATTCTTTCCGAGCCGTGATTCGCAGAGTGCAGCCTGCAGCAGCGCCGGGGCTCGCAGTGCATCGTGGGGGTGATTGAGATACACCTTGAAGTATTCCCGGACCGCGTCTTCCAGTTGATTCTGCAGCAGATGAGTTTCGCCGATGAGTGTCTGGCAGCGGGCAGCGGTGAGCGTTCCTTTTCCATGCGGATCAAGAACAGCGGCTCGAAGGTATTCACGGGCTTTTTCGAAGTTTGGGGGAGCCTGCTGTTTCCAGCGACGTCCCTGCACATCCAGCAGCTGGAACAGAAATCGCGAGTCGTTGCTGCGGGCTTTCAGTTCCGTTTCAAGCGGGTCGATCGCCTCGTATTTCGCCTGAGCCAGCAGGGCTTCTGCCAGCACCACCCAGACTCGATCATGCCATTCCGCTCTGCCCGCGGCGTCAGCCGGCAGGCTGGTACGCAAAGACTGCAGCCCCTGTTCAGCGGCTGCAGCAGCCCCGGTCTGCAGCTGGGCTTCTGCGAGGAACAGTCGAATTTGCGGAGCCAGCTCGGTGTCGGGCCATGCGGCAAGGAATGTTTCTGCGGTCGTTTTCATTTGCGGCCAGCGTTCGCCGAGCGAATGAATTTCGACGATGTGGAAGGCGGCTCGTTCGCGGTCTGCCGCGCTGTAGGCCGACTGTGCAGCGATAGCTTCCATTTCAGCAAGCGCGGCATCCAGGCTGCGGGCCTGCAACAGGCTTTCAGCGAGTGACAGTCTTGCCTGGCCAGCATAACTGCTGTCGGGAAACTGCGTCAGCAGTCGTCGATAGATCTGGTCGGCCTGTTCGTAATTTCCTGCCGCAGCCCACATCCACGCCCATTCATCCAGAATGCGGTCAGTGTCTTCAGCATTGGGGAATGCCTGCAGCAGAGCAGTCCATGCGGCAGCAGCATCTTCAAGGCGTTCAAGTTTTTGCAGGCTGCGAGCCAGCCGGCAGCCCACTTCAAAAGCATGTTTCAGTGGTGGTCGTTTCTCCGCACCCGCTTCAGGTTTTTCAATTTTTGGCAGCAGCCTGGTCCATGCATTTTGCCAGGCCATGACTGCCTGATCCGGCTGCTGCTCAGCTGTCGCTGCAGCCTGCATCATGGTGTACAGCATGAAATCCGGTGATTGCGGAAACGAGTCAGCAAGTTTCAGGAACGAGCTGGCAGCAGCCTCGAAACGGCCGGCTTCAAACTGACACCATGCTGCTCCAGCCTGCCCGGCTTCCACAACGGCAACGTTGCTCTGTTGATTTCCGACTTTGGTAAACAGCGGTTCGGCTGACTCGAAGCTGCGGTCTGCGAAGGCTGTTTCGGCCAGTGCCAGCAGGGCATTCCAGGCGGCCGGTTTTGTTTTTCCGAGGTCCGCAAGCGAATCTGCCACAGCCGTTGTTTCCTGGTAACGCTTCAGGCCCCAAAGTGCTTTGCCTTTGAGCAGCTGAGCATCGATCTGCTGTTCTGAGTCGCGTGCGAGTGCCAGCCAGGGGTCGATGAATTTGAGTATGGCGTCATAGTCCTGCAGCTGCAGAGCGCTGGCTGCAGCCAGCAGCAGGGCATCTGCGTAGCGTGGCAACTGATCGGCCGGAGTCTGATCTTTCAGTGCAGTGGCCAGTGGCAGTACGCTGGCATGTCGACCGGCCTCAGATTCTGCGCGAATCAGGTAGTAGCGAGCCACCGGAGTCTGTTCCGGATCGCCGGTCTGCAGCACGGCCTGCAGCACAGCGGCAGCCTGGTCGGTTTGTTTTGTGCTGAGCAGCAGGCGACTGTGAAGCACCTGCTGACGCGGCAGTTTTGCGTAGTCTGCCTGCTTCTCAGTGAGCTGTGTCCAGGCTGCTGCTGCGGCCGCCTGATTGCCGTTGCTGAGATACAGGTCGAGCGCATTTGCGAGGCACAGCGGGGCGCGTGAGTCCTGTGGCCAGCGACTGGCAATCTCGGTGTACAAATCGGCTGCCGCGGCAGGCATTCCCGTGTCCTGTTCCAGCCGGGCCTGCTGAAAAGCCACTTCCACTGCCAGCGGCGAATCGGCTGCCAGACGTCGGGCCAGTGCCAGGCTGCTGCGGGCTGCTGCTGTCTGTTTCAGCTGCAGTTGTGACATGCCGGTGAACAGCCGCGCCTGAGCAGCAGCAGGGGCCGTTTCCGGAACAGCCTGCAACTGTTCAATGGCCTGTTCGAACTGCGAAAGGCGGTACATCGCCATACCGGCTCCCAGCCGGGCACCTGGCACGAGCGCCGGATTGCCGGCTGTCTGCAGTTTCTGCCATGCGTCCAGTGACTGCTGGAAGTTGCCGCGGCTGAATTCGAGCGATGCGACTTTTGTGGTGGCACGCTGAGCAATCTGCTGATTGGGAAGGTCGGCGGCAGTGCGAAATGACTGGATGGCAGCATTCAGATCGCCAGCCCCCTCGAACGCCCGGCCAAGGCTGAACAGGGCATCGGCGAAGACGGGCGAGCTGTTTTTTGCGGGGGCAATTCGCTGCAGAACTTCAACGGCGGCGCGGTGCTGACCGGTGGCAATGCGGGCATCCCCCAGCAGCAGCACGGCCCAGTCACTGAGTTTGTGAGTCGGGTGTTTGTCGAGGAATTCGGCCAGCTGTTTCGAAGCGGCTTCGTAATCCTTCAGATAGAAGCTGCATTCGCCCAGTCGATAGCGTGCTTCAGCCGCGTTGGCTCCGTCAGGTTCCTGTTTGAGGAACTCGGAAAATCGTGGTCGAGCTTCGCTGTAGCGTTCGATGGAGTTGAGTGAGAGGCCGAGATACAGCCGGGCAAAATTCGCTCGGGGATGTGTCGGGTACTTCTTCAGAAACTGATCGAATGCTCCGGCCGCCGTTTCGTAACGCTGCGTGCGATACAGGCCGACTCCCAGATTGAAGTCGTCGTCAGCCTGATCGGCCAGCGCAACGGCAGGCCAGAACAGCAGCAGGCTGCACAGCAGAAGCGTGCAGCGCTGTCCTGTGAGCCACCGGGAATCTGGCATTCCTGTACCTCTGAAACCATTGAGAAAATCAGCCGACCTGGACGACTGCGGCAGTGACATTGTCTGCAGCGGAGCCCTGTGGCGACGGATATTTTACGGCACCGACGGTGGATTCCGAAGCGCAGCGGGCGGAAAATCGCAGTCTGCAGATGGACTTTTCGGGAGCCTGCAGTTCTGCGGCGACCAGCCTGATTTTTGCCTAAAGTGCAGAGATTACGAGTGTTTTCTGTATTCCTGTTTGCCGATGAATTGTCAGAATAGACTGCGCAGATTCTCCCTCCTTACCGCCCTCCCTCCCCACCCTGCTCAGGTGTGCCATGCTTAGAATCTCGTCACAGTCCGGATCGCGCTACTGCGACGGATATTCACGGCGCAGTTTTGTTCAGCTGGGAGCCACCGGTTTGTTTTCCGCAGGGCTGCCTGGTTTGCTGGCGGCAAAAGCGTCCCAGCCTGCTGCGGCTCGGCAGACTTCAGTCATTCTTTTGTGGCTGGACGGCGGTCCCGGTCACATGGACACCTATGACATGAAGCCGGAAGCTCCGGCGGAATACCGCGGGATCTGGAAGCCGATTCCGACGAATGTACCGGGGATGGAAGTGACAGAGCTGTTTCCGCTGCAGGCCACAATCGCGGACAGATTTTCGGTGGTGCGGTCACTGCATCATGGCAGCGGTGATCACTTCACCGGTGGTCACTGGATGCTGACGGGGCGAGGTGCGGGTGTCAGCGGCGCAAGTACTCAGGGAAAATTCCCTTTCTTTGGTGCCGTGGCCACAAAGCTGACGGGGCCTCGTGCGGCCGGAATGCCGGCCAATGTCGCGGTGCCATATGGCATGAGTATCGGACTGCGTCCGGGATATTTTGGCGGGCATTTTTTGGGTGTGCACCACAATCCGTTTGAGACGGAGGGGGATCCGAATGCCGCGAATTTCCAGGTACGCAATATTGGCCTGGCGGGCGGCCTGACGACAGAGCGACTGGGTGATCGGCGGCTGCTGCTCAGCAGTTTTGACCGCCTGCGTCGTGAGGCGGATGTGTCGGGTGCCTTTGAATCTTTGGACCGTTTTGACCGGACCGCGTTTGAAATGGTGACCGGCCAAAGTACTCGCGAGGCTTTTGATCTGTCGCAGGAACGTCCTGAGCTGCGGGACCGATATGGTCGAAATTCGTGGGGTCAAAGTACGCTGCTGGCGCGTCGCCTGGTCGAAGCCGGCACGACTTTTGTCACCTGTCATTTCGGTGGCTGGGATCATCACTGGGATCTGAAGTCCGGCATGGAGAATTACCTGCCGAAGATCGACCAGCTGGTCTATGGTCTGATTACCGATTTGTCTGAGCGGGGTCTGCTGGATTCCACGCTGGTGATGCTGTGCGGTGAATTCAGTCGGACACCGCGAATGAATGACGGTGGCAACGGTGGTCCGCCGCTCAGCAAAGGTACCCCGGGTCGTGATCACTGGGGCAGTTCGATGTTCTGCTTTCTGGCGGGCGGGGGAGTGCAGGGCGGGCGACTGATTGGTTCAACCGATCGACTCGGGGAAGCCCCGAAGGAGCATCCTTTGCGCCCCGGTGACATCCATCA
This sequence comes from Planctomycetaceae bacterium, assembly GCA_046075365.1. GTDB lineage: Bacteria > Planctomycetota > Planctomycetia > Planctomycetales > Planctomycetaceae > SXXK01. The sequence continues at coordinate 11,896 of JBJTPZ010000435.1, forward strand.
CACGGTGTTTCACGTGCTGGGAATCAATCCCGAAGCCCAGTTCCCGGATCATTCCGGCCGGCCAATCACTGCCGTGGATCATGGTGCCGTGATTCGGGAACTGTTCTGAGTGACGTCAGTGGCCGTTGTCAGCGAATTTTCGGGACTTCCATGACATAGGGCGTCCCGTCGAAGACCCACGAATCTTTGGGCAGCTGGCCGGGTTTGGTCAGTTTCGGGATGGTGAAGGATTCCCCGATCAGGACTTCATTTCCCGATCGCGGGTCTCGCCGCGTTTTTCCCGAGAATCGCGCCATGAGCGGGCGGATACGCGGATCGTCCTTGCTGGTGAAGGAGCCGATGGTGACGAGGGATTTGTACTTTTCATGGAACACCCAGGCTTCAAAATCTTCTCCGTAGCCGTACTTCTTTGCGGCTCGGAGAGCTTCCGTCAGATCCATGGCACGGACGGCACACTCATCAAGGCTTTTGCCGAAATTGCGGTCAAAGAAACTGAGTGCTCGGGACGCGTCGGAACCACTGACCTGCATCACGCTGCCACCGTGGAATGTGGCTACGACGAGTGAGAATCGTCCTTTGTTCTGCAGCAGCGAGAACTTCTGATCGGCGTTGAGATCAACGACGAAGGAGTCCTTTTCGGCATCGCGGATTTCGCCTTTCCAGAGCGGATTAGCGGTCAGGAACGCGCGGCTCAGCGGACCGGATCGATCTTTGGATTTGGGCAGAATACCGCCGTTTTTGGGGTCGCCAAGAAACGACGGGTTGAACTTTTTCTTGATGTATTCGAGCGCTCGTTTGGCATCGGCATCATTGTTTGACGGGAAGTTGCCGGCGAGCACGGAAATGCTGCCGTGCTGTGCCACATAACGTCGCGAGCTGTTGGGCTGTGGCGAAGAGATCTGTTCGACCTTTTCATCCATGGACCACGTGTAGGCCGGAATCCCGGTGCGGCGAAGTTCGTACACCAGCTGATCGGCGGCTTCTTCGGCTGACAGGCCGTCGCCCTTGCGCCAGTCTTCATCGACGTTGCGCAGCGAGGCGACCATGATCATCCACGGGCCGTGTTTGGCAGTCAGCGGGTACTTCTTTCCCTTGACGGCTTCCACTTCGGCCCGGGTTGTGGTGCTGCAGCACAGCAGGAAAGCGGTACAGAGAAGCAGGAGGTTTCTGAAGGAGATCATCCTGGCAGTCCTTGAGAAGTTCTGTCACGTGTATCTTTGGAGCGGTGCGAAGTATGCAAAGGAGCGCTGTGACAACCTCAGGATTTTCCGCGGATTCCTTCCGTTGCCCCGGATTGAGTCGATTTGCGGGGGGCTAAATCGGCAGGATTTGCCGTCGGTTCCGTCCGCCTTCCGAATTCTGCCGCTGGAGTCGGCGGGGGCGCTTGATTGGCGCGGTCAGATACGACAGGATGCCGGGCTGGTACTGCCTGCTGTATTTCTGGTCGGGGGGATATTTATCGTGTTGTACCGTAAGCTGGGTGTTTGGCTGCTGGCAGCGTTTTCTGCGGCCAGCGTGGTGTGCGTATCGGCAGCTGAAGACGGGCCGTACGCCGGGGCAACTGCAGTTCCGCAACAGTATGCAGCCGGATTTAACAGTATTACAGAGGCTGAATCGCGTCAGATTCTGGCGACTCTGATTGAGGGTGAGATGGCTGGGCGCGGTACCGGTCAGGAAGGTTACCTGAAGGCCGCGCGCTGGTTCGCCGGGCAGCTTGAAAGCTATGGATTTCAGCCGGCCGGTGACAACGGCACATGGTTTCAGAACGTTCCATTTTTCCGTATGGCCACGGTTCCGGCCGACAGCGGTGTGCGGGCGGGCGACGCCGAAAGCATTTCCGGCCTGCAGCTGGGGATCAGCAACTGGAGCGGTCGTCTGCAGGCTCAGCTGCCGGTGACGCTGGTGCGGCTGGGTGAAAAGCGGCCCGAGGCGATCGAGGGGTCATTGGCCGGTCGACTGGTTGTGATTCAGGGGCCCGGTCGGATCAGTGCTGAAGATGAGTGGATTGTCCGGGGCAAGCCGGCGTGTCTGCTGGTGGTGGCTGACGAGGGGCGAGTTCGAAATGAGGCGGTGAACCGCACCGAGCAGGCTCCGGCAGCATTCCCGACCGCACTGGTGCTGCGAGCTGCAGCAGCTGCTCTGGCTGAAAAATGCGGGGCCGGCAAGGATGTGTTTCCAGCTGAAAATACCAAAGAAAGTCTGATCATTCACAGTACTCAGGTGGTCGATGTGCGACTGGCTGTGGACCGTGAGGCGATTGACGTACCGAATGTGGTGGGCTGGTATCCTGGTACTGACCAGGCGCTGCGGTCAGAGCACATCTGTGTGGGTGCGCACCTGGATCACCTGGGCGTGCAGCGCGGTGAAGTGTATCCGGGTGCCGACGACAATGGTTCCGGATCGACTGCCATCCTGCAGGTGGCGAAAGCCATTCATGCGGGGTCAGTGAAGCCGCGACGAAGTGTGCTGCTGATGGCATTCTGTGCTGAAGAACGCGGTCTGCTGGGATCAAAGCACTATGCCGCCAACCCGCTGCGTCCGCTGTCGGACATGGTCTGTATGCTGAATATTGACATGATCGGACGAGACGAAGAGAAGCCTGACGAGCCGGCGACGGAAAATCGAACATCGATTCATCTGGTGGGCAGTCAGCTTGAATCGACATCGCTGCACCAGATGATTCTGGAGGCAAACGGGCATGTGGGCTTTGCCTTTGAGTATGACGAAGAGAAGACGGTGGCATTCCGCAGCGATCAGGCGTCTTTTGCTGAGAAGGGCATTCCGGTCGCCTTTCTGTTTGGTGGCTTCAATCCGCACTATCACAAGACCTCGGATACTCTGGAAGGCATTAACTTCTCGAAGATCGCCAATGCCGCACGTCTGGATTATCTGGTGCTGATGATGGCGGCTGAGCACGGTCGTTTTGAGAAGGATGTGAAGGCTGCCGCTGAAAAGCAGCAGTGATTACAGACAGGAGCGGTGCGAGGCATGTCATATCCGAGAGTCTCGACGTTCAAAACGGCTGAGCAGTTTCGGGGGCGTCTGCAGGAGCTGGGGCTGGATCTGCCGTTTGATGAAACGCTGCAGGTCGGTTCTGAGGCACCTCTGGCGACCCCGCTGCAGTCGGCGTGCGGTCGCATCGGCAATCGCTGGTGCATCCTGCCGATGGAGGGCTGGGATGGTACGACCGATGGTCGTCCGACTGAGCTGACTGAGCGTCGCTGGCGAAATTTCGGTTTAAGCGGTGCCAAACTGATGTGGGGCTGCGAAGCAGTCGCGGTGCGGATGGACGGTCGCGCCAATCCCGGTCAGCTGGTGCTTAATGAGCAGACTCGGGCAGACCTGGCTGCTCTGCGACTGCAGCTCGTGCAGGCTCACCAGCAGCGGTTTGGTACCGCAGATGATCTGCTGGTGGGGCTGCAGCTGACGCATTCGGGACGTTTTGCCCGGCCTTTTGAAAAAGCGCGGATGCAGCCGCGAACAGCTTACCGTCATCCGCTGCTGGACCGTCGTTTCGGAGCAGATTCGGACCAGTGTCTGCTGTCGGACGAAGATCTGCAGCAACTGACAGACGACTTCGTGAAGGCCAGCCGGCTGGCATGGCAGGCTGGATTTACCTGGGTCGACATCAAGCACTGTCATGGCTATCTGGGTCATGAGCTGCTGTCCGGGTACGATCGTCCGGGGCGTTATGGTGGCAGCTTCGAAAACCGAACTCGATTTCTGCGCGAGATCGTGGCGGGGATTCGTGCTGAGGTGCCCGGACTGGGCATCGGTGTGCGACTGAGCATTTTCGACTATGTGCCTTATCAGCCGGGTCCGGACGGGACGGGAGTACCGGCAGCGGCGGGAACTTATGCTCAGGCGTTCGGCGGGGACGGCAGCGGTCAGGGCATCGATCTGCAGGAACCGATTCGCTTTGGCCGGCTGCTGCGTGAACTGGGTATTGATCTGCTGTGTTCGACGTGCGGCAGTCCCTATTACAATCCGCATATTCAGCGACCGGCATTGTTTCCACCCAGTGATGGCTATCAGCCGCCTGAGGATCCGTTGTGCGGAGTAACGCGGCAGATTCTGGCGACGGCTGAACTGAAACGGCATTTTCCGGACCTGATCGTGGTGGGTTCCGGGTATTCGTATCTGCAGGAGTGGCTGCCGGCGGTTGGCCAGGCCGTCGTCAGTCGCGGAATGGCCGATTCGATCGGACTGGGTCGAATGGTGCTGTCCTATCCCGAGCTTCCGGCAGACAGCCTGAGCGGTCAGATTCTGCAGCGGAAAAAGATCTGTCGAACTTTCAGCGACTGCACCACAGGGCCGCGAAATGGCCTGGTCTCCGGCTGCTATCCGCTGGATCCGTTCTATCGTGAACGTCCGGAACGAGCCGTGCTGACGGCTCTCAAGACAGGTCGCGAAGAAGCGGAGTGAAGTGGCGTAGTACGGTGTGTTTCAGTGCCTGATCAGGGAGTGGTGGCGGTGTCGGAGCAGGGGACAGACCAGGGCGATCGGGCGCGAGCATTACTGGGGACACTGCTGATGACGGCAGGGTCGATCCTTGCCGTCCTGATTTTCTGCGACCGTACCGGCGAAGGTCTGCCTGGGATGCCGGCCATCTGGTATTCCAGTCGGGGAATTCATCTGGCGTTGTGCGGTTCACTGTTTATAGCGGCAGCCTTGCTGCTGAAGTCGCCTCCCGGTGCCATGCCGGCGCCGCTGTTTGAAACGCTCCGACTGTATACTCGCCGTGACTGCCCGCTGTGCGATCATGCGCTGGAAGTTCTGGACCGTTACAGCAGCGTCCTGCCAGAGCCGGAACTGATCGATATTGATGAGGATCCTGAGCTGCAGCAGCGTTACGGGGACGCTGTGCCCGTAGTGGAGCTGGATGGTCAGGAGCGATTTCGCGGTACGGTAAATCCGGAACTGCTGCAGCGACTGATTGATGCGGCTTATCAGCGGCAGCAGGCGGAAACCAGCGACCGACAGACCGGCTGAATCGCGGAGCAGTCAGGCAGGCTGGTTTTGCTCGCCGCGTTTTTCGAGACTCGAGGGACAGAAGCCTAAACGCAAACGGGGGCGTCAGGGCAGTGCTCGGGCTGGAAAGCCCGAGCTACGGGAAGGCAGCTCGTCGGCAGATGCTAAATGCCCCTGCATAGGCGTTCATCAGCGTTCATGATCGGTCCGGAACTCCGTTCGTGCTCGTGCTCGTGCTCGTGCTCGTGCTCGTAATCGTAATCGAAAACCCCTCCGGCGGTTGAATCGCACACCCGCGGCTCGCCTGCGGTCCGCTGCCTTGGCGGTGCATCAGCGTTCATGAGTGGTTCAGAAAATCGCAAGGACAGATCTCGGGCTGGAAAGCCCGAGCTACATGAAGGCAGCTCATCGGCAGATGCTAAATGCCCCTGCATAGGCGTTCATCAGCTTTCATGTTCGGTTCGGAACACCTTTCGTGCTCGTGCTCGTGCTCGTAATCGAAAACCCACTCCGGCGGTCGAATCGCACACCCGCGGCTCGCCTGTGGTCCGCTGCCTTGGCGTGCATCAGCGTTCATGAGCGGTTCAGAAAATCGCAAGGGCAGTGCTCGGGCTGGAAAGCCCGAGCTACGGGAAGGGGTTTTCAGGCGATCGTTCAGGCGAGCCGGGCACGGCAGTGCCCGGGTGTGCGGCATGGATGCCGCCGCATGCCCTCAGCCGTCCCATCCGCGGCTTGCCTCACTGACCACTGACAACTGGCCACTAATTGCGTTTCCCTTCGCGTCTTCGCGTGAGACCACCAGTCTGCTGAGTCCTTAGGAGTGGGGGAAGTGGTATTATACCCCTCACCCCCGTCCCCTCTCCCCTTGCCAGGGGCGAGGGGTGCCATGGCATTCATGCCATAGAATTTAGTCGCAAGAAAGTAGAAAGGAGGACCGGACAGGTCATCACCCCGGTCACTTCACGCTTTTGCGTTTCCCTTCGCGGCTTCGCGTCTTCGCGTGAGGCATACAGTCCGCAAGGCAGCCTTGTGGCAACAGTTATGGGTGGGACTCACCACTCACCCCCGTCCCCTCCCATTGCCTCGGGCGCCTGAGTTGTGGTTTGGCTGTCTTACGAAACGCAAGGCCAGAAACGCCGGGGGACCGATGGCCCGGTTTTGACTAAACCAGAAGCTCCTCAAGCGGTCCTGCGTGCGAGCAGCCATTCTGCTTCAATACAAGATCCTCATTCCCAAAATACCGCACAGGGTTGCCGTAGGCATTCAGCAGAGTGGTCCACCAGTCGCCGATCGTCCGACAGCCCGGATCACCGTATTTCGGGTAACGCAGATAACGACCCGGCAGTTTAAGTTTTCCGCCGCCACCGCCAATGATCAGATACGGCCACTCCATCCCCGTTCCATGGTGATTGTCACTGGAGTCCGAAAGAAAAATGATCAGGGTGTTGTCCAGCATGTCCCCGTCACCCTCCGGAACCGCTCGCAGCTTCCCGGCCATGGTCGCCAGCAGCTCGGCATGATGCCGCTGGATGATCTCACGGTATTCCGTCTGGGTTTTAGTGCCCTCGTTGTGCCCGATCCCGTGGTTGTGCTGGTCAATCCCCAGCTTCTTGTACGTCATATCGACGTTGTCCAGGCGAATCGTCACAACATTGGTCAGGCCCGCAATCAGTGCCGCTGTGGCAAGGTCAAACTGAGCTTCCTGACGAACCTCCTCAACTGCAGATGTAAATTTATCAGAATACCCGGGAGCGCTGGCCGCGATCTGCGCCTTCATGCTGGATAACCTGCTGTGACGTACCTGCAGCTCCTCGAATGCATTGAGGTAGGCGTCCATCTTGCCCCGTTCCGACGCGGGCACAGCCGTGGTCACCTTTCGAATATCATCTACCATGAAATCCAGAAGATTCCCGTGCAGTCTGAATCTCTTTTCGGCACCGCTGCCGGACGAAACGGCCGAGCCAAACAGCTGTTCAAAGGCAATGTCGGGCGAACCCTGAAACGGAAGTTCCTGCCCGGGCCCGACGGCGCTGATCCCGGGATACATGGTACCGCCATAGTCTGTGCTAAGCGCCTTGCCCCTGATCGCCAGTCCCAGATGACTAAAAGGGGCCGGGTTCAGTTTAGCCAGTTCTGCGTCCGCAGTTGCTCGGATCACAGCACCCGCGTCAAATTCGCCCCCGGTCATGTAGACACCCAGCATGCCAAACCAGCTGGAGTGACCACCGCGACACATCTTCCCGGACAAACCCTGAACGATCGACACCTGATCCTTAAATGGCTCGAGAAGCTGCAGCGAAGATGGCAAATCGACAGTCTGCAGATCGTGACTGAACAGTCCACTGGCCGAATCTTTGCCTTTCAATGCTTCGGGCGTGATGCCGTCCGGGATGATGCCGCTTGACTTGACGACAAACACAAAGCGATTTGGAATCGCCGCCGAATTGCCTGCCGCCTGCAATTCCACCTGACGCAGAAAAGGCGCCAGAAGAAAGGATCCCGCCCCCAGTGAAAGATTCTTTAACGCATTTCGTCGTGTTTTGTTCATATCGCTACCTCGACGCGGGTTCCAGTGTTTTGCGGTAAAGAAATGAATCGGATGAGAGCAGAGAAATCAGCAGGGCGTTAAAGCTGCCGCCACTTTCCTGGTAAGCCCGATCGGCAGAAATGAGTGTTTTTGAATCGGCCAGCGTTTCGTTGCGACCCATAAAGTAGCGGAACACATGCCGGATCATCACCTGCCGAACTTTATCGGATTCCGCCAGTTTCTGTATAAGTTCCAGTGCGTTGTGGAATTCACCATCCAGTTGTCTGTCACCACTGTCAGTGAGTTCGCCGCTGGCATCGACCGGCCTGGTATCTCCCTTGCCCAGAATCTCATCCCTGCGATATCGACCGAAGTCGTCCCACGCTTCAAAGGCATACCCCAGCGGATTCATCTTCCTGTGACAGCGCCAGCATTCCGTCTGCTCGGTTTTTTGCAGTCTTTCTCTGAGCGTCTTCGTGTGGTCGTCAGGAATGGAAGCATCCACTGTGATGGGAATGTCGGGTATGACGCCGCCCAGCAGTCGTTCCTGTACCCACTTGCCACGTCGAATGGGGTCCGTGCGATCATTCAGTGAGTGCGCAATCAGCCAGGCCGGATGCGTCAGCATGCCGGCACGATTCGGCCGCCGGTAAGGCTGCGGCAACAGAAAGTCCTGCTCGTCGTCCCGCAGGTCATACACCATCGGGTATTTTGCGTACAGGGCCTGCATGCGATGCAGAAGAATGTCTTCGTCTTTGGTGTTCATCCAGCTGTATTGCTCCTGCACGATCTGTCTGATCGCAGCCAGACTGCCGTCGAAGCCTTTGTTGAAGTTGTGCAGGTTGTACTTCCGATTCAGTTCGTGCCATCCTTTGAGGTTGAGTCGGCGCAGCAGCTCCTGCTGCTTTGCTTCCGGATATTCTCCGGCATCCAGCTGCTGCTGATTTTGCTTGTAAAAATCGTAGACGGTGTTCCGAAATGTGGCTCGGTTAATAATGTAGTACTCGTTCGACGTCAGCAATTGCCGGAAGACATCCCGATCTTTCTCGAGGATGTTCATGACGAAAAAATCAGCGTCTTTTTCGTACATGGCCGGATAGTTTTCGCCGTAGTAAGCGAATCCCCCCGAGCGATCTTCGTCCTTAAAGACTTTGTGTGCCTGCGAGTAACCAAAGAACTGCTGAAAGAACCGCAGGATTCGTGGTTTGTCAATTGCATCATCGCGGAGGATGCGGGCCACTTGTATTTGCGCCTGTGCGCTGCCGCTAAGCTGCCCGGCTTTCGCGGCCTGCATCAGCAGCGGATCGGGGCGACGATCTGTCAGCGCAAAAGCGATGGCAAATGCCATTTCAGTTCCGGACAACATCCGGCGTCCATGTGCATCTGTCGGGCCCAGGCCAATTTCGATTCTGTAAACGGATTCATGGTGCAGCATCACCGCCATCAGCACAAGCCGCAGGGCTTCGGCATTGCCACCTTCGCTGGCTGTCTTGCGAAAGAGTGCCTGGTAATTGCTGATCTCTTCTTTCAGGGGCTCGCGGCAGACAATCTTCCGGAAATGATCGCTGATCGCCGAAGCAAGAACGTCATCTGCGGGACTTGTTTCGGATGCGGCGATCGCAGAATTCCTGATGAGCCCATCGGCGGCCAGTGCGGCATTGCTGATCAGTACACTGACGACCGCTGAATCTGCAAACAGCAGACTGGCGTAGTCTTTGATGCCAGCCTTGTCTTCCAGTGGAAAAGGCTGCCTAAAATCCCTGGCTCCCGGCCCGTAGCTGGACTTTACATTTTCGAAAACCTCAGGACTGGTTCGCCACAGACGTGCCGGTGAGAAAGGCTCAGTTGAGATTTCTCCGCTGAAGAGCTTTTCATGATTCACGTAATTGCCAAAACCCGGGCTTTCCAGTTTGGTGTAGAGATCCGTTTCGTTGCCCGATTTTTTCAATTCTGAATTGATCCAGTGCATTACGGCGTTTCGTTTGTGGCGTGCCGGCTGTTCACTGTCAGCGGGAGGCATCTCTTCCAGGTGCAGTTGTCGCAGCACTGAATTCCAAAGCTCGAGATCACGGCCGGTCGCCAGATCGAAGCTGATGTCGGACAAAACGACACCGGACTGATTGTTGCCGGTGCCGTGACAGTCGGCACAGTACTTTGTCAGGAACGGGGCAACAGTACCGTCAAAGGCCTGTATATCCGGGACAACAGTGCTGGCCGCATTGACCTGCTGAGCAAACAGCAGGTTCGGGGAACAGAAAACGGCGGCAATCAGGCTTATCGCTGAAAGTGAGGCGGACGTGTTCATGATTGTGGTCAGCAAGGCAGCCTGCGGCGTGATCGGGAGCGTCCGGTTGGTGAGGGGCGACGTGGGATGATAGCAGGCCGGGGTGGTTTTTTCATCAGTGATCTGGGCTGGGGGGCCACTGATGGAGGCGGTTTTTGGCCACGGATTTTCACGGATAATCGCACCTGGGGAATTGGGAGGGAGTGGTCGGTGGTCGGTTTTCGGTGGTCGGTTTTCAGTTGGGTGGGGTGCGTTAGGGTTGTGATTCGACTCGTGCTTCTGCTTGTGCTCGATTTTTTGCGGCCTGGTCTGGTTTTGTGAACTTCGCGTGGTGTTACCGTCGGTTTGTCGATTACGAGGCCAAGGCTGGTGGCCGGAACGAAGCCGAAGAGCAAAGCCCAATTGTGCCGAAAAACGGCACAATCTAAGCGGGAAAAGGGCGTGTTTTTGAACGCAGATCTCGGGCTGGAAACCACGAGCTGCATTTTTTGTGTTTTGGCGGGATAATGGATGTGCAACGACGTTGAGTTTTTCAAGGAAGGGGGCTCGGGCTGGAAAGCCCGAGCTACGCTTGTTTTGTGTTGTTGGCTGAATTCAGGGGTCTGCTGATTCGGTTTTCTCGGAGTATTTTGCGATGCGTCGAGGCTTGAATTTGGTTTTGCTGCAGGTGGCGCTGCTGAGTGTGCTGTTGGCATCCGGTCTGCAGGCGGAAGAGGTGGCGGCAACGACTGCTGGATCCGCCGCAAAGAGTGGCTGCAATATTCTGTTTGCCATCGCGGATGACTGGGGCCCGCATGCCGGTGCTTATGGGACTGGCTGGGTGCGGACTCCGGCCTTTGATCGCGTCGCCGCAGAGGGCGTACTATTCCGGCATGCGTTTACTCCCATGGCCAAATGTGCTCCTTCACGAGCGATTGTGCTGACGGGCCGCAGTTTCTGGCAGCTTGAACAGGCCGGCAATCACATGGCGTATTTCCCGGCAAAATTCACGGTGTGGCCGGAAGTGCTGACGCGGGCCGGCTGGCACATGGGATTTACCGGCAAAGGCTGGGGGCCAGGAGTTGCCGTTGATGCCGCCGACAAGCCGCGACAACTGACCGGCAAAGCCTGGCAGAAACACAAGCTGCAGCCACCAACGTCGCACATCGCAGCAAATGACTATGCGGCAAATTTTCGTGATTTCCTCGATGCCGCCCCCGCAGATACTCCGTGGTGCTTCTGGTATGGCTGTCTGGAACCGCACCGTGCCTACGAGTATGGTTCGGGGCAGCGACAAACCGGCCGGAAGCCCACGGACATCGACCGCGTGCCACAGTACTGGCCTGATGATGAGACTGTGCGAGTGGACATGCTGGATTATGCACTGGAGGTGGAGCATGCGGATCAGCAGCTGGGTCTGATGCTGCGGGAGCTGGAAGCACGCGGCCTGCTGGAGAATACTCTGGTCATCGTCACCAGCGATCACGGCATGCCGTTTCCTCGGGCCAAAGGTTACGCTTACGACTCATCCTGTCGTGTGCCGCTGGCCGTTCGCTGCCCGGGTGTCAGTGCTGAGCAGCGGGGACGGGTGGTTGATGATTTTGTGAGTTTTCCGGACCTCGCTCCGACGCTGCTGGACTACGCCGGAATCCCCGCGGAGGCATCCGGCATGGCTGAAATGTACGGGCGATCCTGGCGACCGATCCTGGAAAGCACGGTCAGTGGTCAGGTACAGCGGGAACGCACTGAAGTGATTGTGGGCAAGGAGCGGACAGACGTGGGCCGACCGGGTGATGTGGGCTATCCGATTCGCGGCCTGCGAACAGC
>JBJTPZ010000436.1:0-5190 GCA_046075365.1 Planctomycetaceae bacterium
TCAAGCAGGTGAATAATCCGCAGTCTGCTCGCGTCCCCGTCACCGAACAGGTGACTGCCGCCTGCGGACTGCTCATTGAAGCACCAGTGCGCGAGACGCGGCAGATAGGGATCCCCGCGGATTTCGAAGGCGAAAAGCTCATGAACGGCACGGTGCTGCGACAGGGGATTGCCCACGGATCACTGAATCTGGAGTTTGCGATCTTTGACAAAACATGGGCGCCTGATCACCGTGATCGGGACGATAATCGTCGCAGACACGCGGCATATTTTGCCTTGTTTGACTGGTGGAGGTTTTGGGCTGGTTTTTGGACTGCCGGCGAGGCCCGGTTGCGGGTAGAATTCGGCAGTTGGCCGCACGTTTGGCCTGATGATCAGGAATGCACTGATGCCAAAATATTACTATTCAGTCATTAGGTTCGTTCCCTCCCCCGTCCGGGGCGAGTTCGTCAATCTGGGGCTGATTGTCGGCTGCGACGCCACGGCGGAGTGGGCGATGGAGCTCGTAGGCAGGAAGACGCGGGCGGCAAGGCTGGACAGCGCCGGCATTCTGCCGCTGGTCACGTCGGAACTTGAAAGGCTGCAACTGTCCTTTCCTGCGGATTCCGACGATGCCGTATCGACGACTGCGCAGGCAATCAGCGAATCGTGGCTGACGCACATGGCCGCTGAGTCTCGCAATGTCCTGCAGTATACTCGCCCACAGCCGATTGTTGCCGCCAGCGTGGCTGCGGCTATGGACAGGCTGCGCGGGATCTTCATCGTAGAACACGTCCCGCAAAGGCGAGAGTCGCTGACCCGGCCTGCAATTCGCAGTCGCTACCTGCAGCTTCTGCAGCAGTGTCAGCTGACCCCGCAGCAATGCCCATCAAAAGCTCGTCTGGCCACTGGCCACAGCTCCACGGCGGTGGATGTCGCCGTTTGTAACGGCGTGGCCCGCAGATTGACTCAATGCTGGTCCTTCGAGGTGCAGGATACAGAGAATGTTCTGAACGAAGTCAAAGCCTGGGGCTGGACCATGCGCGATCTGCGTCGCTATGGTGGCAGCATTGTCGCTGCTTCGCGGTCTATTTCGGTCCCTCGCGATGTGGAACTGTCCGTGATCTATGCTCTGCCCGCAGCAGCGGACCGTGATACCGTGATCTGCGAAGCGATGAATGTTTTCAGCAACGACGAGCTGGACGCTGCAACCGTCCGATGGCAGGACGTTGAGCAGCATGCCCGATCAGCTGCCGAACTGCTTCACATCGACTGATTTCCCTCCACCACCTGCTTTCCCGCATTTTCACGCAATACCACAGATGCATTCGTGACTTTATGCAGTAGACTCCCGGTGTTTGCCGGTTCGTTGCTGAATCGCCTGACTACTCCCCGGAAGTTCCGTTATGCCACTCAATGAATCCATCGTCGAAGAAGCCACGCTGGCGTGGTTTTCCGAACTGGGCTATGTCACTGCAGCGGGACCGGATATTGCCCCGGGCGAAGCCGCCGCCGAACGGGACTCGTTTTCTGACGTCATTCTGGAATCGCGGTTGCGATATGCCATCCAGCGACTGAATCCTCAGATTCCCTCAGAGGCTCAGGAAGACGCACTGCAAAAGGTTCTCCGGCTGGACTCAGGAACCCTCGTGACCAACAACCGCACGTTCCATCGGATGCTGCGGGACGGTGTGGAAGTCGAATATGCGCGGCCGGACGGTTCCGTTGCCGGCGACCGAGTCCGGCTGATCGATTTCAACCGCCCTGCCTCTAATGACTGGTTTGTGGTCAACCAGTTCACTGTCATCGAATCACAGCGGAACCGTCGCCCGGATGTGGTGGTGTTCGTGAATGGTTTGCCGCTGGCGCTGGTGGAACTTAAAAATGCTGCCGACAGTGATGCCGACATCTGGTCCGCCTATTCGCAGCTGCAGACGTACAAAAAAGAGATTCCGTCGCTGTTGCAGTACAGCGAACTGCTGGTGGTTTCAGACGGTTTGCAGGCTCGCATCGGTTCACTGACGGCCAATCAGGAGTGGTTCAAGGTCTGGCGCACCATCGACGGCGAACGGGATGCTCCGAAGTCCATGCTGGAACTTGAGGTGCTCATCCGGGGTGTCTTCGAACACCGTCGCTTTCTGGATCTGCTCCAGCACTTCATTGTGTTCGAGCAGGACACCGAAAGTGATCGGCTGCACAAGATCATCGCGGGTTATCATCAGTTTCATGCGGTCAATGCGGCGATGCAGGAAACGGTGCGTGCCAGCGGGATGGTGGGTGATGACCTGCTGATTGCTGAGGACGAGCAGGAGGGCCGTTACTGGGCCGGACGGATGCACGGTGGCAAAACCGGGGACCGCCGAGCCGGCGTTGTCTGGCATACTCAGGGTTCCGGCAAAAGCTTTTCGATGCTGTTCTATGCCGGTCGCATGATTCGCAATCCGGCCATGCAGAACCCTACGATTGTGGTTCTGACCGACCGGAATGATCTGGATGACCAGCTGTTTGGCCAGTTCCAGCGGTGTTGTGAACTGCTGAATCAGACACCCGTGCAGGCTCGGGACCGTGAGCATCTGCGGGAATTGCTGAAGGTCGGCAGTGGCGGCGTGATTTTCACGACGATTCAGAAGTTTCAGCCGGATTCGGGCGAGCGGATGCAGGTGCTGTCGGACCGCCGCAATATTGTGGTGATTGCCGATGAAGCTCATCGCAGCCAGTATGACCTGATCGACGGTCTGGCTCGCAAATTGCGAGATGCCCTGCCGAATGCGTCGTTCATCGGCTTCACGGGGACACCCATCGAACAGACCGACGCCAATACTCGCGCCATCTTCGGCGACTACATATCGATTTACGACATTCAGCGTGCAGTGGCGGACGGTGCCACGGTGCCGATTTACTATGAAAGCCGCATCGCGAAGCTCGGCCTGAATATTACAGCTATGCCGCGACTGGACGAAGAGTTTGACGAGATCACTGAAGGCGAAGAGCAGACCAGTCGCGAAAAGCTGAAATCGAAATGGGCGGCCCTGGAGGCTCTTGTGGGCGACCCCAAGCGGATCGAGATGGTCGCCCGGGATCTGGTGGACCATTTTGAGAAACGCCTGGAGTCGATGGACGGGAAGGCGATTGTGGTCTGCATGAGTCGCCGCATCTGTGTGGATCTGCTGAATGCGATCATCGGGCTGCGTCCGGACTGGGCGGGGGCCGAGAACGACGACATAGAGGTCGAGGCAACGCGGGCGACGGTCGCGAAGATCATTATGACGGGCAGTGCCGACGATGGTCCGGACTGGCAGCCGCATATTCGCAACAAGGAACGTCGCCGGTCGCTGGCGACTCGGTTCAAGGACAGCAAGGATCCGTTTCGGCTGGTGATCGTGCGGGACATGTGGCTGACAGGTTTTGACGCGCCTTGTCTGCACACGATGTATGCGGACAAGCCGATGCGTGGTCATGGCCTGATGCAGGCGATTGCGCGAGTCAATCGGGTTTTTCGGGAAAAGCCGGGCGGACTGATTGTTGATTATCTGGGGCTGGCCGACCAGCTGCGGGATGCGGTTGGCACATACACCGCCAGCGGTGGCAGCGGCAGTCCCAGCTATGACGTGGCTCAGGCAGTTGCGGTACTGCAGGAAAAGTATGACGTCGCCTGCGATCTGCTGCACGGATATGACTGGCAGCAGGCGGTGCAGGATCCGCGGCGGATGCTGGGTCTGCTTCCCGGAGCTCAGCAGCATATTCTGGAGCAGGAAGACGGGAAGAAACGGTTTGTGCAGGTCGTGACTGAACTGTCTCGTGCATTTGCTTTGTGTGCGGCGACGGACGAGGCGACGGCGATTCGTGATGACGTGGCCTTTCTGCAGGCGTTGCAGGCGGCACTGAACAAACAGACGACCGGCGGGCGTAAATCGCCGGAGGATCTGGACGCGGCTGTGCGGCAGCTGGTGTCCAGGGCGATTGTGGCGGAAGGTCAGATCATTGACGTATTTACGGCGGCCGGGTTGAAGAAGCCGGACATCAGCATTCTGTCGGATCAGTTTTTGGCTGAGGTGCGTGGGCTGAAGCATCGCAACGTCGCGGCCGAGCTGCTGGAAAAGCTGCTGCACGACGAGATCAAGGTGCGATCAAAACGGAATCTGGTGCAGGCGCAGCTGTTTTCAGAGAAGCTGAAGCAGACATTGAATGCGTATCATAACCGGGCCATTGCGACTCACGAGGTGATCGAAGAGCTGATACGGCTGGCGAAGGAAATGGAGGCAGCTCAGAAGCGGGGCGAGGATCTTGGGTTATCGGACGACGAGATTGCCTTTTACGACGCACTGGCAACGAACGAATCGGCGCTGACGGCGATGGGTGATGAGAAGCTGAAGGTGATTGCGGCGGAGCTGATCACCATGGTGCGAAAGAGCGTGACGATTGACTGGACGTTGCGAGAAACGGCCCGCGCCCGGATTCGCGTGATTGTAAAACGCATTTTGAACAAGTGGGGCTATCCGCCGGACCTGCAGGACGCGGCAGTTCGGACGGTGCTTGAGCAGGCAGAATTGCTGTGTGCCGACTGGACGGGTGAAACGGGGGGACGCTGACGACTGCAGGCAGATTTATGAGCAACGTCTGCTGCAGGATCGAATGCGGCGCAAACTCGGCAAGCGTCAGCCATGTGCGTCGAGCCGGGGTCTGTGCGGTCCCGGCTGAAGGCCCGCCGGGTGCTGACTTTGAAACCGGTGACAATGCGGGTGGCGAACCGGGCGTTTCTTGTATGGTACGTTTCGCGGAGCGAAACGCGACTATCAGCAGCAGTTAGTTTTTCTCTGTGGCTCCGGGCCGCAGTGGTGCTTTGCGGACAGTTTGTGTCATGCGAAGCCGCGAAGGGGAACGCACGGGGTGAGGGCGGTAAGTGGCGGCCGCCCTGCCGCACACCCGGGTACTGCCGTACCCGGCGCGCCCGGTGGCGATTTCCGTAGCTCGGGCTTTCCAGCTCGAGATCTGTTACTTGTGGTTCTTTGCACCGCTGATGGAGGGGACACAGGCGAGCCGCGGACGGGAGTCCGCGGGTGTGCGAGTTGGGGTGCGGCGGGGTGTTTTCGATTACGAGCACGAGCACGAGCACGATTTTTTGCACTGCTGATGAACGCTGATGCTGGGACTGGGCGGGCAGCGGATCAGGGAGGAGTGGCCCCCTCACCCCCGACCTGGCCTGATGAAACGG
>JBJTPZ010000437.1:0-5078 GCA_046075365.1 Planctomycetaceae bacterium
GCTGATACACGACCAGCTTTGGATTGACGGGCAGCCACATTCCGCCGCCGCCGTACTGTCCGATCAAAAACTCTGGCCACTGCTGAGTCGTGAAGGACCGCTGGACGCCGCAAAGATTGTGCAGGAATCGGGCTGGCGGTGATTTGCATGTCCCCCCAAAAGGAATGACCGCAGCAAAAAACCGCGGTCATTCTCCTGGCATCCGAAGAATTCGAACCGGCGACTGAAATCAGTCATCGGTAAACAAGCCGTCCTTCAGCTTGCGTCCGACAGCCCGCAGCACCAGTGTACGATCATTCGCATTGACAATTCCATCACCATTGACGTCTCGTTCCGGATTCAGCAGACCCAGACTATTCGTTACAAGAGTGGAATCGGTCGCGTCCACACGACGATCTCCATTCACGTCACCCAAAAGGCGATAGAAGTATTTCTTCGCGGTAAAACTGCCATTGCGAGAACGATCCCAGGCAAGCTCGTAGTAACCGTCTCCGGCATTCGTATTGCGATTCCCCCCGAGCCCGTTCACGCCAAAATCAAAACGCACCGCATTTTGGCTCTGACTGATCATTGAACTGAGCAGGGGCACGTTGACGGGCAACGTGTTATCCAGCGTACTGCGAGTCAGTCGGAACTGATTCCAGCCCCCGTTCAGCAAGTCAGTCACATCCTGAACACCGGCAAAAACCATATCTGCGTAGCGAATCCACGAACGCTGCGACTGGCCCAGCTGTACATCCAAACCAACCAGTTCGATTTCGTTCGCTACCTGAATGGCGAAGATCTGATCGCGTGTCTGGCCATTGCTGTCTGTAGCTCGCACCCGAATGGAGTACGTGCTGCGGGCTTCGTAATTGAACGAAGCCAGCGTCTTCAGCACCCCATTCTGAATCACGAACAGTGCATTGTCAGTGGCACCCTCACCGGCAGTCAGTGAAAACGTGACAATGTCGCCGACATCCGGATCCGTGGCCGCCAGCGTCCCCACCACCGTTCCGGACGCTCGATTCTCAGCAACCAGCTGATTTGTCAAGGATACGGAAGACGGTCGATGATTGATCGGCGCGCGATACAGTTCCCCTCCAGCCGGACCCGTGGTACTAAAATACATATAACTTCCCATTCGAGCCCAACCCATGAAGTCTTCCACTAACTCAGTGGTGTTGATGTCATCGACCAGCTGTGTCCCATCAGCAGTTCCGTCAGTCTGCCAGGGTGCACGAACGTGAACTTCATCGTACGCAAACAGATACACAAGATCATCAGCGGCATAGAAGATGGGCAGCGACGAGGCAAACCCTGGATTCAGGTCCATCAACAAAGTCACACCATCGGACCGCCCGATCCATGTCTCCGTGCCATGAGCTCCGTCATCTGCAGCGAAATACACTTCGGCGGTCCCACCGCTGCCTGTGAATCCCACGGTCAGATTGGCCGGGTTCGATGATGCAGCTCCTGGATTCACGTCCATCGCCAGAACCGTGCCCTGAGCAGTGCCGTCGCTCTTCCACAGCTCAGTGCCGTGCACCCCGTCATCAGCCGCGAAATACAGGACACTACCTCCTGTCAAACCGGGAACGACCAGCAAGGAACTCGGGTACGACCACATGACGTAAGCGTCGGACAGAAGCTGAGTGCCGAGCGCAGTACCGTCTGACGACCATAACTGCCACCCCGAGTACGACGTCATCGCGGCAAAGGTCAGACAACCGTTGAGCACCTTGATCGAATCTGGTCTGCCGCTGTCCGCTCCAGTCCACAAATCGATTACCATGGACGTTCCCGCAGCAGTGCCGTCGGTACGCCACAGCTCGTATCCCTCAGTTCCGTTCGTGGCTGTAAAGTACAGCACGTCATTAAGAATCGTCGCACCGCGTAAATCTTCAAACATTCCCAAAGAACTTGAATCAGGCCCGGGATTGATATCCATGACCAGACGAGTGCCGGCAATCGTGCTGTCGGTCGCATACAGTTCATATCCGTGAAGGCCGTCATCCGCCATAAAATACAATTCATTGTTAAACTCGATGAGCGTCGCGTACTGTTCCAAACCGCCGCCTGCAAAAGCTGTCACGGGTACAGTACCGGCAGCCGTCCCGTCCGTTTTCCAGATCTGCCGGGAAAACTGCGAATCAAAGGCCGTGAAGTAAATCTCTCCACCAAATTCCCGCGGGTCTTCAATGAAGGATAAACCGCTCCACGAAGGTTCAACGAACCGTAAGGTGCCAGACTCCGTTCCGTCACTTCGATAGAGGGCCTTCACATTAGCTGTATAATTCTGATTCATCGCCGTAAACCACAGGGATCCGTCGATCTCGCGCAACCAGTCTGCGTCAGAGGAATTCTTTAAAACCCAGGGTGTCGATACAGTATTCGTACCGGCCACAGTTCCGTCAGTAGCCCAGACCTGACCGGTTATCGCTCCATCATCGGCCTTAAAAAACACACGATCGCCGCTCACCTTAAAACCGGGATTCATCATGCCCTCGTAATTATTGTGGTCTGGCACCATGTCTCCCAGTCGAAACGTGCCTGTGTTCGTGCCGTCGCTGCGCCAAACGGAAACGCCGGATTGACCGTCGTCGGCCGTGAAATACAGCAG
This sequence comes from Planctomycetaceae bacterium, assembly GCA_046075365.1. Classification (GTDB taxonomy): domain Bacteria; phylum Planctomycetota; class Planctomycetia; order Planctomycetales; family Planctomycetaceae; genus SXXK01. The sequence continues at coordinate 2,603 of JBJTPZ010000437.1, forward strand.
ATCAGAAGATGCCGTCAGATCCTTACCACCAGCATCACCCCCGGAATTCAGGTCTGTCACCAGTACCGTTCCCGACTCTGTACCATCGCTGCTCCAGAGCTCACGGCCATTGACACCATCATCTGCCCAGAAGTACACAGCTCCGCCCATGACAGTCAGTCCTTCAGGCGACGAACCAGTGTCACCCGGCTGAATGTCTCGCACCAGCGCCGCACTTTCTCCGGAGGCCCGCCACAACTCAGCGCCAGCCGCACCAGGCAGGCTGAAAAGCACGGTATCCCCCAAGGCCACCAACGACGCGGCACCACTGACTGTTAATCCGTCCCCATCCAGCACCGGAACAGTGCCCGCAGCGGTACCGTCAGTGACCCACAATTCACGCACTCCGCTCATCGGTCCGCCAGCACCGAAGACTGTGAAATAGAGCATTCCGCCGGCGCGGACCAAATCGCCTGGAAAGGAACCTTCAGGCCCCGCCTTGAGGTCGGCCACAAGCGTTGTACCCGCCGCTGTGCCATCACTGCGAAACAGCTCGCGACCGCACCCCGGCAGCGTGGCAGCAAAGTAAACTGCGCCGCCTGCTGGCGTAATGTCCCAGATATAAGGTGTCTCCGGGCCCGGCAATAAATCCGTGACCATCGAAGTGCCCGCAGTGGTGCCGTCACTGGTCCACAGTTCATAGCCGTACTGAGGATCCAGAGCGGCGAAAAACAGCTTGTCGCCCACGGGAGTCAACAACTCCGGAAAAGAGCTTCCGTCCGGATTGATGTCCTTCAGCAACGAAGTCCCCGCAGCGGTGCCGTCAGACACAAACAACTCGTAACCGGCAGCAGCATCCCGCGCCTGAAAGAAAAGCTGATCGCCTGCCGGAGTGAGCCAACTTGCCCTCCATCCGTACTCCCCCTCATGTAAAACCTCTAATCCACCAGGCACAATTTTTACCAGCCGATCGTTGTACGAGTCGTCGTAGTAGAATTCACCATTCCACGCTGCCGATCCCCGCCCACGGAAGTCAGTGTCGGGGTAGATGATCGGCCCGAATTCCGTAGTCCCTGGGTTCAAATCCGCCACCAGTGTGGCCGTCAGCAATTGCCTCGGTTCAAATTGCTCTACCCCCGGGCTCTGGCTTCGTCGCCTGCTGCGACGCACAGCATTTCGCTGACAATCCCGAAACCACTTCGCCATCTGACTGATCATGTAACACCCCTTTTAACCACTGAAAAAAATGCGCGCAAAGTCCCCTCAGCGGCCTGCGATCGCTGCGCAAACCTGTCAAATCACCGTGAAACAACGGGCATCAGAGGATGCTCAGGATCGCAAGGTTAAACAGCAGTCGCCGAACCTGATCGCGGACGACGCATCCTCAGCACCGCCGCACAGAACACTGCCGCAGTAACACACCATGTCGCTGGTTCAGGCACCGCCGCCGTCAGCGTAATCGGATGAAACGCTGAACTGTCAATCGGTAGCGCATGAAAACTTGTGGCCAAAAAGGACGTACTTCCGGAATTCACCAGCCGCAACGTGTACTGCGAACCAGCCGTCCCTGGCGCTGCCGACAAGTCCAGACGGAACAGCAGCCGCTCACCGGAAGACGAATCCAGTGCTGCTCCGGCTCCACTCACTGTCGCATCACCGCCCGTATACGTGTCGTTCGGATTGGTCACCGATGACACCAGACCCAAAGGAGACGGCGTTAGATTGTCCCCAAAAAACACATAATTCGTCTGACCCACCTGCGAATCACCCTGCGGATCAACAAACTGCAGGCCGGCAGACGGTGCCGCTCCCACCGGAGCAATCTGAAACTGGGCCGAGAACGAATCCAGCACGTCCGGACTGCCAGCCACAGCGTCGCTCGATACAAACACATCCACAATCCCACCGGCACCCGCCGTCAGTGTGGAACCCGAATAGCGCAGCAAAATTCCACCGGCAACCGACGGTGGCTGCACACCGCAACACCACAGAAAAACAACACAACAAGCCACCAGAATACGCATCACGAACCTCCTCGGCTTCTGCCAGGTACATGTCCCCCCGATCCTTCGCAGTGTTGGCTTCCTGCCCGCCCTAGAAGTCGTGAGTGCTCGCGAATGTGTGACCGAATTTCCGTTGTGTTTTGTCGTTTTTTCAAAATTCGCCTGAAATCGCGTCTATCTCACGTTCAATCGAAATTTACTTGACAGAACGTCCACAGGACCGTTTACTTGAGGCGATAACAGTCTCCTGAGGGCGTGCACAACATCGAAGTGCCTGCCTCTCAGCAGACGCCGCAGATCCACAGCCACTCGCAGAATGCACATCCACGCTTTGTGCGGCCAAATATGAACAAAAGTTCATATGAAACATTGTAGCCCAACTCGAAATCCTCACACTCGTGTCCCACAAACTGCCCAAACTGCTGTTGCTGACCACCATACTGGCTCATGCCATGTTTGGCTGCTGCCTGCATCACCAGCATCAGGCTGCAGCC
>JBJTPZ010000438.1:0-20820 GCA_046075365.1 Planctomycetaceae bacterium
ACCAACCGCGTCGCCACAGGATCGATGCAACGAATGCAGGCGGGCCAACCACGCACAGGCTCTCCAGTCCTCACACCCGCGGACTCCCGTCCGCGGCTCGCCCGAGCCCCCCACCACCACCCCTCCCATCCCCCGCAATCCCCCGCAACGCCACGCCACCGCCCTAAACAGCCTTGCGAATTCCTCGCAAACCCCCAGTCGGCAGATTCAACTTCATCGTTAAAACCGTTATGATCAGCCCTGTCGAATGATTTGTCTTGAACGCACGACAAAGATGGGCAGCAGCAGCAGTGCAGAGTTCAGCCGAAGAGCGGGAGTTTCAGCGCAGTCGACGACGGAAACGTCGCCCGACCGAAGCCGGTGAAGAAGGCCAGATCGAAGAATACAGCAACTGGTTCGCACTCGTCACAGCCGCCGGCTCAATCGCTGTCGCTCCATGGCTCATGGGCAGCGTCATCCCACACGGCAAACTGATCCTGCAGGGCGGAGCAGCCGTTGCCTCCACCGTGTTCCTCCTCGGCTGCCTGATCGCCCGACGCCTGCCATTTCGCATCTCAAGACCTGTCCTGTGCCTGCTCGGACTGTGCCTGATTGCCGGAATTCAGCTGCTGCCGATCTGGCAGCACCCGGTCTTCGAAATGCGGCACGCCGTTTTTCCTGACCTTGCAGGCGACCTCCCCGCCACACAGGAACTCGCCGCCAAACGACTGCCAGCCTCCTGTATGCCGGCTGAAACTCAGCAGCTGCTGGGACAATACCTCTCAATTGTTCTGCTGGGACTGGTGATCGCAGAAACAACGGGAACAATCCGCCGCGCCGTTACTGCCTGTGGCCTCGTCGCCTTCAGCGGCTCGCTGATGGCACTGCTGGCCCTCAGCCAGCAGCTGGGAGCCAAAGAAGTTGTCTTCGGCAATCAGTGGAAGATCAGCCCGGCACCGCCTTTCGGCTGCTTTGTCAACCCGAACAACGCCGCCGGGTGGCTGATCATCTGCCTTTCGTGCTGCCTGTTTTGTACCGGAGTTTCCTTTGGGAAAACGCCCGAGACTGTCCGCAGCATGCTGCGACAGTTCAGCTGGCGCGAACGAATCGGACAGACCATCGGCACACTCGCCCGACAGGTTGGCGCCATGACGCAAACGCAGGCCGGGCTGTCGCTGATCTGCGTGCTGCTGCTGGTTGCCATCGCCGGTACCCTGTCGCGAGCCGGCATCATTGCCGGCTGCATCGCGGCAGCCGCATTCTTCGGCAGCCGACTGCAAACCGAACGCTGGTTTGTCGCCCTCTGCGGCATCAGTCTGCTGCTGGTCCTGGCCGGCGGACTGCTGCTGCTGCTGGAACTGGACACACCCATCCTCACCGAACTTGAAACTCTCAAAGACCCTGTCTCGCCGTGGACCATTCGTGTGGTTCACTGGGCCGATACCCTGACCTCCGTTCGCGACTTTCCGCTGCTGGGCAGTGGCCTCGGTGCCTACAGCTACGCCACACTGCCGTACCAAAAACACTATTCCAGAAACTGGTTTGAACATGCAGACAATCAGTACTTCGAACTGCTGATCGAGGCCGGCATTCCCGGACTGATCCTCGGCGTGCTGGCCGGTGTCGCTGCCCTCGCGGCCGGTATCCGGCTGACCTTCTCAGGTCCGGAAGAACGAGCATTCGTGAGGCGTCGCTACGGTGACTGGGCCGGCTCCGCACTGCTGGCAATGATGTTCGGACTGATCGGGCAGGTGTTTCTGGATTTCAGCCTCGCACTTCCCGCCATCGTCGCGGCAGCCATGCTGCTGGCCTGCATGACTGAACGTCGCCGTGAAGATGTTGCCGATCAGCAGCCCGAGCAGACGCCGGAGCCGCTCTGGAACCGCCCGTGGCCCGTCGGAAGACGCTGGTGGCTGGTACTGCCCGTCTGGCTGCTGGCCCTCACCGGTACCGTGCTCACCATCCCGCGACTCTATGCAGCCACACTTGGCTATCAGGCCTACGTCGATGCACGACGCATGATTGATCGCCGGGACGCCGATGACCTCGTCGAAAACGGCGACCGAGTGCTGCAGAATATTACTGAATCGCTTCGCCTGAGCCCCGAGAGTGAAGATCTGCTCCGCACTCGCGCCAGACTGATGGAACTGCTGGGCTCCGCATGGATGCTGCAGGAATCGCTGGCCGTTGACCCCATTCGCGAACAAACCGAAGGCATGCAGCGGCAGCGCCGCAACGAACGACTCCGACAGCTGCTCACCGGCCCCTACACCGTCCGCTTCCTCTCGAATGACTACAGCGAAACCCCCGGACTGCTTCGCGACCCGATGCTCCGCGCACTGCAGAAATATCCCTGGCGCGACGAATACCGACATGTTCTGAAAACCAGCCCGTTCGTGCCCGCCATCGCCGGCAGCCTCTACTCCGTTGATCAGTTCTTCGGAAAACAGCCGGATGAAGATCGTATCCTCAGCCACTTCCTCTTCAGCACACCACACGCTGCTGAAGGTCTGGCCGTGCTCGGACACCACCTCATCCTCGCCAACCGAGTTGACGACGGCATGAGCTTCTGGAGCCAGGCCCTGAAAGTCTCGGAAAAATTCCGGGCGGAAATCATGAGCATCGCTGCAGACCTGTTCGGCCCCGATCAGACTCTGCAGCTGTTCCTGCCAGACACCTTCGAAGCCTGCGCCGCCGCCGGGCTGGATTCACGCCCCGGAACCATCCGGGATGCGCTGCTGCAGCGAGCCGAACAGCTGTGGCTCACGGGAGGCTTTCGGCAGACCAACTCCGTCGTCATCCTCCGCGGAAAACAACTGTGCGCCACAGCACGATCCAGCGAAGGGCTGCAGGTCCTGCGAGACACTCTGCAGCTGCGACCCTTCGACATCGAACTGCGCAAAACACTCGCCATGCTGCTCGATGAAAATGGCCTCTACGCACAATCACTCGATGAATGGATCCGCTACGAACAACTGGTCCCCGACGATCCCGAGGCCGAAAAAGCCATCAAAGAACTGGCCAAAAGACCGCCCACCAGACTGGAAGGCCCCAAAAAATTCTGACCCCTTGCCGGCCAGATCAGGACGCAATAGCCTGAGCCACCTTCACCGAAGGACGTCGCCGAGCCCGGGCGTGACGCACTGTCCGGCTCTTTAACCGCAAAAACACAGACAGCATCTGCTGAGCATCCCGGAAACGACGTCGCGGATTCAGATCAATCGCTCGATGCATAAAGTCAATGAAGTCCGGATGGATCCGCCCGCGGAGCTTCGCATAACCCGCATACGGCCACTGAAACGGCCACTCGGGCCACTGCCCGGAAACCAGACGCCAGATAATCAGACCTATGGAGAAAACATCCGAACGAAACGAAGGCTTGCCCATCGCCTGCTCAGGAGCCATATAGCCGAGCGTCCCGGTACCACCACCCTGCACTGTCCTCTGAGATACCTTGGCGATCCCAAAATCCGCCAGCCGAATCCGGTTGCCCGGAAACAAAATTACGTTCTCTGGCTTGATGTCACAGTGAATGACGTGGTGCGCATGAGCCAGATCCATGGCCCGCAGAATCTGCTCGGCAATGTCGAGGGCCGTCTCAAGTGAGATCCGCCGGGTCATCCGGTCGGATAAAGTCTCTTCACCCAAAGGAAAGACCACAACCAGACGGTCGTCAATGATGCTGGCATCCTTGATCGGCAGGATGTTGTCGTGCTCCAAAGGAGCCGTCGTGCGGATTTCGCGGCGGAAATTTGTCAGCACCGTTTCTGTTGTGTACTGCGAATGAGGCACCTTCAGGGCCACACGAATGCCCTGCACCGTGTCCATCGCCTGATACACCGCCGCAAAACCACCGGCACCCAGCTTCCGCTCAATGCGGTACTTGCCCAGTCGCTGCCGAATCTTAAGTTCACTGCTGGTCATGGAACTGACAGGCATTGCCAGAGAATCCAACAACAGAGACCGACGGGATGAGTGGATCAGGGACGCACGTGTTTGCTGTTGAGATTCGACCAGTTGCACCGGTTATCCGGATACTGTTCCGAACCATTTTTCACAGAAGTCAGTGGCACGATCCCTCAGCCTCATACAAAAGGCAAAGTTCGCGCACATTTCCAGTTCAAACCCAAAAAACTTTTGGGAATTGATCAAGTTGTCCCTGCACGCCGGCTCAGAACAAATTCCCGGCCTGATACACGGCAAACGCCCCCAGCCACGCCAGACCCGTCATCCAGCCAAAACAGGCCAGCGGCCAGCGCCAGGAATTCGTCTCACGACGGATCACCATTAAGGTTGAAACGCACTGAGCACACAGGGCAAAAAACACCATCACTGACAGTGCCACAGGAACCGTGTACACCGGACGGCCGTCCGGCCACGTCGCCGCGCGCAAGGCACCACGCAAGCCCTCGTCCTCCTCGTCCACATCCCCGCCCAGACTGTAAATCGTGCCCAGAGTCGCAATCACGACTTCACGAGCAGGAAAGGAGGCCAGCACACCGACGCCAATTCGCCAGTCCCAGCCCAGCGGCCGAAAAATCGGCTCCACCGCTCGGCCCGCCGTACCCAGCAAACTGCCCTCCAGCTGCTCGGCATTCAAAACCCGCAAACGCTCCTCCAGCTGCTCCCGATCGGCCGCATTCGCACCGGTTTCACCACTCGCTGAAATCGTCTCCAGCTGAGCCATCAGCTCGTATCGCTCACCACTGCGACCAGGAAATGAACCCGCCGCCCAGACCAGCACGCTCGCCGCGAAAATTAAAGTGCCGGCCCGACTGACAAAAGACCACGCACTCTCCCAGACACGCAACAACACCACACGCACCGCAGGCACGCGATAATCCGGCAGCTCCAGCAGAAATCCCGCAGACTCACCCCGAAAGGCCGTGCGACGCAGCAAAAATGCCAGCGGTACCGCCACCACCAGACCCAGAATCGACATCAAAAACAACACCAGAGCCCGCAACGGCAGAAAACCGCCCAGCAGCATCGTGTCCGGAATGAACGTCCCAATCATCAGCACATACACCGGCAACCGCGCTGAACAGCTCATCAGCGGAGCAATCAGGATCGTCACAAATCGATCCCGCCGATTCTCGATCACACGAGTCGCCATAATGCCTGGCACCGCACACGCAAACGATGACATCAGCGGCAAAAATGACCGACCACTTAAACCCATCACCGACATCAGACGGTCCATCAGCCAGGCCGCCCGCGCCATGTAACCACAATCTTCCAGCAACCCAATAAACAGAAACAACAGACAGATCTGCGGCAAAAAGACCAGCACAGCTCCCACACCAGCTATCACTCCGTCCGTCAGCAGACTGCGAAACGGACCAGCCGACATCGCACCCACCACAAAATCAGACAACACCCCCAGCAGACTTTCCACGCCGTCACTCAAAGGCGCCGTAAACCAGTAAATCGTCGAAAACAACAGCAACAGCACACCCAGACAAATGGCCAGACCCGCCACACTGTGAGTCAGCACGGCGTCCAGACGGTCCGTCAGCTGACCGGTTTTCCCCTGAGACCGCCGCTGCACCGCATGCAGCAGCCGGCCTGTGAAGTGGTAACGCTGACGAGCCTCTGAAGACGGAATCTCAATCCCCGCTGCCCGCAGACGCTCACGAGCCTCCAGCAGGCGCGCTGCCAAAGATGCCCCCTCACGAGACAACAGCAGCTGCTCGACAGAACCACCAGGATCCAGCAGTGCCCGCGACGCCAAAAACTCAGCCGCATTCAAACTGATACCGCTCATCGATCGCAGATCGGACAACAGCGATACCACCTCCCGACGAATCTCCGCCGACAGCACGTCCCGCACTCCGCACTGTCCACTTGCACCCAGCCGCAAACGCTCTGTGGCGACTTCCTGCAGACGATCCAGCCCCTCCCGACGACTGGCCGATGTACACACCACCGGCACACCCAGACCCGCAGACAATGCACCCACGTCAATCTGCAGACCCGCCGCCTCAGCTGCATCCCACATGTTAAGACACAAAATGACCGGCACGCCCGATTCCAGCACCTGAGTCGCCAGGTAGAGATTACGCTCAAGCGCCGCCGCATTGCAGATACAGATCACCAGATCCGGAGCAGGCTCGCCAGATACTCCCGTCAAAACCTGCACCGCGACCATCTCGTCCGGTGAACGCGGCGCTAAACTATAGGTGCCCGGCAGATCCAGCAGATCCACCTCGCGGCCACCCCACACCACTCGACCCGTCCGCTGTTCAACCGTCACACCCGGATAATTGCCCGTCCGCACTCGCAGGCCAGACAGTGCGTTAAACAGAGTACTTTTGCCGGTGTTGGGGTTCCCAATCAGGGCCACCCGCCACGGACGAACAGTTGACACCGCAGTTCCGGAATCAGTCACGGCCGCCTGCCAACCTCCGGGCCCAGCCCCTGAATTCTTAGCCAATCTTCAAACAGCCCCAGGCAGCAGCAGCCACCCATCAGACCGCCAGCAGCTCACCTGCCTCAGCAGACTGAACACCACTGCAGCCACACTGGCCGTCACACTCGCCAGCACCGCCAACGTAGACACATCGAGCATCGTCGGGACGCATCGTCAGCGAAACACCCTGCACGCGATACTGCACCGGACCGCCAAATGGCGCACGACGCAGCACCTGCACCGCTGCACCAGGCACAAATCCCAGTTCCATCAGACGAGCAGCAATGCTGAAACCACAGCACACATGAGTCACCACGACGGTCTGACCCGGCTGAATGTCCGCTAGTCGTAAGCTGTTCAAGGCAACACCCACTACCCTTTGAACCACAGGCAAAGTGAACCTGAGACTCAGTCTCACACCTCTGAGTATCGCAGTCTGAGCACAAAATGCCATAAAGAAAGCCGGCAAAATCGGGGTTTTCGAATGAATTCCTGAGGCTGGTGCAACGCCCGCAGAAACCACACACACCACGCAAATCACCCAGCCCACCACCCATCACCAGCCAAAATCACAATTTTCACCCGCCAGCCAGCCCCTGCGGCAACTGAGATCTGTGGGGGACACACCCCGAGAAACATAGCCTTCACCCCCAACTCCCGGTATCCTCCACACTCCAAACACCCAAAACAAAATGTCGCTCGGGCTTTCCCGCCCAGGCACACCCCCCGAACCACTCAAAACCCGTCTCCGCTCATCCCAGCCGGGAAAACAGCCATGAAACGATCAGACCTGCTGCTGCCTGCCCTCCTGCTCTGCTGCAGCCTGACCAGCCTGCCCGCTGCCGCGGCCCAGGACCTGAACCCCGGCGGCTTCGATCTGCCCGTGATCTTCAACAATCAGGCCGATCAGGGCGAATCCGAAGTCCTCATCTCCGCCACACTCACAAAACTCTCCCCAGACTCCGCCAGCCTCGCTGTCACCATGCAGCTGCCGGACGGCTGCCACACCTACTCCATGAACCCCGCCTTCGGCGGCGCCACCTCCATCAAACTCACCAAAACAGCAGGACTGACAGCCACAGGCAACTGGCAGGCCGACCGCGCCCCCAAAGCTGCCTTCGATAAAGAGCTGCAGCAAAACACAGAAAAGTTCTACGATCGAGTCACCTGGACTATCACACTCACCGGACCAGTCCCCCCAAACGCCGAAATCTCCGGCAAGCTGAACGGGCAGTACTGCAACTCCAGCGGCTGCTTCCCACTGTTCGACAAACTCTTCACCGCCACCACCGCCAGCAGCGACACACCTGGCAGCAGCGACGCCGCAGCGACCACCACCGACGCTGCCGCCGCCAGCCCGTCACAGCAAACCCTCACACCCGCCATCGGTTTCGGCAAGTCTGCCCGCGCAGGAGATGTCACCTTCGAAATTTCCCTGACACCAGCCGACGCCAAACCAGGCAGCGAAGTCACCCTCACCGTGAAAACCGTCGTGGCCGATGAATGGCACATCTTCGCACTCGACCAAAACCCCGACATGGCCGGTATCCCCACCACCATCGAACTCACTGAACTGAAGGGACTCACCACCACCACCGCCGATTTCGCTCCCGATAAATCACCGCAGGAAGAAACCCCGCTGCCGGATATCACCCAGCGAGTCCACTACGGTGAAATTACCTGGTCCCGCAAACTGACCGTCACGGAAGCCGCGGCAGCAGTCGCCGGCAGCATTCGCTTCCAGATCTGTCGCGATGGAACCTGCAAACCACCCACCACCGCCAAATTCAATGTCGCGCTGACAAACAAACCCGCTGCCGCCCCCGCTGATACCTCCGCAACCGACAACAGCAACAACGCCAACAGCACAACGGACAACAGCCAGCCACCGACTGTCATCACCGCCGACCGCAGTGTCGCCTCACAGGGACTGCTCAAATTCCTGCTCACGGCCGTCGCCGCCGGCTTTGTCGCACTCGCCACCCCCTGCGTCTTTCCCATGATCCCCATCACCGTCGCCTTCTTCCTCAAACAGGAAGAAAAACAGGCCGGAAGCTCCATGAAACTGGCACTGGTGTACTGCCTGTCAATCATCGGAGCATTCACTGTCATGGGTATCGCCATGGCCAAAATCTTCGGCGAATCCAGCCTCACAAACCTCGCCAACAACCCCTGGCTCAACCTGTTCTTCTCCGCACTGTTCATCGCCTTTGCACTGATGCTTTTGGGACTCTTTGAACTGTCCGTACCCGCCTGGATGCTCAACTGGACCAGCAGCCGAGAATCAGCCGGCGGAATGCTGGGCGTCGTCTTCATGGCACTCACTTTCACACTCGTGTCATTCACCTGCACATTCGCCTTCGTCGGATCCCTGCTCGTTCTGTCCGCTCAGGGTGACTTCCTCTGGCCAGTACTCGGAATGCTGGGCTTTTCAACAGCCTTTGCTTCACCGTTCTTCATACTTGCCATGTTCCCCAGCATGCTGAAAAAAATGCCCCGCAGCGGAGGCTGGATGAATGACGTTAAATTCGTCATCGGACTGGTCGAACTGGCAGCTGTCGTCAAGTTCCTCAGCGTCGCTGATATCGGACTGTCCGCAAACGGCATCCCCGTCTTTGTCACCTACACCGTCTTTCTCTGGCTCTGGGTCGCGATCGCGGCATACGCCGGACTCTACCTGCTGGGACTGAAAACAGGACCACGACCAAAACTGTCCGCCAGCCGCTGCTGCTTCGCCGCCGCATTCCTGCTGTTTGCCGGACGCCTGGTTGCCGGTGCTCTCAATGCCGGTTTGCCCGAAGATTTCGTCTGGCGACAGGTTGCCGCCTTCGCACCGCCCGAAATCCGGGATGGCGATGTGCAGCAGCACCCCGTACTGGGATACGCCATCCTGCAGCATGAACAGCCCTGGTCGCTTGAGCACCCCAAAGCCAGTGCCCACGCCAGTCAGGAACAGCGCCTGCTGTTCCTCGATATCACCGGTGTCAACTGCGTCAACTGTCGCCTCATGGAACGCACCGTACTGGCCCGCAAAGATGTCCAGGAAAAACTGGCCGGCATGGTCCTGAGCCAGCTGTACCTGGATTCCGTACCCGGTGTCGCTGACGCTCAGCTGCAGGAACAAATTCTGGAACATAACAGAACCCTGGCAGTCGAACTGCTGCAAGACGTCACCATGCCCACCTACGCCATCGTGGCTCCGGATGGCAAACGAGTCCTCGCGATCTTTCCAGGTGTCGATGCCTCCGGTGGCGACAACTTCCTGAAATTCCTTGACCTTGGCATCGATCGCTGGAAAGAAAATCCGGCACCCGCCGCTTCTGCCCCGCCAACCACTACACCCGCAACAGCGAAACTCTGATGAAAATTGAACACCTCGCTCTGAACGTTCCCGATGCCCTGAATATGGCCCGCTGGTACGTCGAACACCTCGGTCTTAAAGTCAAACGTCGCACCGTCGAAGCACCCTTCGTCCACTTCCTCGCCGACGACAGCGGCACCGTCATGCTGGAGCTCTACCAGAACCCCGATGCACCAGCCCTCGACTTTCCAGCCATCCAGCCACCAGCACTGCACCTGGCACTGCTGTCACGCGATCTGCCGGCTGACGTACGCAGACTGGTGCAGGCCGGCGCAAGTATCGTTGCCGATGTCCACACAATGGCCACCGGAGATACCTTTGCAATGCTCCGCGATCCCTGGGGACTGCCGGTACAGCTGGTCAGCCGAAAAACACCGATGATCGAATAATCGTGACGCGGGGCCACCCGCGTCGTGCAGAGCCGCCGATGAACCGGCATTTTCCACAGCTCGGGCTTTCCAGCCCGAGATCTGTCCTGCTGCCTCCCGTGCAACAACCCCGCGGCAACGAGCGACGCCCGCTGTCACGATGCCCCACGCGAAGCCGCAACGGCAGCGCTGCTTTCCGTAGCTCGGGCTTTCCAGCCCGAGATCTGTACTGCTGCAGCCTCGGAACTTCGCGGGCTGTTTGCCCCACGCGCAGCCGCGAAGGAACTCGCCGGGGCCACTGACTGTTTTCGCCTCGAACCTGCGTCCTCGGCGTCTGTCACAAGGGAAATACCGGCTGGTCCCCCAGCGAGCTAAACACAGTATCTGCAAGAAACAGACTGCCGGCCTGCGGATGACGCGCCTGCTGCTCGTCATCCATGTGTTCCACAGCCGTCGTCAGCAGCAGACACACTCGACCATCATGCTGCACCAGCTGCGGACACGTGACTCGCGGTGAACCCGGACAGTGCCAGACCGCCTCCAGCACACCGCCTGACAGCGAATACTGACGAGCCGCCCCGCTGACAGGATCGCCCGGATCATACAACGCCACAATCAAACTGCGATGATCGGGAGTCAGAATCATGCCATCCGGATAAACCTCTTCAGGATTCAGATCGACAACCACTTCCCGACCGGCCACATCCAGCCTGCCGCCGGCGGCATCCAAAGGATAACGGACAATCTGTTTGGTCGGCGAATCAATATCGTACAGCCACAGCCGCCCGGCCGCGTCAGCTGTCACAGCCTTCCCGTTGGAACACCGCTGATCGTCCAGCAGCTTCACCAGCTTCCGCTCTGACTGCCGCCACAAATACAGACCGCCAATCGGCTGATCACAGGACGGATAATATTTGCAGCCAAAGATCAGACAGTCCTGCCACACCACTGCGTCGTTGATCACTGTTCCGGCACCGCGATCTTCAGACTGCTCGATATCTGTCAGCACTTCCCACTGACCCGTGGCCGTATCAAACAAACCCACCTGCCGCTCAGCGCCAATCACAAACACGCCGTCACGACTTGTCGGAAATGCAAAACCGGGCCGACCCGGCAATGACCAGGACTCGTTCCGGCCGGAATTCAAATGCAGAATATTAAGCGATCCCGTGGTGGCGGATGCACCATGCTGAATCGCCACCCAGCTGGCACGATCCGCACCCAGCCAGTACGGACCCTCAGGCAAAAAACGCTGCTCGGCTGCCGCCGGACGAAAAATCACACTGGCTTCTGTGACTGTCATTGATGGTCCACCATTTTCCACAACCCTGCCCGTCACACCCGCAGACTCTGCCGGCGTCAGCAACAGGCGAATGTCACCGGAAATCTCAGGCAGCTCACTGTGCCCCGATCCCTCCGGAAAACTGTCCGACTCAGGACTTAACAGACCCAGCAGGGCATTGCGAGCCGCCTGCTGTTCGGCCTCTTTCTTGCTGCGACCGCGACCGCTGGGAAACATCCTCGCCCCCACCCGCGCTGCCACCAGAAACTCCCGCGCATGATCCGGACCAGATTCCTCCTGCACGAAATACTCAGGAGTACACGCGAGTTCCCGCTGAGTATACTCCTGCAGCTGACTCTTGTGGTTCTCTGCATCCAGCGGCCGACACAGACGCAGCTCTTCACCAAACGCCGACAAAATAAATGTCCGCGCCTGCTCCAGACCACCGTCAAAATACACACCCGCAATCAGCGACTCAACCACCGCCGACAAAATCGATTCCGGTATCTGCTGCAGACCCCGACCCACAAAAATCAGCGGCTCAAGATCCAAAGTTCGAGCCACCCGGGCACAGGTCTGACGACTGACCAGCCAGGACTTCATCTGAGTCAGCTGGCCTTCACGCTGATCCGGATACAACTGAAACAAATGCTCGCAAATGATCAAACCCAGCACCGCGTCACCCAGAAACTCCAGCCGCTCGTTGGAATCCAGTCGAGTCTCAGCGGAGGAACTGTGCGTCAGACAGCGACGCAGCAGCGCCCGGTCACGGAAATGATAGCCAATCCGCGTTTCACAGCTGTCAAGAATGTCAGAGTCAGCAGCCATAAATCAAAACATCGGCAAGCAAAAATCGCTGCCCCGTACACAACTGGAAAACTCAAAAACGATGGCCTTCCTGAGGACCATTCTGAGTCAGCGTCAAAATTTCAGGACCCTGCTCCGTCATCAGAATCGTGTGCTCAAACTGAGCAGACAGGGCGCCGTCCCTCGTCCGCACCGTCCACTTGTCCTTTTTGTCCAGACGAGTCTCCCAGGTGCCCATGTTCAGCATCGGCTCAATCGTGAAACACACGCCCGGACGCAGCAGATCACGATTCGATGCCGGCTGCGGAAAATGCGGAATCCCAGGCTCCTGATGAAACTCGCGGCCAATCCCGTGACCCTGATACTCACGCACCACCGAATAACCGGCAGCCGCCGCATACGTCTGAATCGCCCGACCAATCTCCGTCACCGTACAGCTGGGCCGCAAGGCCCGAATACCCAAAAACAAAGAATCAAACGTCGTCTGCACCAGCCGGCGAGCCGACTCAGATACGTCGCCAATCAAAAATGTCTCAGACTGATCCCCGTACCAGCCATTCACAATCGTCGTGATGTCCACATTCACGATATCGCCCGACTTGAGCGGCGTTGAATTCGGAATCCCGTGACACACCACCTCGTTCACACTGGTGCAGATCGTCTTCGGATATCCCTTGTAATTCAGACAGGCAGGGATGTGGCCGTGATCACGAGTAAACGTGCTGGCCAGCTTGTCAAGCTTGTCTGTGGAAGTGCCCTGCACCACATACGGACGCAGAAAATCCATCAAAGACGCGTTGAAACGACCGGCCGCCCGCAGCCCCTCACGCTCCTCGTCCTTCAGATACAACGGTATGGTTTTTTGCAGCAACGACAATGTACTGGATCCCCTAAAACCCCTGCAACCGGCACAATCGGCCCCATTATCGTTCCTCGGCGGACGATGTCAAATCCCCGCCCCACCGACACCCCATTCTGCACAACAACACCTGCCCCGTGACAGAAATCCGCCCCGGAATCTGCCACAAATCCCAAAATCAGACCGACAGCCCCCCGGCCCCCCCCACACACACCACTGGCCCTCTTACCCGACCGCCAACAAAAGGTGCCAGTACTTCGCAACCGGGGGCTCGGGCTGGAACGCCCAGGCGACATACCAGTATCCATCAGCGTTCATTGGCGGTTGAAAAACACCACATCCCCGGCACACCTCACCTCAGCCCCCTGCGTTTCCCACCGCGGCTTCACGTGAGACCGGCACCGGTCACCGGCCACCGGCCACCGGCTCCTGCTGCCCCTGCCCCCTACCCCTACAAACAAACACCCCTCCTCGTACTCGAAAAACCGCTCACACCGCCGGCAACCGCAAGAACGCTGCCAAAAGTTCAATTCCGAGCACGAGCACGAGCACGAAAAATCGCAGGAACCAGGCGAAACAACTCACGGCGGAAAGCTGCACTCAACAACCGCCCGTTCACCGCCGCCAACTTCGCGGCTTCGCGGCTTCGCGGCTTCGCGTGAGACAAACTGCCCGCGAAAGCACCAGCCCCTTTGCGGCGATCCCCAGACGGTCCAAACGCAAAAGGACAGATCTCGGGCTGGAAAGCCCGAGCTACATATAAGTCCCACCCGCGGACTCCCGTCCGCGGCTCGCCTCACTGACCACTGAAAAACTCGTACTCGTACGCGTACTCGAAAACCGCTAACCCCCACGGACCAGCTTCTGCCGCAGCCGCTGCATGCCCCGCAGCCAGCGGTCATAGTTCTCACCCTTCAATCGATAAAACTCCAGCACCTCCGGATGCGGCAATATCAAAAATGACTCCGCCTCAATCCCCCTCAAAATCGATGCTGCCGCCGCGTCGGCCGTGATCGAATGCAGATGCAGATATCGATGAATCGGATCGTCGTCGTCCAGCATGTCAGTCTCCACGCCCAGCGGACAAACACACGACACCCGAATCCCGTCCCGCCCATAACACACCGACAGCCACTCCGCCAGCGCCAGATCCGCATGCTTCGTCACCGAATACGACGCCGAACCAATCTCTGTCAATAACCCGGCCGCTGATGCCGTCTGCACAAAATAGCCGCCCTTCCGCTGCAGCATCGCCGGAATCACAGCCCGCGCGGCATAGATCCGCGACATCACATTCACATCCCACATCCGCTGCCACTCAGCATTCGTCGACTCCAGTCCACCCTTCACCGTAATACCCGCGTTCGAACAAAAAATGTCGATCCGACCCGCAGACTCCAAAGTCCGCTCCACCAGCACCCGCACGTCCGACTCAATCGACACATCACACCGCTCCGCACGACCAGCCGCCCCCAGCTCCGCAGCCACCGCACCAGCCGCCGCCTCGTCCCGGTCCGAAACCACCACCAGCTCCGCACCCGCCGCAGCAAACTGCCGACACATCGCCGCACCAATCCCGCGCCCAGCTCCCGTCACCACCACCACCCGACCCTGAATGTCCATACCCGCTGATCCCCCCCCCCCGGTCCCCGTCTCTGTCCCGTCCCCCAAAATTCGCACCCCTGATGCCCACAAACTAACACACTCCAACCCCCGCTGCGAACGCTGAACTCCCGCAAAATCATCCCCCGCCTGCCACTGCCGTCACCAACACCACCGCCTTTGCACCCACCACCAGCCACTCCCGGCAAAAACCGCCGACTCACCACACCACCCACCACTGCTCGCAGGAATTTCCCGCAAAGCCCCGCACGACTGCAGGTTTCTGCTTCCCCGACAGCCGGTGATTTCCGAGGATGCCTGCCAGTCAGTTTCCCCGCTGCCCGCGCCAGCCACACTGCTGCACACGACATCCCGCTCCATGACGCTCTTCAGCCTCTGCACAGCCAGCCTGCTCACACTGCTGCTCTCCGGCACCTGCGGACACAGCACCGCCAGCCCCACGCCCACTGACGAACTCCGCGGCACCATTGACGACGACGCCCGGCAAAACTCCGCACGACTCGAAATCGCTCTGCTGAAACAACCACGCCCCGGCACACTCTTCAATCGCGTCCTCGACTGGCATACCGATCACGACACCCTCACAGATTACATCCATCGCCTGCAGCAAACCGCCACACCAGAAAACTCCGCAGCCCAGCTGCTGCTGGGCCTCGTGCTGCTGCATCAGGAACGCCCCGCAGAAGCTTTGCCACTGCTGCAGGCCGCTGCCACAGCACGCCCCACTGATCCCGTCGCCGCATGGCAGCTCGGAAACCTGCTGCTGCAGTCCGGTCAGCCGGTCGCCGCCGCCCGCTCACTGCAGCTGGCGCTGACACTCAAACCCGCCAGCACCGATCTGCCCGCACTGTGCCGCGACTGCGCCGCCGCTGTCCGACAGGCCACCACACCACAGCAGGCTGCCGAATTCTGGATCGCCCTGCCCGCGCAGTTTCCCCGCAACAAAAAACTGGCCGAAATGGCCGCACAGCAGCTGCAGACCGCCGGCGTTCCGGATGCTGCACTCACCATCTGGCAAGACCTCAGCAACTCAGAACAGAATCCCGAAACACGCGCACGCTGCAGCCTGCAGATCGCACGACTGCAAGTACAGCAGCAACGCCCCGAACTGGCCCTGCAGACCCTGCAGTCAGAACTGCAAAACCTGGCCCCCGAAAGCTGGCTCGCACGACAGTTCCTCGCTGAAATCGATGACCTGCCTCAGCACACACACCAGCCCGCACAACTGATCCTCTGGTATCAGCAGCAGTCCCGCCAGTCCCCGGATGACCTGCTGCTGCTGGAAAAACTTGTGCAGCTGCTGCTGCAAAACCGGCAGCATGCCGCAGCACTCACTGAAATCCAGGCCGCCTCCGCTCGCTTCCCCGCCAGCACCCGACTGCTGCGCATGGAAATTGCCGCCACCACAGCCGCAGCAGACTACCCCGCTGCCGAACAGGCATGGCACACACTGACAGGCCACAGCCAGACCACCGCACAGGACCTCGAAGCCTTCGCTGCTTTCATGCTGCAGCGCCCCGACCTGCCCCAGGAAACGCGGCGGCAACAAGCCACAAAACTCTGGCTGCAGGCCACCCGGACTCCTCCGGTCTCGGCCGCACAACTGCTCAGAACCGCCCGCCAGCTGCAACAGATCGATCAGTTCCCGGCCGCTCAGACCCTGCTGCTGCAGGCCGCTCAGCTGCAACCAGAAAACCCGACCGTCCACGAAGCACTCGGACAACTGCTGCTGCAGCAAAATCGCCGCGATCAGGCACTGCTGGCCTTCCAGGAAATGGCCGCCGGACCCCGACACAACCTCGCAAACCTGCAGGAACTGACGCAGGTTGCCCTCAGCCACGGCTTTACCGACGCCGCTGTCGCCGCAGCCGCTGCCGCAGCAAAACTAAACCCCGACCCCGCCACTCTCATCAGACTCAGCCGCCTCCTCCGCGAATCCTCAACAGCCGATCCCGACACCACCGTCGCCACGCAATGCCTCGC
The DNA here is from genome assembly GCA_046075365.1 of Planctomycetaceae bacterium. GTDB lineage: Bacteria > Planctomycetota > Planctomycetia > Planctomycetales > Planctomycetaceae > SXXK01. The sequence continues at coordinate 16,675 of JBJTPZ010000438.1, forward strand.
ACTGCTGCAACAGGCAGAATCAACCGCCGAATCACTTGCCGAGTCTGCCCGGATCTGCACCGAAAAAGCTCTCGTCCTGCAGTCCGTCGGACAGCTCTCCAGCCATCTTTCACTACTGACCAGCCAGCCGCCGCCGGACACCGCCGACAACGCCGCCGCCACATGGCTGGAAATTGCCATCCTGCAACGAACAGCGCAAAACTCATCCGCCGCCCTGAACTCCGTCCGCAACGCCATCCGCCTGCAGCCCAACACTCCCGTCCTGCTGCAAACAGCCGCCGCCATCTGTCAGGAACTGGGACTGCTGGCCGAATCGCTGCAGCTGCACGAAGCCTGGCTGGCTGCCGCACCCGGACAGCGCTCCGTCTGCCTGCCACAGATCGCACAACTGCACCTGCAGCTGGGAAATCGCCAGGCCGCAGCCGCAGCCATGCTGCAGCTGGATTCTGCCGCTGACATCAGCCCGGAACTGGCCGTCGCTGCCGCCGATACACTCACTGCCGCCGGCCAGCGCAGTGCTGCCATTCGACTGCTTCGCAGAATCCTCAGGCAACATCCCGCCGACTCAGACCTGCAGCTCACACTCGCTGAACTGCTCTGGAACGATGGCCAAAGATCGGCTGCCCTCGCAGCCTGCTGGCAGGCCTTCGACAGCTGCACCCAGACAACTCGACTCAAAACACTCGCCGCCAGCCTCGTGTCGCTCCACGCCACCGCCGGTCGCACCGCAGAACTCCTCGATAACCTCCGCACACGCAGCAGCCGCACCGACATGGATGCCACAACCCTCAGACAAACTCTGCTGCTGGCCGAAGCCGCCGGGGCCACCGACATCGCCCGCACCTGCCGACTCGCTCTGCTGGACGCCGCAGACACCACCTTCGATGACCAGCTCGCCGCTGCCACCCACGCCGTCACCGTCGCCGACATCCAACAGGCCACTGAACTGCTCCGCAAACTGGACAGCCAGCCCCGCTCCCCGGACGAAATCGCCCGCATCGCCGTCTGCGCCGCTGAAATCCCGCCGCAGCTGCTCACAGACTGGATCCCCACACCGGAAACCGCCCAGCAACTGCTGCTGGAACGCCTGCGAGTCCTCGATCAGCGGCTGCAGCAAAAAAACTGGCAGCTCGCCCTCGATCTCGCCAGCACCCTGCACCGCAGCCTGCCACCCGATTCGCCCCTCGCATGGCCCCTGCTGCTGCGACTGGCCATCTGCCAGTGGCAGCTCAGCCAGCGCCTCGCAGCACTGCTCACGCTGCAGCAGCTGATTCTCGAAAAACACCTGCCAGATCAACCCGACAGCCAGCCTTCCACAGCCCTGCCTTCCACACCCCTGCCAGCCAAACCCAGCCTGCACAACACTGCTTTCTGGACCGCGACATTCGAAAATTCGACACGGATTTTTCTTGACAACGCCCAGTCAGCTGATCTCAGCGGCACCGACAGACTCGACTCAGTCGCCTCGCTGCGACAGGCCGAACTGATCGCTCTCAGCGGACTGCTGCTGTCACAGAACCTGACCTCAGACCCCGACTCGCTCGAAACTCAGCTGCAACAGCAGGCCGGTTCTTCAGCGTCGGCAGCCCGCCGACTGTGGGCCTTCCGCCGCCTGAAAAGTGTTCGCGACAACATGCCGCTCGCATTCCGCGCTGACAGTTTTCAACTGCTGCGACTGCACGATTCCGCCGGACCGGCAGCCGTCATTGCGGAACTCCTCAACTCCACCGCCAGCCGCGACAAATCGCCCCCACTGCAGCTGCTGCAGGATGCTTCACAGACACTGACCGTGGCTCAGTCCCAGGACGCCCTGACGGCAATCACAATGCTCAGCGACTCACTGCCGCCACAGCAGGTTGTCGCCGCAATTGTCGCCATCGCCGCACACAGCCAACACCCGCTCCCCGCCGCCGCAGCTGACTCCGCCGCCAACCCGCTCAAACAGGCCCTGCTCATCCGCTGCAACTCGCTGCTGGCCAGCCGCAGCGGCAGCGAACCAGCCACGTTCGCAGACCTGCTCAATTCACTCACCGCACTGGCCGCCAGTCCCCGCCACACCGAACTGGCAGCCTGCCTGCTCGCCTCAGACATCAGCACACAGACTCAGCTGTCCGCCGCACAGCTGCAGGCAGCGCTCGATTTTTGGCTGCAGCACGGCTCACTGCAGCTCACCGATCCGCACCCTGTCCCCAGGCCGGCCACGGCTTCGCCGGCAAACAACACAGCCGGCAAAACTCACAGCCGACTGCAGCCTGCCGACCTGCAGTACTTCCTGCCCGCCGGTGACCGCCAGTTACTCACAGCCATCACTGCCGCAGCCGACAAACTGTCTGATCCGCTGCACATCCCGACCCCTGCCGCAGGCTCAGCCCCTGCCGCAACCGGCGCCACTGCCGCAACCGGCGATCCCGTTTTACCTGGCCCGGCAGTTCGTCGCTGCCTGCTGCAGCTGCTGCTGCCTGATCAGTCGCCCCCCGCTGCCACCACCGTCACCCTCCAGCAGCTGCAAACCCTGCTGCCACAGGCCTGGCAGCCACTCTGGCTCAGCGCGGAACTGCTGGAACGAAGCGGCCAGAACGATCAGGCCCTCGCAGCTTTGCAGGCTCTGTCGCTCACCGACGCCACAGCCCGGCGACGTCGGGCTCTCAGCATGCTGCGTCTGGCAGCCCTGCAGCAGCAGGCGGCACCGGCTGAGCAGGCCTGGCAGGAACTCGCCGGAATGCAGCTGACAGTCGATGAACGACGCGAATGTGCCCGCCAGCTGCGGCTGGCCGGCATGGCCGACCAGTACCAGTCACTGGTGCAGCGGACAGCACCGGAACTGAGTGAAGCCAGCCTGCAGCGACTGCAGGATGAACTGACCATGTACCAGCAGCAGGGACGCCTGCCGGAAGCCCGCGAACTGGCCGAACGCATCCTGCAGCGTCCGACCGGCGGCGGAATGAAGTTTCGTCGTCAGGGTCGATTCACGGCGGATGACCTGCGTCGCTCCGCAGAAAACTTTCTGCAGCAGGCGAATTCTGCCGTTTCCCCGCCCGCTGCCACCCCCTGACACTGTTCCGTACAGGGAAATTCCGCTCAACTGGTCAGCCAGCAAACCAACTGCAGGTGTCATTTTTTTTCCCTCTTTGTTAACCTGCTCACGATCACAGGCGGGCAGGGCCATCGCAGCCCGCCTGCAGACGGTGCCGCAAGGACTGGCAGTACCGCTGTTGTCTGGAAGGAATCGCCATGAACGTGTCTGTTGTTGTTCCCGTCAAGAACGAAGAAGGAAATGTCCGCGAGCTGCATCGTGAAATCGCAGAAGCCATGCGCGGCAGCGGGCGATCGTTCGAGATCATTTTCGTCGATGACGGATCAACCGATCGCACATTTGCCCAGCTCAAACTGTGTGCTGCGGCCGATCCGCTCTGCCGAGTCGTCAAGCTGCGACGCAACTACGGTCAGACCGTCGCCATGAAGGCCGGCATCGATGCAGCCGCTGGTGACATCATCGTGACTCTCGACGGTGACCGCCAGAATGATCCGGCCGACATTCCTGCCATGCTCAATCAACTGGATGCAGGATTCGACGTGGTGCTGGGAGTCCGGGAAGTGCGTCAGGACGCGCTGCTGCATCGTCGCCTGCCTTCCATCATAGCCAATCGCCTGTTTTCCTTTGTCTCCGGAGTTCGCTGCTCGGACCTGGGCTGTGCCCTGAAAGTGATTCGAGCCAGCTTTTTGAGCGACGTTGAACTTTACGGCGAAATGCATCGTTACCTCGGCGTCCTGCTGCAGCACGCCGGCGCTCGCTGTGCGGAAGTCAAGACAAATCATCGGCCGCGAGTCAGCGGGCGAACCAAGTATGGTCTCGACCGCACCGTCCGAGTCCTCCTGGATCTGCTGGTCGTCAAATACCGGCTGCAGTGGTTCAACAGTCCGATGCGACTGTTTGGCAGCTTCGGCATGGCCAGCCTGGCACTGTCATTTGTGGCGGCCTGCTGCACGGTGTTCATGAAGTTCCGGGGAGTTGACATGACGGGCAATCCGCTGCTGCTGCTGACCGTCATGGCAGCCTTTGCCGCCCTGCAGCTGTTCAGCCTCGGGATCCTCAGCGAAGTCTGTGCTCGCGTCTACTTCCATGCCAGCCGTCGTTCCGGTTATGCC
>JBJTPZ010000439.1:0-3578 GCA_046075365.1 Planctomycetaceae bacterium
GGAATCGACACTCTGCTGTCATCGGCAGCCAGGCTGCAGAATGCCCGGCCGGACGTGCTGCTGCCGGCGCAGGGACCGGTGATTCGCGAAGCCGGTCGACAGCTTTCGGAATTTCAGCAGCGGCTGGTGAAGTTTCGAGCCAGTTATGTGCGGGGTTATCCGGTCTTCGATTCGACACCGGCAGAACGGGATTCCATTTCGAAGCCAACGGCGGTCCCTTTGATCAGCCAGGTGACTCCGCATTTGTACAAGCTCAGTCATCAGACGCAGGGACGCAATTTTGCGATCATTGTTTCGGACAGCGGGCGGGGTCTGGTACTGGACTGCGGCCTGCTGCCGGCAGCGCAGCTGGAAGAGATCATCGTGGGGATGCGGGCTCATCTGGGACTCAAAGAAATTGATGCCTTCTGGATTTCGCACATGCACGGCGACCATTTTCTGCTGGGTCCGGTGCTGAAAGAGAAGTATGGTGCTGAGGCGTGGACGCTGGACAGCATTGTGGACCGCTGTGAGAACCCGCGGGCATATGACTATGCAGCGATGGTTTCAGCCTACAGTGACGGCTTTGACGGCATGCAGATTGACCGGTCAATCAAACCGGGTGAGCGGATTGAGTGGGAGGGGATGACGCTGCAGGTTGACTGGATGCCGGGGCAAACGGAATTTGGCTGTTGTCTGTGGCTGGACCTGGACGGCAAGCGGATTGCGTTTACGGGGGATAACCTGTTTGGCAATTCGCAGTCACCTGAGCAGGACGGACACGAAGCGGTGGTGGCGCGGAACAGTTGTATTCTTGAGGAGGGCTATTTGTATGCGGCCGAGTATCTGCGGAGGCTGAAGCCCGACATCATCATGGGCAGTCACAGCTATGTGATGCAGGAACCGGCGGCATTTGTAGAGCGTTACCATCGCTGGGCGCAGTCGATGTCCGGGTTGTACCGTGAGATACTGCCGACGGACACTTATGAGTATGGGTTTGATCCGTACTGGGTTTCGGCCTATCCGTATCGAGTGGATCTGTCGCAGGCGGACGAGGCTGAGGTGTTTGTCACGGTGCGAAATTTCCTTGACCGACCGCAGCGGCACAGCGTGCGTCTGCGTCTGCCGGCGGGTCTGCAGGCCGAGCCGGAGCTGCTGGAGGGTGAAGTACCGGCTCGCGGGCGAATCAAAATCCCCGTGAAGCTGAAGCTGAATCGTGCTCAGGCCGATGAGCCTCAGTCAACCGTGCTGTTCGATATCACTCTGGACGGCAGGCGGCACGGTGAACTGTTTGATTTTATGATCCGGACGCAGCCTGAGTCGGGTTCAGGGCAGTGACCGAGTGGACGTGAGCTGCTGTCGTTCCAGTTTTTCAGCTTCGTTGAGATGCACGAGGGCTTCTTCGTTGTGTCCTGTGCGTTTCAGCACATCGGCCAGCATGCGATGGACTTTCGGCCGGTCACCGCGAATTCGCAGTGACTGCCGCAGGTCCTTTTCTGCATCATTGAGCGAGTTAAGTGCGAGGTGCACTTCGCCGCGAGTGGACAGGATTTCCGGGTTTTCGTCGAGGATTTCGAGACTGGCCTGCACGTGTTTGAGAGCTTCCCAGGGCCGTGAGGGTCGGCTGCGAACTTCGGCAATTGCGAGGTTATTCAGGATCAGCGGGTTGGCTCCGCTGGTCATCGTATTGGCCACCTCCAGCCACTGAACGGCTTTTTCGTACTGTTCCAGTGCCAGTGCGCGAGCGGCCAGCAGGGACAGGATTTCGAGCTGATGAATTCCTTCGGCTCGCAGGCTGGTCAGCAGCCTGTCGGCTTCTTTCATGCCGATGGGTCCTGCGAGGGCAATGCGGACGATGCGATCGATGCCTGCGAGCGGAATGGATGAGGCGTCGGTAATGGGACCGGATCGTACGGCGTCGTCGAGCAGTTTCAGCAGTTCGCGAACTTCGGATTTGTCGCGAATGACAGGCATGGCTGGTGAATCAAGCGTGCGAACGCGGTCCGTGAGATCGGTACGATGATCGAAGACGGCCAGGCTGGCGGCACCGTACATATACTGCCATTCAGCGTCCTGCTTCCATTCGAGCACCAGTTGTGGCGAGCCATCGGTGAGGAGCTGGCGAGCTTCTTCAGGTTGCTGCAGGATCAGCAGACAGCGAGCAATGGCGACTCGTGCTTCCCGATCTGCGGGTTGCTGCTGCAGCAGCGTGCGCTGTTCGCGAACGGCAACTTCGGCCATTTCGCGAGCCTGTTGAGGGTGCTGGGCTTTGACGAGCAGATCGACGAGAAACAGGCGGTCAGAGGGGTGCTTATCGATGTCGGTGCTGATCAGGTCTGCGGCGGCTCGCGGTTCGTGGACAATTTCCAGCAGAATGGCCATGGTGCGGACGGAACCGCGATCCTGCGGATCCTTGCGAATGCGGTCACGCCAGTAATCCAGACAGGGCTGCAGTGACCTGGGTGTGATCAGTGCACCGGCCTGGTCAAGCCTGCGGAGCAGAGCGACGGCATCGGTGTTGGCGGGGTTTAGTTCCAGAGCGCGAACCAGCAGAACGGTGCAGGCATCCTTGTTCTCGAAAGACTGCATCAGGCGGGCGCGGGCCACGAGTGTCTCAAGCTGGCTGAGCGTCTTTTTGACACGCTCATCGTCCCGACGTTCCAGCAGTTCTTCCAGAGTTTCGCGGGCTTCGGCGGGAAGTCCGGCGAGAAACAGGGCTTCGGCCAGGGCACAGGTGAGGTCAACATCGCCCGACTGTTCTTTAAGTTTTTCGCGAAGTGCTTTGACCGCAAGCTGGGCCGTCTGGACTCGGTCAGCCGAATCCTGCTTCCTCCGCAGCCGCATTTCCAGCAGCTGCAGATTGACTTCCGGGTTGATGGCCGCAGCTTCTTCCAGACAGCGTTCGGCCAGCTGCCACTCGGACCGCTGGAACCAGATTTCGGCGAGCTGGATGGCGGCTTTGGGATGACCTTTCTTTTCTTCCAGGATTCGCTGCAGCTGTGTGACTTTTTCGTCTTCAGTCAGGGGCAGAGCGGCACTGTCGGTTTCTGCCAGGTTCAGCAGCCAGAGTCGGACTTCGGGGCTGCCGCTGCGATCCCCGGGCGCATAGGGCTGCAAAACGGAAATGGCCTCGTCCAGGCGATTGTTGCTTTTCAGCAGTTCGGCCAGCTGCAGTGCGTAGTCTGAATTAAGCGGTTCAAGGTCACGGAGTGCCCGCAGGCTGAGTTCGTGTTTGCTGGTGTCCTTCTCGGCCACGGATTTCTGCAGCGAGCGAATGAGAAAGATGCGATGTGTGCTGAGATCTGCATGAGTGCCGGCCCAGAGTGCCGTCAGCAGGGCCAGTGTTGAAACGAGGCCGACGGGAGCAGCGGAGTAGCCCAGTTCCCAGTTGCGCGAGTAAAACCAGTTCATCGCGGTTTCGACGATTTCGCGGCGACGTCGAAACAGGCTTTTCAGGGGATTCAGGCTGCGGCTGGGATTGATGCCGTCGATAAACTACCGCCCCATGCGCAGATAACTAACGCTACGACTAGTCCAGTCACCCTGCGACGAATCATTCTCTGGCAAGTTGTCATTGCTCATTGTTGCACCTCAGATCC
>JBJTPZ010000440.1:0-16373 GCA_046075365.1 Planctomycetaceae bacterium
GGGCGCAACACCTGTGTTTTGCTGACGATGCCCGCCGACCGCATCACCGGCGCAATCCTCCTCGGCGGCGCCGACCGCAACATCATCCCCGCCCCGTAATCCCGTGGGCTCCTCGCCCATCGCGCCCACCGACCACCATTCCTCCCCTCGCCCCCGTGAAACGGGGGAGAGGGGTCGGGGGTGAGGGGGCCAGCCACCCTGGAATTCTCCAGCTCAGACCGTCAAAACCAGCAGGGCTTTCCACCACAGTGCTCGGGCTGGAAAGCCCGAGCTACAAAAGTCGCCACACCGGCGACCGAGTGGGCAAAATTCGAGCACGAGCACGAAAAACGCAAAAACATACCCATCACAAAGGCCGCCCCTCGTACTCGTACTCAGTCCGCCCTGGCGGACGGTACTCGTACTCGTACTCGAAAAACGACCATGGCCCACCACCCTTTGCGTTTCACTTCGCGGCTTCGCGGCTTCGCGGCTTCGCGGCTTCGCGTGAGGCCACCTGCCTCCAGGCCCCACAGCGGCGATCTGCAGTCGGTCCAAACGCAGAAGAACAGATCTCGGGCTGGAAAGCCCGAGCTACGGAAACAGACACCCGCGGACTCCCGTCCGCGGCTCGCCAAACTGGCCACTGACCACGCATCCTCCCCTCGCCCCCGTGAAACGGGGGAGAGGGGTCGGGGGTGAGGGGGACAGCCACCCCGGAAAGCTGCCGTTCAGACGAGCAAACTCCCTCTGCGCTGTGCTCGGGCTGGAATGCCCGAGCTACCAGGTCGCCACCGGGCGAACCGGGGACGGAGTGGACGAAATTCGAGCACGAGCACGAGCACGAAAAACGCAAAAACATACCCATCACAAAGCCCGCATCTCGTACTCGTACTCAGTCCGCCCTGGCGGACGGTACTCGTACTCGTACTCGAAAAAACGCCCATGGCCCACCACCCTTTGCGTTTCACTTCGCGGCTTCGCGGCTTCCCATGAGACAAACTGTCTGGACAGCACCAGCATCGTCATGGTATCCCTGCAATCAAAAACTCAAACACCCCACACCTGTGCCCCTCAGCTTCCACACCCGCGGACTCCCCTCCGCCCCTCGCCAAACCGAACACCGAACACCGAAAACCGAACACTGAACACTGAAAACTGACCACTTTCCGGAGTCTTCCGCATGCTGCTTCGCACTCTGTCCGCAGCCCTGCTGCTGCTGCCCGCCACCGCACTCGCCCAGTCCGACAAAACTCCGCCCGCCGCCTGGTGGCCACTCAAAAATTCCCCCGCCAATGTTCTGCTGCCCGCCGCACCGGCCACGCTGCAGGGAAAAGCCACGGTCAGCGAGGCCGCCAGCTTCCCCGCCAGCGGCTCATGGATCGAAATTCCTGCCAGCCACGCTCCAGATCCCGGCACCGGAGATTTCACCATCACAGCCAAAGTTCTGTGCCCGCAGTCTGACGGACCCAGCGGTGACATCATCAGCCAGTACGACCCCGCCACTCGCCGCGGCTTTCACCTGACACTGAAAACGGCATCCGGAGTCACGTCCAGTCAGGCATCACTGCGGCAACTGCACTTCGGCATCGATGACAATCGGCTCTCACCGTGGCTGGATCACGGCAAACCGGGCAATGCGCTGCTGGGGTTCGCCATGGCCGTCCACAACGACAGTCTGTTCGTGGGCACCTGTGAACCAGATGCTGGTCAGGCCGGCCATGTCTATCGACTTGGCAGCGACGGCCAGTGGATCGACTGCGGCACCCCCGATCAGTCCAACAGCGTCACCGCCATGGCCGAACTCGCAGATCAGCTGTATGTTGGTACCGGGAAATACCGAGTTGCCGGATCCAGCCTGCCCGAATCACCCAACACAAACCTCGGCGGTCGAATCTTCAAAATGACTAAGGACGGTCGCTGGGAAGACTGCGGACAATTGCCCGCAGTCGAAGCGATCGGCGGACTGGCCGTGTTCCAGGGACGCCTGCACGCCTCGTCCCTCTACAAACCAGCAGGCTTCTTTCGCCTTGAAGACAATGGCAGCTGGACAAAACTGCCCGTGCCTCTGGCCACCACCACTGACCCCGGGGCATCAGCTGACCGTCGCGTTGAGGCTATGACGGTCTGGGAAGGATCGCTCTATGCGGGCAGTTACGACGGAGGATTCGTTTACCGCTGGGACGGAACTTCCTGGACCGACCTCGGCAGACTGGGCGATAACACACAAACCTACTCGTTCGCACAATACGACGGAAAACTGTTCGTCGGCACCTGGCCCAGCGGACGCGTCTATCGGTTCGCACAGCCGGACCAGTGGGTGGACTGCGGTCGACTGGGCGAAGAACTGGAAGTCATGGGCATGCTGGTTCACAACGGCAGACTGCTGGCCGGCACACTGCCGCTGGCCGAGATGTACCAGTACGAAGCAACCGGGATATGGCAGAAACTGACCCAGCTTGACCGCACGCCTGACGTCAAATACCGCCGCGCATGGACACTGGCGGAACTGCACGGTCGCCTGTACTGCAGCACCCTGCCCTCCGGACACATCTGGTCCGTTCAGGCCGGCGCTTCCGTTCAGCATCACGCAGCTTTCCCCGTCGGATGGCACGATGTCGCCGCTGTCCGGTCCGGCAAACAACTGCTGCTGTATATCGATGGCAAACAGGTCGCGCAGGCCGACATACCCGATGATCAGCCCATCAATCTGCACTCCACCGCGCCGCTGCGAATTGGCGCCGGTATGAACGGCAGCCTGAATGGAAAACTGTCTGATCTGCGGATTCATCTGCGAGCTCTGACCGCGGCCGAACTCCAGCCGCAATAAACGGCACTCGCCGACACACCAACAAAAAACGACCGGGAATACCCCGGTCGTTCTGATTCCTCAGCAGTCCGCAGCACGCTCACAGCAGACTTACGTCCTCAACATCAACCGCCTCTTCTTCTTCAATTGCCGGCAGCGGTGTCGATTCATCAATGTCCACAAAACCCTTCAGGTGCACCGCTCGAGTGTGGTGCTGGAGCTTCTTCAGGGCCTTGCTTTCAATCTGACGAATGCGCTCACGAGTCACCTTGAAGATGCGGCCGGTTTCTTCCAGCGTGTAGCTGTAGCCGTCACCCAGACCATAACGCAGCTTGATAATCTCTCGCTCACGATACGTCAGGCTCTTCAGCACGTGATCAATTTTGTCACGCAGCATCTGCTTGGCAGCAGATTCCGCAGGACTGCTCTCGTGATTGTCCTCCAGAAACTCACCAAAGCTGCTGTCTTCACTTTCGCCAACCGGAGTATCCAGGCTGATCGGATGCTTCCAGGTCTTCATGATCCGCTCAGTTTCTTCAATGCTCATACCCACCGCTTCTGCCAGCTCTTCATTGCTGGGTTCACGGCCGGTTGCCTGGCGAATCTCTTCCGCCTTGGCCTTCAGCATCGAAATACTTTGGAACATGTGCACCGGGATACGGATGGTGCGAGCATGGTCGGCGACAGCGCGAGTAATTGCCTGGCGAATCCACCATGTGGCGTAAGTCGAAAACTTGTAGCCACGACGATACTCGTACTTCTCGACACCACGCATCAAACCGGCATTGCCCTCCTGAATCAGATCCAGAAAGCTCAGCCCGCGATTACGATACTTCTTGGCAATCGAAACCACCAGTCGCAGATTACCGCCCGAAAGCTTCTGCTTGGCGTCCGTCCAGCCCTGCATGCGACGACGAATTTCACGGCAGCGTCGCAGGAACTGCTCAGGTGTTTCCATGAGCATCTGCACGTACTCTTCCAGCTCACGCTCAAGCGCTTCACGCTCAGTATCCGCAGTTCGCATACCACGCAGACAGGAAATCTCGTCCTGCAGCTGCTCGATGCGCTCTCCGATCTGCAGCATCCGCTTCATTACCGGCTGCAGCCGATGAGTCCTGACGCTGAGCTCTTCACACAGTGTGCACATCTTGCGACGACGAATCAGAATCTGTTCGCCCAGCGAAGTGCGTTCACGAGACCCCTCAGGCAGAGCCCTCCAGTGCAGGAATTCACTCTTGTTGACTTCCATCAGATGCCTGAGCGTCCGCAGGTTGGCCTCCATGCGACCCTCAATCTGCTCCTTGCGAACCTCTTCCGTCTCTGATGTTCGCAGAGTTCGCTCAAATGGCAGCTCGCCACGACGAACCTTCTCAATGGTCTCGACCGCTATCGTCAAAGCAAAGTCAGACTCAAGCACATGGCGACGCATGCGCTTGCGAGTCACCTCGATTTGCTTCGCCAGAAAAATTTCCCGATCCCGCGTCAGCAGCGGAATGTTGCCCATCTGGCTGAGATACATGCGGATGGGATCGCGAGAAGACAGGGCAGATGTCTCTGGACCCAGCAGCGCCCGAGCCGTCCGCTCAGCCTGCGCCTGCTTCACTTCCTCTTCCACAGGCTCTGGCTCAAGCCTGATGTCCGGGTCTTCAATGAAGTCCAGACCAGCTTCGTCCAGTGCCATGATCAGGCTGTCAACCATCGCCGGATCGCCACCCTCATCAGGAAGCCACCCATGAGCCTGCTGGACAGTTACGAATCCACGTTCCCTGCCCTTGTCAATGATCGCCTTCAATCCGGTATTCAGACGATACACACAATTCCCCTTAAATGCAGCGAGGCTGCTCAGGTTTGATTGAGCACTGAAGTTCAGCCGGAACGCAGCCGGCGAATACAAGGCCCACTAAAAACTGAACAACCCTGAGACCCTGCGGTCCCGGTATTTTTGACGAGTGTCCGTGCCTCCGTGTGAGACACACGCATTTCAAATCACAAGCCTGCAGCAATCGAATGAACCGAAGCACACCCCGGCCAGCCGCCACCACAGCACCCCGCCGCCAGCCGTTCAACCGCTGACAACGTTCACCTTTGCTTCAACTTCAGACAGCATACCGGCGAATTCCAAAAATCAATCCTGCACGCCGGCAAAAAAATTCAGGTTCGCGGGAATCGCAGCACCCCCGAGAACCCGTCGGAGAAACACAGCGAACCCGCTGAAAAATCCCGAGATATTCGCTGCCCGGTGCAGATTATTCGCAGTTCCATTCGGAACGTCAACTTTTCCACCCTGTTCCCGGAAAGATTCTGTCACGTTCCCCCAAACTCCCAATCCACCGCCCCGGCAACACAACAGGCCACGCAAAACAGCCTCCCGCTGCCTCGCATGGCCCGTAATTCACCGCTTGCCGCCGCCAGAATGACAGCAACAACCAGACTCAGCCACTCACAGCATACTCCGCATCCGCGTCGGCATCCGCGTCGGCATCCGCATCCGCATCCGCATCCAGGTCCTCCAGCAGATCGCCCGCCTCCAGAGCACTCATGAACGCTCGCCGATGATACTCAATCTGCTCGCTGGGAGTATTATTGCGAATGTCCGCGTCCGTCAGCACAAAGCGACCAAAGCCTGTTTCCGCAAAAAACATGCGAAACCACAGCATCTGCCGCACATTGTCCTGCGGACGCAACAGCAGAATCTCCAGCCCCGCCTCATACCACTCAAACAACATCCCGAAAAAACCACTCGGAATGTACTTCACCGTCGTCAGATCCACCCCCAGCGAACGAAAACCGTCCTGCTGAATCAAACGGTTCAGCACGTCACGCAGCAGCGCCAGATCCGCGCCGTCCCAGATCTCCATGTCGTCCAGCTGCACCACCGCCGTCTGACCATCCACCCGACAGCTCAGTCGCTGCTTTTTTCGTGTGCTCATGAGTCTGACTCTCCTGATTCTCTTTAGCCGGGAAGCCTGCCACACCCACCCGATGCAGCTCTGACTGACTGCCAAAACTACCCGCTAAAACTCAGTTGAACAGGTCAATTGCACCCACTCACCACAAAGAATCTCGCCCTCCTGTTGCGTTTCGGACATTGTTGTTTTCAGGCACCAAAAACCAGTCGCCATGATGACATTTGGCAACGCCCGGCATGGCGTTTTTCCAGCAGACAGCAAGCCGCAGACTGCGGGATCCCACACAACTCCCCTTAACTCAATCCGCCCTTTTCGCCAGAATCCGCCACAGCTTCACCTCCCTGCAACCCGGCCGTCCGGAACAGACATATGCAGTTGCCAGCCCCCGCAAAGGACCCAGCCATGTCCTGGAAACAGTTGTTCCTGCTGATTCTGACCATCTGGACAGCCGAAATCTTCACCCGGCTCCTGTTCGATGCTCTCGTCACACCCCGCATGGAGTACATGACGTACTATCTGGAAACCGACAAAGACGGAGATTTCCGCGGCAGCAACGTCGTTCACGACGTCGGTGCCCGCGGCTGGCAGCTCGTCAGCGCTGTCCCCAACCCCGAAAACTCCCAGGAAATGATCCTGTTTTTCCAGCGGCGAGTCCTGTTCTAGACGGGGCCACCCAGCAGCTTGTCCACATCGTTGCTGACAATCACACCGTAATTCACGGCACCCAGCCAGCCAGACATAATGATCCCCACACTGCCCGCGTGATACAGACCGTGCACCTGCTGCGGCAGATCCCGACTCACCTGCAAACCCTCAAACTTCGTCCCGAATGACGCACCGGCGGGGTGTCGAGTATATCGCTGGAAGGTCTTCGGAGTCGCAGCTTCCACGTGATCCAGCACCTGCCGCACATTCGGAACATACTGCTGCAGACAGTCCAGAGTCGTCTCAATCAAATCCCGCTTCGCCTGCTCATAATCCTCCTCAGACAGACTTGCCCAGTCCTCATACCGCGCGTTCGTCGAACTCACAATCAGCCAGCGATCACTGCCCGGTCGAGTCTCCGGGTAGTAGAAACTGAACGTGCGACTGCTCACGTCACGGCTCAGCATCGCATCAATGTCAAATCCCCGATGCTCTGAATGAAACAGCAAATCTCCGCAGCCCGGATCAAATCCCTCGCCCGGACGCAGCGCCATGTACACCTGGCACGAACTGTTGTTCAGCCGCACTCCCCGAGCTGCATCCACAAACTGCCGGTCAAAATGCTGCTCGCCCGCCAGATCCAAAATCGTACTGCGAATACTGGCATTCGAAACAACCGCCCGACAGCCAATCCGCCGGCCATTCACATGCACCGCCTGCACACGCCGATCCGCACTCACCTCAATTCGCTCCACCAGACAGCGAATCCGCAGATCCACTCCGTTCTTCAGCAGCTCGTCCTTCATGCGAGTCACCAGGGCGTCTGTTCCTCCCTGAAAGGTGTACACCCCCTTCTGCATGAAATTCGAAAATACAATCCCATAAGTGATCGCCGGATCCTCCAGAGTCGACCCGTTGGCATACGTAATCGGCTCCATCAGCATCCGCACCACATCATCCCGACCCGGAAAAAACTGCTCAAACAGCTGTCGCGTCGTGCGCGACTGCTCGTCATAGAAGTTCATCCCGCGAGCCGTGTCGAAGAATTGCTGCACCGTCTCTGGCTGAATCCCAAAACGCTCAATCAGCAGCCGAGTGAAATCGTCCCGATTAAACGTCGTGCGAATCGAAAACTGAGGATTCTCAAATCGAATGCCCTTCAGCTGCACAATCGAATCGGCAATGTCCTGCGACCAGTACTTGCGACAGCTTTTGATCATCCCGTACGGAAATCCGTGCAGGGAAATGTCGAAAATATGGCCCCGCGAACGCTTGAACCACGTCGCCATCCCGCCCAGCTGATAGTGGTGCTCAAGCAGCAGCACACTGTAGCCCTGACGCGCCAAAATATTGGCAGACGTCAGACCGGCCAGACCGCTGCCAATCACGATCACGTCGTAAAAATCCCGAACACCCTTCAGAAAATCACGAGGCATGCAGATTCCGCATCTTTCGGCTGTCGCTGAACAAATTCACCCCATCCCGCCCCTTCCTACCCTTTCAACTCCGCAATCTCAAGCCGATTCGGCTGCCATAACCAGTCTTTACCCGATTTGAAATCCTGTAATACAATGGCAGGTCAGCAGCCGGAATTTGTCCGGCATCCCCACAACAGAATTCGGTGAACCATGATGAAACTCATCACCCGCCTCACTTCCACACTCGCTCTCATCCTGCTCTGCACCAGCCAAACGGTCGCCCAAACCCCCCAGGACGCGCAGATCACCATCCAGCACCCCGGTTTTCAGGTGCTCAAGAAAGATCTCAAGTCCCTGCTGGATCTGGGGACCCCCGCAGAACAGAAGCAGTGGTCAAATATCGAAGATTTCATTGATACGTTCGTCGCCGGAATCGACAGCAGCCGGCCCTTCCAGGTCCAGGTGCTCGCCGGAATGACGCCCTCCGGATACCTCGCCGCACTGCCACTCGACGGCGGCTTCCAGACCTTCCGCGACAACGTCGAAGGACTCGGATACGAACTGAAACGCGACACAAAAGATACCTCCCTCTACCAGTTCAACATGACCGTGGACTCCGAACAGGAAGCCACCCCAGGCACCGAAGCCGTCGAAGATGTCGGCTGGATGAAAGTCCTCTCCGATGTCGAATACCTCGTCCTCGCCATGTCCTCCAAACGCAGCAGCCTGCCACGCCTGAAAGAACTGACCCTCGCCACCAAAACCGGCGAATTCCCGGGTGGCACCACCGCCGTCATGCAGCTGCTCAACCCGGACGCCACTCCAGCCGGACAGCAGCATCGCCGCACCATCTTCGCCGGCAGCCGCAAGTCCACCATGGACGCCCTGCAGAAACGCCCCGACGAAACAGCCACTCGCTACGATATGCGAAAGTTGTCCAGTAACCTGATGCTGGATGAGGTGGAACGAGCCGCTGCGGAATCGCAGGAACTCAAAATCTCCATGCAGATGGATCATGCCACTCCCGGTGCCCCCAAACTCAGCGTTCAGGGTGACCTCGCGGCAATCCCCGAAACCGGACTGGCCACCGCACTGCAGCAGTTCAACTCGCGGCCCGATGCCTTCGCCGGTATCGCCCGATTCCCCGGCTCAGCTCTCTCACTGCGAATCAATCACCCCGTGGACGACATGCGCAAAGCCGGCATGGTCTCCTTCCTCAACCTCGTTCGCGATGAAATCTCCGCCAAACTGAAAACTGTCAGCCAGCGCCCCGCATCCGAAAAAGCGGCCATCGACAAAACTGTCTCCGACATCATCACCCACCTCCGCTCCGGCATCGAATCAGGCTGGATGAACGTGTTCGTCGAATCCGTCCCGGATGGCAAAGGCGGCTTCAACAGCATTGGAGCCTACAACGCAGCCAATGCCGCAGCACTGACCGACATACTGCCCGGCATGAAAGACATGCACCCGGGGACACAGGTGGAACTCAATGTGGACAAAGTGGGCGATTACGCAATTCATCGAGTTCAGTTGGGTGAAGGGCTGCTGGATGTCTTCGATCGGCTGCTCGGCGTCCGCCGTGACACGTTCGTCGCTGTCGGCACCGACTACGTCTGGCTGTCCTCCGGCGAAAATGCCCTCGACGCACTCAAGAAATCCCTCGCCTCACTCGCCCCGCCAGCACCCGTGCCCGCCGCCGTGCACCTCGAAATTTCCATGCTGCCATGGGCCCGGCAGATGAATGACTTCTACAGCAAACAGACTCCACCCAAAGAACGCGAAGCACTGTCCGCCTGGAAAGCCGCAGAACGCAGCCGCGCACGCGGACTGGAAGCCTTCGAAAAAGGCAGCGACTCCATCGTCGTGGATGTCAAAGCCGAAGCCGGACACCTGCTGACCTCCATCAGCCTCGATACCGGCATCCTGCGATTCATCGGTAAGGAAATGGCCGCCTTCTCCAAAGAAAATCTCGAAGCCGAATAATTCCCGACACCCCCGGACCTGTCGCCATGCCACTCTCGGATCACAACCCGGATGATCCCGCAGATCCGCTGCCGGATGAAGGGGATGGCGAACAGGCCCTGGACTTCAGCGACATCGAACTGGCCTATCGCCAGGCTCTCGAAGCACTCGATGCCGCTGAACAGCAGATCGGCTCCGCCCTCGTCGACTTCGCCGAACCGGCCAGTGGTGACGATGCTCACGGAGCCCCCGGGCTGTCCATCGGCGCTCAGCTGGCAGAAGATCTGCAGACTCACGCTGCCACCGCCGAACAACAGTCACAAACGCTGCTGGTGGAAGGCGTGCGGCGAGTCACTCCGAGGGAAGTTATCGAAGCCGCACTGTTCGTCGGCGGTGACGTCGCACTCACCGCCCGCAAACTGGCCTCCATGATCGGCCAGGATGTTGACAGTCGAGTCGCCGTGTCAATCATCGACTCGCTCAACCTCACCTGGTCACGCGAAAATCGCCCCTATGAAATCCGCATGTACGAAGGCGGATATCGGCTGGAACTTCGAGAAGAATTCGCTGACGTCAGCACACGCACCTTCGGCACCGGCCCCCGCGATGTCAAACTGACACCGGAAACACTCGAACTACTCGCTTTCATCGCCTGGAATCAGCCTGCCACCACCGAAGCGCTGCAGAAGGTGGAAAAAACCACCGCTCAGACCGCACTGCGGCAGCTGCTGAGACTGCAGCTGGTGGCCATCGAACGCACCGGCGCAAAACGCTCAGATATCGCCTACCGCACCACGCCGAAATTCCTCAGCGTCTTCGGACTGAAATCCCTCGAAGAACTGCCCACCGCAGATATCTTCCAGTTCAAATAGACGGCACTGCCGAGCTCCAACAGGCAGCTCGGACTTTCCAGCCCGCGCACTGCCCTTAAAAACACCTTTTTTCCCCGGCACTCAAATCGCCCGGCCACCACCCACTCACCTTCACGCAAACAACTCGTGGATCTCACGGTAACCGAAATCCACCAGCGGAAACGGACGACCAGCCGGACCCGGCAAATGCGCATCCAGCTTCAGACCCAGACTGTGGAAAATCGTGGCAATCACGTCCCCCGGCTGCACCGGACGGTCAGCCGGAACGCCGCCAATCGGGTCACTGGCTCCCACCACCCGACCACCTCGCACACCACCACCCGCAAAACCCACCGTGAAACACTGCGGCCAGTGGTCACGACCGCCAGCCGGGTTGACCTTCGGAGTCCTGCCGAACTCAGCCAGATTGCAGACCAGAGTATTGTCCAGCAGACCTCGCTGATGCAGATCCTCAAGCAACGCCGAATAACCCTGGTCATACAGCGGAGCCACAATGTCACGCATGCCCTCAATCGAGGTGAATGGTTTCGACCCGTGAATGTCCCACGTCAGCTCGTCAAACACCGTCAAAAATGTGTTGATCGTGACAAACCGAACGCCCGCTTCCACCAGCCGACGCGATAACAGACAGCACTGACCAAAACGGTTCAGACCATAACGCTCACGAACACTCTGAGACTCCTGCTGCAGGTCAAATGCATTGCGCGCAGCCGGACTGGACATCAGTCGCCAGGCCGCCTCAAAATTCCGCCCCATCATCCCCGCATTCTCAGTCGCCTCAAAATCCTGCACCGCCGAATCCACCAGATCCCGCAGCCGACGACGACGGTCCAGACGGACTTCCGGGAGCGTCGCGGGGGGCAGCAGGTCGGGCACCTTGAAATCCGGCTTCGAAGGATCCGCCATCAGCGCAAACGGATCATTCGCCTTGCCCAGAAATCCGCCCGCCTGACCGTTCGGCAGGTTGCCGCCTCCACGACCCATCGTCTCTGGCAACACCACAAAAGGAGGCAAATCGGAACGCCGACCACGCAGATAACTGACTACAGAACCGGCATGCGGAGTATTCACGCCACCCTGAAACTGACGACCCGTCTGCATCATCTGCCAGCCGGCATCATGCACCGCGGCACCCGTGTGATGACAGCTGCGAACCAGCGACAAATGCTGAGCAATCTGCGCGTGACGGGGCAAAATCTCGGACAGCTGATAACCGCCGGTCGTCGCAATCGGCTTAAACGGGCCACGCACCTCCAGCGGTGCCTCCGGCTTCATGTCAAAGGTGTCCAGCTGACTGGGAGCACCCAGGTTGAAGATCATAATGCACGAACGCTGGTCGTGACCGCTGGCCACCTGACCCTGCTCTTCCGCCTGCAGATAACCGGCTAAAGACAGGCCGCCGACCCCCAGAGTCCCCACCTGCATGAAGTCCCGACGAGTCGTCCCGTCGCACGTCTGAGCAGTCCCGTTGCCAGTCAGATTCAGCATCGCTACGCCCTCTTCTGTTGGTTCTTCGCCGCCCTGTCAGCTGTCTTGCTAAACCCACAACATACCATGCGGATCGGTCGCGGGCAATAACCGGGGAATTCGGAACGGAAATCCGAGGCATCTGGCGTCCGCCAGACAGATTCGATAGGCTGCCCGCCTGGTTCTGTACTTCCCTGCCCTCGGAGACCTTCCATGCTGCGCACAACACTGCTGCTGACCGCCGCCCTGCTGTCACTCACCTCTGCCAACTTCGCCGCCGACAAAAACGGCGAATGGAAAAACATGTTCGACGGAAAGTCCATGGACGGCTGGAAAGCCAGCGAAAACAAAGATTCCTGGAAAGTCGTCGACGGAAATCTGGTGTGCCACGGTCCCCGCAGCCACCTGTTCTACGCCGCCGAAAAAGACAGTTTCAAAAACTTCGAATTCGAATGTGAAGTCATGACCACCCCCGGCAGCAACGCCGGTATCTACTTCCATACCCGCTACCAGGAAACCGGCTGGCCGCGCTACGGACTGGAATGCCAGGTCAATGTCACTCAGTCCGACCCCAAGAAATCCGGCAGCCTGTACGGCGTTGTCGATATCCCCAACCCAGGCCTGAAAGACAACGAATGGTACAAAACCAGCATCCGCGTCGAAGGACAACACATCGTCATCAAAATCAATGACAAAATCACCGTCGACTACACCGAACCGGAAGGCAAACCGGCCTTCTCAGCCGAATTCGAACGCCGCCTCGGTGACGGCACCTTCGCCCTGCAGGCCCACGACCCGGACAGCAAAGTTTACTTCCGTAACCTCAAAGTCCGCCGGCTCCCATGATGAGTGGTCAGTGGTCAGGTTGATGGACAGTGGTCAGTCGCCCGCCGGCGACTGCCACTGACCCTTGTTCGTGACCACCGAACCCTTCCACCGCGGACCGGGATGTTGAAACGGTGTTAAGCCCCCTGATAGTCGCATTTCGCTCCGCGAAACGAACACAGCGCATTTTCCCTGCTGAAAACTGCAACACCTAACCCCTCGTCGCTCAAGTCAAAAACACCCCTAAACTCCCTTACTGACACCGTTTCATCATCACACCCGCGGACTCCCGTCCGCGGCTCGCCTGAACACTGACAACTGAACACTGACAACTCAGGAGCCCCTTGTGCCAGTCCGCATGGAACTGTCCCGTATCGTCAACTGCGATCTGAACGATCAGCACTGGGTTCATCTGACCGAAGCTGGCGGAAATCGATCGCTGCAGATCGTGATCGGTCAGACGGAAGCGGTTGCCATCAACCGTCGGCTGCTGGACAGTCCTCCGTTTCGCCCCCTCACACATCAGCTGCTCTGCAACGTCGTGGATGCGTTACAGGGGCAGTTTGAAGAGCTGATGATTTCGTCGCTGAAGGATCACACGTATTACGCGACGCTGAAGATTCGAGTGGGTGAGGAAGTGATACCGATTGACTGCCGGCCCAGCGACGGCCTTGCAATCGCAGTGCATCATTCCCCGATCCTGCCGATTTTTGTCGAAGACGCGGTCCTGCAGGCCGCCGGCAGCTGACCCACCCCCGCAAAATACTCCCCTGGCCCCCGTGAAACGGGGGAGACGGATCGGGGGTGGCCTGAGAAACGGCGCTGATTTTGGGCGATTCCTCTGGCATTGAAATTCAAAATCTGTTGCGCTCCAACGATCAAATCCCGGGTAAACGTACCCAAAGCGAAGGAGCGCAACAGTGCCGCGATTATCGTTTTACCGTCTCTCCAATTTCAAGTCCCGCGACCGAATTCTGGCCGCCGTTTTTCCTGAAAGCCGCAACATGCACGCTCAGCACAAGAAAGTCCTGCTGGCAGAGTATTGGTCATGCCAGCGATTGCTGGAAAAAAGTGATCGGGAAATTGCTCAGTTAAGGGCGCGGCTTGCTGAATTGGAGCAGTTGTCAAAGCTTGTCAAACAACGCCAGGCAGAGCAACAGGAATGTTCACCGTCCCCGCCGCACGAAGAAAAATTGCCTCACCACGACGGTCAGGGGTGAGGCAGCCAGTCACCCTGCTATGCTGCCACCAAGGTCAGTCGAAACAGGCTGGGAATTGCAGCACTGTGCTCGGGCTGGAAAGCCCGAGCTACAGAAAAAAATCGCCAGCAGGCGAGCCGGGTACGGCAGTGCCCGGGTCCGCGGCATGGATGCCGCACATAACCCTCAGCCCTCCTGCGCCTTCCTTCGCGGCTTCGCGGCTTCGCGTGAGACTCCCCTTCCCCCAGGACAGCAAAAGGGCAGATCTCGGGCTGGAAAGCACGAGCTACAAAAGTGCAACACCCGCGGACTCCCGTCCGCGGCTCGCCAAAACGGTCCACTGACCGCTGGTCACGGCGACTTCAACTGCAGTCGGATGATCCGGCCGCGGAAGGGACCACCAGCCGGCTGCACAACAGGCTGACCGTTGTCCATCCCCACACAGAAGTCCTCCTGCGGCTGACGCTGCAGTAAACCCGCACCCGCTGTCTCCGCTGCCGCTCCGCCGTCCGCCGACAGTCGCAGCTTCCCGTCACGCTGCAGCTCAGCTGTCACCTGCACCGCTCGACCTGACTCCAGGCGATCGGATCGCACCTCAATCACTCGCTCACCCTGCCGCAGCGAAAAAACTGCCCGACCCTCCGATAACCACAGTGACCAGCCCACCGCTGTACCACCCTGAGCTGCCAGCACGCCACTCTCAGACTCACGCACAAAGTCCACCTGCACCCGAAATGCTCGACCGGCGATCTGCGGAGCATTCCGGCCGCTGCGAGTCTCACCGGCCACAGGTTCCACCAGATCCAGCGGCCGGAACGGTCCCGCCGAAGACTGCTTCTGCTTTTGCCTGTCCGCAGCCGGCTCCATTTCATACAGAGTCCGCGGCTGCTGCACCACACCGGCAGGTCGCCGCTCGGTCGCTGCTTCACCACCAATCGCGGCCTGCTGTGCTTTCGCCAGCGCCTGCAGTTCACGCACCAGCTCCGGATACTCGCTCGCCACATTCCGCTGCTCACCCACATCCGTCTCCAGATTGTACAGTCGCGGCACAACCTGCGAATCATCCGCCGTCGCACCGCCAGTCTGCGGCTGCACCGCCACCGCCAGCTTCCACGGTCCGCGACGCACAGCCTGCAAAATGTAACCCGAGAAATAATAGTGTTCCTGCCGTCCAGCCACCGCCGGCGGATCCGACTCTGCAAATAACAGCGACGTCAGACTGCGACCATCCACCGTCCGCTCAGAATCCACCACCCCGCCAGCCAGCTCCACACACGTCGGCAGGACATCAATCGTACCGGCAATTCGGTCAGTGCTGCGTCCCGCCGGAATTCGCCCGGGCCACCAGGCGACTGTCGGCACTCGCACACCACCCTCCCACGTGCTGCCCTTGCCGCCTCGCAGCGGCCCCGCACTGCCTCCGTCAGCTCCCCGAATCAGCCAGGGACCATTGTCACTGGTAAACAGTACCAGAGTCCGGCGATCCAGCTGCCGCTGCCGCAGCTCATCCAGAATCTGCCCCACACTCCAGTCCACCTCCTCCACCCAGTCACCAAAACGGCCGTTGCCCGAGCGACCGCGGAAGGCGGCTCCAGGCCAGATCGGAGTGTGCACTGCAGTGTGCGGCAGGTACAGAAAAAACGGCTGCTCGCCAGCGTCACGGATAAACCGCACAGCCTCTTCCGTGTACAGCCTCGTCACTTCACTCTGATCCTCGTCCCGCAGCAGACGGTCCACGGCGTTGTCCCGCAGCAGCGGCACAACCGGATCCGAGCCGCCCTTCGCACGACGCTGCATATCATTCGAATACGGTATCCCCACATAACGCTCAAACCCCTGCTGCAGCGGCAGAAACTCTGGCTGATCACCCAGATGCCACTTGCCAAAACAGGCCGTGCGATAACCCCGCTCCCGCAGATACTCGGCCACCGTCTTTTCCGCCGGATGCAGACCCTGACCGCCACCCGGAAAGTACACTCCCGGTACCGACACTCGAGCCCCGTAGCAGCCGGTCAGCAGCTGAGCCCTGGCAACAGAACAGACGGGTGCCGAGTAGAATGATGTGAGCCGCAGTCCTTCTGATGCCATGCGGTCAAGGGCCGGGGTCTTCTGGCGAGTTGCGCCATAAGGGCCGATGTCGCCATACCCCAGGTCATCCACCAGGATCACAATGATGTTTGGCGGCGTCTGGGCCTGCCCCTCGCTGCAGCTCGCCAGCAGACACCAGCTGAACATCGCCAGACACGACAGCACCACATCGTTCAACCGCATCGAATGCTCTCCCC
>JBJTPZ010000441.1:0-3592 GCA_046075365.1 Planctomycetaceae bacterium
CCCCCACCTCATTTGCGTTCATCAGCGTCCATGAGCGGTCAAAAAACGCCACCCGCTCCCAGCGTCTCCCTTCGCGGCTTCGCGGCTTCGCGTGAGCCTCCGCCCCTGCCCTTCCCCCTACCCCTGCCTCCCCCACCTTTGCGATTCATCCGTGACAATCCGTGTTCATCCGTGGCAAAAAAAACGCCCCTGCTGCCCGCTGACGATTGATCCGTGGCATAACCACGTCCCAAAAGCTGTCCCCCGCATGCCCGCAAAGACGAAGCTCGTCCGAACGATTGTCCCTCGCAAACTGGGCTCTACCTGCCAACAAACATCCGCCAGAGCCTGGTCAGCCAGCCCCGCTTCTCGGGCGGTACCGTAACTGGCGGAATAGAATTCGCCACAACCGGCGGCTCTGTCGCCGCTGTGCGAGTTATTTTTTCGAGAGTCTGCAGCGTCTCCAGGATCGCCCCCAGCTTCTCACTGTGCCGCTGCAGCTCCAGTTCCACGTGCCTGCGAAACTCTTCAACACCAGGGTCCGGAACAAACGGATGACGGAAATCCGGCTCGCAGATCGGGACCGACAGTTTCAGGGACATCGGAGCACGACGATCGTCCGGAACTTCAATCATCTGCAACATCACTGCGACCAGACGAATCGCCGCTGTACGGTCAACCGAAATTCGCCTGTGAGTCTCCTCGGTCAACAGACATGACCGCAAAATTGTCGCGCCGCGTTCACGGCCTGCAGGATCCGGACAGTTCAGATCCGGCACCTTACTCAAAATCAGCATCCCAAATTCAAACTGATGAATTCGAAAAAGGGCAGCCTGCTCGTCGTCAATCACCTGGTTCACAATATCCAGCAAGGCATCGCTGTGCGGATCCAGTTGTTCGTCCCACCGCATCTGCGAACCGTCAGAGAACCACCGGTGAATCAACAGCGGCACACTGCAGGCATCATCAGGCAGCTGAACCGTCATGCAACACCGTCACTTCCCTCAGAACCAAAGCACATACAGAAAAAACAAAACCATTGAGCCCGACACCGTCAGGCATATCTGCCACCAGCGTCTCTTGTAGTCCAGCCGGACCTGATGCAGTTTCCTGCGAGCCTCAGGGTAAATTGATTTGCAGGGACCGTTCTTTAAGTGCTCCAGACGAGCATCCAGTTCATTCAGAACCTCCTCAGTCTCCCACAAATGATACAGAAATGCAGAAAATGACGAAACCCACTTCTGCAGGTCCTCAAGTTCCGCATCAAACACTGCTTGTTCCGTATCCAGATCCTGCTGCTTCCTCCTCTGCTGCTGCAACTGCAAACGACTTTGGTAGCGATTCAGCACATCCTGACACTCAGCTCTTTCCGAAACCCGATACAGCGGAAATCGTTCCAACAGTCGCTTAGTTCTCTGAATTGCTTCACTCAGAGTCTTTCGCTCGTCAGCAGTCTGCGGTAACGCCTCCTGTTCAGCCGCAAACTTCTGCTCTGTCCGCAGCTCCTCCACAGCCGTGACGATTTCCCGATCCTCCTGCTCCTGCTTTCGGCGAATCGCCTTCACCTTCTCCGCCAGCGACTGCAAACTTTCGTTAACAAACTGCAGGTCGTTCTCGTTCTGCGACACCCGCCGCACACGCCGTTGAAAAGCGCTGGCCAAAGGGACAAAAATCTGAAACGGCAGCAAGGTTTCCAGCTGCAACCACTCCTGACGCTCGTCACCCGGCTTCCGTTTCGGCAATTGCTTTCCCGTCGATGAAATTGGCACGACCTTCAGCCCATTGACCGCATAGCTGTTCCGCAGTTTCCCATCTACATAAGTCAACAGCGGGTGCTTTTGCCTCAGGTCTGCGTAACACTCCGGAAAGTTCACATGCTCAATCTGCCCCTCGTGGAACTGATCAAACTTTGTCAGCACCAGCAGCAGTTCGTTCAGCGGTTCTGAGTACAAGCTGTCAAAAGTATTCAGGATTTCCGGCGACTTTTCGCTCATGTCGTAAAGCACCAGCACCATGTCAGCAATTCGCAAAAATTCCAGTGTCTCACCGGCAAACTTTGACTCGGCATTCATGCGAAAATCGAGGTGCTCACCCGCAAAATCCCGCGTCTCAATATCCCATTGCCGACCCCGGAACGACATCTTCATCTTCAACACTCGCGGGCGAGCACTGTCGGCGGTGGCACTGACATAACCATTCCGCAGCAGCTCCTGCGAGATTCGGTCCAGATAGATCCGAGTCTGCTCGTCTCGAATCACAATATCCAGCTCATCAGCCGGCGAGTTGCGAAACAGATACCAGCAGGCCAGCAGCGTGGATTTGCCTGAATTCTTCGTACCACAGATCCCTACTCGTACAGGCCCGGTGAGCACAGACTGCTCTGCCAGCAGCTCCACTCGCGCGTCATCCAGCTGCTGCCGGCGAACTTCCAGCTCCTGCAATCGCTCGCTGCTGCGATCAGGCAGACGACCAGTCAGAAATGTCGGAGACTTCCATGGCGGACTGGACTGGGATTCGCCAGTCCGGCGCGGCGAAAAGTCAATCTCACAATAGCTCGAAAACAGTCCGTCGCAGTGCGAGTCATTAATCTCCAGACTCCGCTGCAACTGTTCCACGAAGACACTGCATGACTCAAATCGATCCCCCGGGTCCCAGGAAAGCGCCTTGTGTAAAACTCGATTCAATTCACTGTCCAGCCGAAAGTTCGGGATTTCATCGTCAGGCTTGCGTTGCGGACGGCTAAACGGCAGTCGCCCCAGCAGCAGCTCAAAAGCCACGACTGCCAGTGAATACTGGTCGGTGGCCTTCGACTGAGGCTGCCCCTCCTGCTGCTCAGGTGAACGATAGCCCTTTGTTCCACCGCGGCCGCAAAAACTGTTCGCCTCGTGCTCCGGTTCCGCCAGACACGCCGCCAGTCCAAAGTCAATGATCTGAATCGTCAGCGAACCTGTATTTCGATGCATCTCCACCATCAGATTCTGCGGCTTGATGTCCCGGTGCAGAATGCCGCTGCCATGTGCCCGATCCAGCGCACGGGCTGCCTGAGTCAGTAATTTACAGACAAGAACCGGATCCAGCAGGTTCCGCCGGCCTGATCGTCGCTTCACAAACTCGTTCAGACTGAGCCCATTGATGTAACGCATCAGAAACCAGGGCCCCCAGCGGGACTCTCGAGTGAACGAATGCAGCACGCAAATGTTGGGCTCCTGCGACAGATACTGCTGAACGTTGGCAAATGTCCGGGCAAACTGATCACGCGCCCGCTCGGACTGCAACAATCCCTGCGAGAGAAACTTGACCGCCTTGTCAAAATTCACGCTGGAATCATGGACCAGCCAAACCTCGCCCATACCGCCCCGACCAAGCGACTTTTTCAGCGTGATCTGCGGCGTCAGTGCGGCCTCCGGTACAGGCTCCCCAGCCCCGCCGTCCGGCTGGCTTCTGGTTTTCTCGAAAGCGCTCATCTGTCACCAGCCCTCTTCGCTGTTTTTGAAACGTCCAGCAGATACCACAGAATACTGCCCCACACTGGCCCCAGGGAACACCACCGATGCCCTTAGGTCACCAGAACGGAAAAATTTTGAAAATCTCACCAGATGCCGCAGGATCCGCC
>JBJTPZ010000442.1:0-11362 GCA_046075365.1 Planctomycetaceae bacterium
GTGGATATCGTTGGCGTACGTGGGACCTGGGTTCCAGCCAATGCTGGGAGGGAACTGGTTGTGCACGTCATGGTAGTTGTGCATCGCCAGACCGATTTGCTTCAGGTTGTTTTTGCATTGAGTGCGGCGAGCAGCTTCGCGCGCCTGCTGCACAGCAGGCAGCAGCAATGCAACGAGAATGGCGATGATCGCAATCACCACCAGCAGCTCGATCAAGGTAAACGCGGAGCGTTTCATTGAGCTGAGTTTCATAGGGAGCCCCTGGAAGAAAAAGACAACAAAAATGACGAGCAGCCAGCACGCCCTGACTTTTGCAACGTGCCCAATAAGCAGGCAGCGCTGGAAAAACAGGTGATCATTTGCTTCTTTTACTATTCTTCGGAATCCGAGTCAATTCGGTGTGAGCCAGAATTCATCCTGAAAGTGAATTCTCTGTGAGCGATTCGGGTCGCGGGGGCGGTGGATCGGTCGCTGGCGGGGCTGTCAGGCGATCGCAGCTGGGGAAATCGCAGAGTGGAACGCTGGTGGTGGGTTCCGCCAGAACTTCGGCCAGCGTGGAATTTCGGAAGGCATTTTCCATAGCCTCCAGTGCGTTGTCCACTCGACGATGCAGCGGGCACAAATGTGTCCCGTGAGCCGCCAGGTTGAGGGGACACGACCTGATCCGCTGCAGTGGTTCGACAGCGTTCACGACTTCCAGAATCGTGATGTTTTCCGCGGTTTTTTGCAGGGAAACGCCACCTCCAAGGCCCCTCTGTGAACGCACGAGGCCAGCCTGAGCGAGCCCCTGAATCACCCTGGACAGACAGGCCCTGGGTACCTGAGTTGCGACGGCGATCTGGTCGGTGGTGCGGGCTGCCGGCGCTGCGGTCGCCAGGTGAATCATCGCCCGTAATGCATATTCAACCGTCTGCGAAAACACTCGCAAAAACCAACTTTTCGTTAATTGGATCTTGATGTCCAGTATTCTTTTTTTTGATAATTGGATGTTTGTGTCTTATTAGTCGGGCTGTCGTACTGGGAGTCACAGAATACGTGAAAAGTCGATGAAAGTCTGCTGGAAATCGATCCTGTGGCCGGGTTTCGCTGGGTAGCCGACTTTATGGGGTTTGATGAATCGGACGAGGCGGCGTTGCATGCGGCAGCACCATTGCTGGCTCCTGTGGTGCCCAGTCTGGTGGATGCTGTGTATCAGCGGCTATTTGCCTGGGCGTCTGTGAAGCGTCATTTTGTATCTCGGCAGTCCGGCTGCGAGGGAGCTTTGCCATCGGATGTTGCTTTGCTCGAGCCGGAGCATGAAATGATCCAGTTCAGGAAGCGGCATCAGGCCGGCTATCTGGTGGCACTGGTGACGCGTCCCCATGACGCTGCCATGGTGCAGATGAACGCGCTGATGGGATTTGTTTCTGACGCAGTGCTGCAGGCGGTTCTCTCACTGAATCCTGATCGCGTCATAGAAATGCGAACTTTGCGGGCATTCAACAAGTTGCTGTGGCTGCAGAATCAATTGATCACGAGGCATTATCAGGGGCTGGATCCGTCCCGGGCGCTGCCGCAGGGCTAGCAGGCGCAGGCGAGCAGGCGCACGGCGAGCAGTGGCTGAGGCGGAGATCACGGCAGTTGAGGACGGCAAAGTCAGCTTGCCGTTCTCATCCGCCACGTTCTCGAATGCTCAGAATTCTCCGACGATTTCACCGCCTCCAACGGTCGCCAGGCTTTTATAAACGACCTCACTGATGCTGTTTGAGATGAATCTAACAGAGCCGTCACCGAGGCAGAACTGGGCGCCGCCAGTGTGGTTACTGCTGAAGTCATCAAAGTGCATGTCCGGCGCGTTTGGGGTATGGTCCGCGGACCCGAGGACTCGCTGAAAAGCCTCTTCGGCTTCAGCGAACATGCCGGGCCAGGTGGAATACCAGCCCAGCTGGCGACTGGTACGACGTTCTCCGACGAGAAACGTGTTGCTGCCACCATCTGTCACGTCGGCGATTCGCATTTTGCTGTTGTGGAAGAAGTAGCCGTCTCCCATGCACTGGCCGAATCGATTGACGGGAGCATCACCCGGGTCATTTTCGCAGCCATGCAGCTCTTCTGTGCCGAAGCTGCCAACGTAGTTGGCAATTGGCGCCCGTGCCAGCACGGTCGAGCCACCCTCTTCGACGAGATCAAAGTATTCGGGCTGCGGGTCGGACGGGCATTTGTATGCCGGCATTTGGATTCGGATGAACGGCGCGTTGACGGGATCCAACAGAGAAGTTCGGGGATTGAACTGTCGCCACGCATTATCCTGTTCCATTTGCGGCAGGATCATGGCAGCCCAGCCGATTCCGCTGCCTCCGTCGTGGGCAGACGGAAAACCGAATGTGTTGACGGCGATCCAGCCCGGTGGAAAGGTGTTGTGGACGTCATGGTAATTTTGCAGTGCCAGTCCGATCTGTTTGAGATTGTTCTTGCAGCTGGTACGGCGGGCAGCCTCGCGGGCCTGCTGCACCGCTGGTAAAAGCAGAGCCACCAGGATGGCGATGATTGCAATAACGACGAGCAGTTCGATTAGTGTGAAGCCGCGAACGCGGCCGATTTCAGAGCGGCGCATGGGTAACTTTCTGCAGGGCTGCTGACGAGCAGGCCGATTGGATGAATGAGGCCGTAATACGGAGTTGCCCTGGGACATTGCAGTCGAGGGTCGGGCAACAGGTCTGGAGGGCGATCTGCAGGGCGGCAAAGCTGCCCGCAGCGCCATTGCGGCAGGTCAGACCGCCGGCGGGCCTCGCAGGGGCGGCAGCAAAGGAATCCCGGCGCTGCACTGCGGCTGCTGCGGTGCACCGGCCAGCGGAAGGATGAGGCATTCGAGGGGGACTGTCGAGACAGCGCTGACCGGAGTTTGCAGTCCGAACGCCAGGCAGATTCCGCAGGAATGGTGGCTGTGAGTACCATCGTTCTGTTCGGCCGGCGGCAAGCCGCGACCGTGCGGCGGGCAGTCCTGAGCCTGCCGATTCTGAGGCCGTATCTGGCCATGCAGGTGGCCACAGCTGCAGGCGGCAGCACGAGCGTCCGGCGTGCCGCTGGCTGCATGCTCCAGTTCATGCAGTGGCCGCGCAAACACAGCGCTCAGGACCACGGCTAAGACCGCAGTCAGGCGGGTGAATGTCTGGACGATGCGAAAAATCGGACGCAAGACAGGGATCTTTGCTGGAAGCGGGCAAATCAAACGATGGTGCGCAGATTAGCTGGCACTGGTACGTTTTCACAAGGCTGAGTGTGGGCTGATTCTTGCTGATGAAGCGGGGTTTTGGGTTGCAGGGGCACTGATCGGCCCGGCATCGCGATTCACCTTCGACTCTGCCTGCTGGCGTTTTTTGTATGTTCGGTGTGCGTTTTATGCTTGCCTGGTCTTGCTGGCGCGTCGCAATTTGGGTCTGTGCAGTGGCTTAAAGTGTTTTCCATAATGGGCTTGTGTGAAAAATTCCGTGGTGGCATAGTGCTTGCAATCGCGGACTCTCGAGTTCTGCAATTTCGAATCACTGTTTTCCTGGGAGCCACTGCCATGACTCATCTGCTGAACACCGACTCGCGTTACCAGTTTGTGCCTCCTCATAAGGGCAATTTCTGGCCTCGAGCCCTGGCGTGGCTGGTGCCCGGGCACCTGCGGCGGGTGTATGGGGTCGAGCAGGTCCAGGTGGGAGCCGTCGATAAATTGTTTGAGCTGCAGCGTGCGGGGCACGGGATTCTGATTGCTCCAAACCACTGTCGCATGTCGGATGCGCTGGTCCTGCAGGCGCTGTCTGCCGAACTCGGTCAGCCGTTCCATGTGATGGCCAGCTCGCATCTGTTTCGCGGCAGTCGTCTGCAGTCATTCCTGCTGCGCCGCATGGGGGCATTCAGTATTTACCGTGAAGGTATTGATCGGGCGGCCGTTGATCAGGCTGTGGAGATCCTGGCGACAGCTTCCCGCCCGCTGGTGATTTTTCCGGAGGGAGCGCTCAGTCAGGCAAACGACTGGCTAAATGCACTGCAGGAAGGTGTTTCTTTTATCGCTCGTACAGCTGCTGCACGCTGCCGTCGTCAGCAGGAGGCAACTGAACGCAGGGTTTATGTAGTTCCGGTTGGAATTCGCTATGTGTTTGATGGTGACCTTGACTCCACCGCTGAGAACCTGCTCAGCAGCATTGAGAAACGACTTTCCTGGAGCTCGCTGACGGGGCTGCCGCTGACGGAACGCATCGTTCGAGTTGGGGGTGCTTTGCTGGCACTGAAGGAACTTGAATACCTCGGGGCTGCTCAGACTGGCAGTCTGGCGGAGCGTCTGCAGCGTTTGATTGATCATCTGCTGGTGCCGGCGGAAGTCGAGTGGCTGAAGGGTCCGCGGAGCGGTTCAGTGATTGCCCGTGTCAGAGATCTCCGCCGGGCGGTCCTGCCGGAGATGATTGAAGGTGGTCTGCCGGTGGCAGAGCTGGAGCGCCGCTGGACGCAGCTCAACCGGGCTGAGCTGGCACAGTCTCTGAGCCTGTACCCGCCGGACTATGTGGCGAGTAATCCCACTGTGGATCGGATTTTGGAGACAATCGAACGATTCAATGAACATCTGAACGGCAAAGAAGTTAATGTCGGACCAAGGCGGGCTGTGATCGAAGTGGGTGAACCGATCCTTGCTTCCGCTACCCGGGATCGCGGTGCTGACGTCGACCCGCTGCTGGCAGCGCTGGATGTGCAGCTGAAAAGTCTGCTGCAGCAGACGAGCGTGCATTGCCGTCGGTATGAAGCTCGTCAGGCGTGATTGGGTTCATCTGTAACTGCAGTGTTCGCGTGCTGTTTGGGACCATTGTGGAATTTCTCATCTCACTCGTTTCAGGAATCGCATGATGTCTGGCTC
The DNA here is from genome assembly GCA_046075365.1 of Planctomycetaceae bacterium. GTDB lineage: Bacteria > Planctomycetota > Planctomycetia > Planctomycetales > Planctomycetaceae > SXXK01. The sequence continues at coordinate 4,871 of JBJTPZ010000442.1, forward strand.
TGCAACAACGAAACCAACTGCATCAAACACAGACTTTGATCGAACTGTTCCTGGTGAGCCGACGACGGCAGCTCGCTGGCGTATCTTTGGCCTGCTGTACATCGCTTACGGCATGTCGATGGTCCTGAGAACTCTGCCAACCATTGCATCAACCAGCATAACGAATGATCCTGCTCTGCGTGTTGATCTGACAGCGTGGGGACAGATCATCGCCACTGGCACCATGGGCGGGTTCACTGGCAAGTTTCTCTGGGGTTGGCTGGCTGACGTCCTGGGAGGGCGGATTACGCTGATGCTGGGGCTGCTGCTGGCGGCAGCGGGTGCCGTGGGATTTTCGGCAGCTGCCGACGGAACACAAATTCGGGTAGCGGTGTTCGTGATTATGCTGGCACAGGCTGCCGGCTGGCCGGCGATGACCAAACTGGTCGCGGCGTGGGCTCTGCCTCAGCAGGCTGGTCGCGTCTGGGGATTTTTGTCCACCAGTTCCCGAGTGGGGGTGCTGCTGGCAACGTTTGGTCTGGGCGGGCTGGTTTCGGAACATGGCTGGAGGTATCCAGGGCTGTTGGCGGCTGCAGCTGCTGTTCCGCTGGCATTTCTTTACGTGCTGTTTGTGCGGAACCGTCCGTTGATTGAGCGGCAGTCTGCGGAGCGTCCGGGGCCGGCGGAACCGCTGGCGGATGCTTTGTTGCGGTTTGCCGGAAGTGCTCGCTGCTGGCTGATCTGCGGTGCATTGATGGGTATGGCTGTGCTGTGGGATGTGCTGCAGCTGATTCCCCTGTTTTTGGACTCACTGGGAATTCCTGCCAGTGCGGCGAATGAGGCTGCGTCCGCATTTCCGCTGGGGAGCCTGATGTCGTTGCTGGCTGGTGGCTGTGTGTTTGACTGGCTGGGCCGCCGCCGGATGGCCCTTGTGATGCCGCTTCTGCTGCTGACGGCGGCGGTGTGCGTGGGAATCCTGGCGGCCCTGCCGGCGTTCGCCCTGACACCGACCGGAGCGACTCAGGCTGCGCTGGTCCTGCTGTTTGTGTTCGGTGCCTGTCTGGCTCCCTGCTACTACATACCGGCCAGCATTTTCTCGACCGAATTCGGGGGGGCTCGCGCCGGTCTGCTGGTTTCGCTGCTGGACGCCGCCGGCTTTGCCGCGACCGCGGCGTTCTACTGGAAGGCGACCAGCCTTGCTCAAAGCTATGGCTGGTCGATCCTGCTGGTGCTGCTGTCCGGAATTGGTCTGGCAGCATCCTGCCTGCTGGCGGTGTTCCTGCGTGGCGAGGCTGTGCGAAGGGACCAGGTTGCCGTTTGAGCCGGGAAGGATTACGGCTGTGGAGACGGGCCGGCCGGCTTTTTCAGTGTGACGGTGTCGAACAATCGTCCTTCCAGATCAAAAGCCTTGATTTCCATTGTGCCGCCATTGACCGCCACCATGCAGTAGTGATGCCCGTGTTTGACGTTGTTCTGGAAAAACGGGCGGAAGGGCCCGGCTGTTTCCAGGCTGCCGCCTGCTCCCCCGGTAATCATGTAGATTGTGCCCTGCTGCTCGACAGCTCGGCCCTGATGCACGGGCCAGGTTCGTTCATAGCTGTGAATGTGGCCGCTCCACACAATGTCCACCTGAAACTGTTCGTACAAGGACACCAGCTGGCGGGCCCGCAGATCACCGCGAGTTGACAGGCGGGTCTTCCAGAGATTGCCGTAGTCGTCTTCGTCAGACGAATAGGGCGGGTGATGATGGCAGGCAATTTTCCAGACAGCCTGCGACTGCTGCAGTTCCTGTTTCAGCCATTCGAACTGTTCGGAGCCTGGCGAGATGTCCCGATTGGAATCGATCATGAAGAACTGTGCGTTGCCGTAGCGGAAGGTGTAGCGGTATTCGGGGTCGGGCAGAGCCATGTAGTCGAAGTAGTTCTGGGCGTTTTCTTCGTGATTGCCCAGTACCGGATAGAACGGGATTCGCTGGGCGACCGGTTTCATGCCGGGAAAAAAGTGTTCAGTCCAGTGATTGGCCAATGTGCCTTTGTCGACCAGATCACCGACGTGCACAAGGAAAGAAGGTCGCTGAGCCCAGGCCATGGTGGCCAGTTTCCCTGAGACCTGCGGATTCTTTTGAGTGTCACCGAAGACGGCAAACGCGAACGGTGTCTGTTCGTGTACTGCGGTGGTGAACGTATAAGTCGGGCTTTCTGCCACGGAACCGTCTGCCAGCGTGGATTCGACGCTGTAGAAATACTGCGTCTCCGGCTCCAGATCCTGCAGCAGCACCTGATGAATTTCTCGCTGATCCGGCAGTTTTAGTTCCTGTTCGCAGGCGGATGTTGCGCCGTATCGCACAAGTGTTGAGCCGGGTTGTGTGGTTCGCCACATGACGGTCATGCTGGTTTGAGTGCCGAACTGCAGGTAGGGTTCGACGGCAAATCCTGATGCTGAGACAACAGGTCGGGCTGCCAGTGCCGCCACCTTCACACCATGCTCAAATTCCAGCCTGACCCATTCCGGTTTGGCCGCGAGATCGAAGATGCGGATATCGCGCAGACGACCGGTCATGCGGTAGTCTTCATTGCCATCGCGGAAGCTGCCGAGTGAAATCTGCTGGGCGGCCGGGTAGAGAATCTCACCGTACTGTTCGGCGGTAAAAGCTTCTTCTTTGCCATCCACGTACAGCCGGGCGGACTGACCGTCGAACACGGCTGCCACGTGATGGAATTTACCGGGCACCCAGGGCGTCGTGCCCTTTAGCACGGTGTGTCGGCCGTTGCCGTCGTCGGCACCGCTGGTGGAAATAGTCAGTGTGAACACAGTGCGGTCGAAACCCAGCATCCAGCCCAGCTCCTGGTCCCCGTCATCCTGAATGCGACCGATAATCCCGCCCCATTCGAGAGGTTCGTCAACGCTGACCCACGCCGAGACTGTGATGGCTTTGGCTGGAAGTGCCATGGCCGGGCTGGCGGGCTGAGCATAGGCGGCTGTCCGCGGAGTCAGCATCAGTGAGTGCCCGAATTCGTCTTCGGACCACCGGAGCGGGCCGGACAGTTCCACATCCATGCCAAGACGAGCGCGAAGTTTTGTGCCCTGCAGCTGCTGCGGTCGGAAATCGAGGTGCATGATCGGGTCAGGCCCGTCATGAGCAATGGCCGGCGCGGGACTGAGCACCAGCATGGTGACGGCGAGGCATGAAGCAATGGAGCGAGGAAGGTGCAGGTGCGTCACAGCAGGACTCCGTCGGTGTGAAGACCACGAAACACAGTGGGAATAAGAGTCTGACGTGTTTGCTGGAGGTTACCAGCGATAAACGCGAATGATTGCCTCGAATGTTCCGGCAGGCTAATCTGTGTCCGGGCGTCGGTGCCGCCGACGCTTCGCGTAAATCCGCAGGCTCAATGAATGAGGGGATAGTCATGCAGTTATGGAAATCCGGCTTGAACGCATTTTTCTGTCGATTTCAGCTGAGCCTGTGGATGCTCTGCATTTTCCTGCCGCCTGCAACTGTCGCGGCCCAGCAGCCGTCGGCCGGCGAGGTTCGTACGCTCGAGCTGGGATCCGACTGTCGCCTGGAAGTGCTGTATCTGCCCCCCGGAGATTTCCTGATGGGAAGTACGGTGAAGGAGCGAGCGTGGGCGACTGGTATTGAAGGCGGCGCGACTCCGGGGACCGAGCGGGAAAGCTACGAGGGTGAGGCCCGGCCGGTGAAGATCCGCCACGGACTCTGGATGGCTCGCACTGAAGTCAGTGTTGCCCAGTTTCGACGATTTGCTGAGGACACCGGGTATTTGACCGATGCTGAGCGTCCTGGCGGCAAGACTCAGTGCTTCAATCCGGCATGGAAGGGCTACCAGCTGTCGACCAGCGTGGTGCATCCCTGGGAGCCTATGGGTGGTAAAAGCTGGCGTGATCCGAACTGGCAGTTTCCGCAGCAGGAGAATTTTCCGGTAGTCTGCGTCAGCTGGGCTGATGCTCGCGCTTTTTGCCGCTGGCTGAATCAGCGTGAGCAGGCAGCCGGGCGACTGCCGGAGGGGCTGGAGTATCGGCTGCCGACGGATGCCGAGTGGGAGTATGCTTGCCGGGGCGGACGCCCGCGGGCGAATTTTTGGTGGGGTGATGAGCTGGAAGAGGGAGTTGGTCGCCTGAATATTTCGGCCATCGATCTGCTGCCGGACAGAAACCGCACCTGGCCTTTGGCACGAGCCACGTGGAGCGACGGCTATGCGTTTGTGTCTCCGGTTGATCATTTCGGTGAACGCGGACGAAATGGGTTCGGTCTGGCCGATATGTGCGGCGGAGTCTGGGAAGTGGTGCTGGATCACTTTGATCCGAAAGGTGGCCACGAAGAGCCGTATTTCACGAAGGAAAACTACCGGCCCGTGTGTCGCGGAGGCAATTATTTCGACGTTCCCGGGAATGCTCGCTGTGCCGTACGACTGGGGCTGGCAGGCCCACATTATTCGGATTCCCGAGACGGGTTTCGAATCTGTCTGGGGCGAAAAATCGCAGTCCCCGAGGTGCCTTGAGAGCTGTGGGTGAAACCGGCGAGAATTCGCCGCTGATCTGCGGGAAACTCAACAGGATAAGTTGAGTTTCCCGCATGGTCAGGCGAGATTTGTGTTGCCACGACGTTTGCCGGGGTTCTGCAGCGTCCCGTGTTTGATTCTCGAAAGGTTTCGCAATGAACGCCCCCAGGGCTGTCGTTTTGCTCAGTGGCGGTCTGGATTCGGCGACCGCATTGGCAGTCGCCCGGTCTCAGGGATACGAACTGCACGCTATTTCTTTTGATTACGGTCAGCGGCATCGATTTGAACTGGCTGCTGCTCAGAAGGTGGCTCAGGCCGCGGCCGTGGCCAGTCATGTCTTATTCCGCGTAGACACCAGTATTTTTCGTGGTTCAGCGCTGACCAACGATATTCCTGTCCCGCACAACCGGGCCGAAGCCGAAATGTCCAGCGGGATTCCGGTGACCTATGTGCCGGCGCGGAACACCATTTTTCTTTCGGTCGCCCTCGGGCTGGCCGAATCATTGCAGGCGAATGATCTGTTTCTGGGTGTGAATGCTGTTGACTACAGCGGTTACCCCGACTGTCGCCCGGAATTTGTGCAGGCATTTGAAAAGATGGCCAATCTGGCCACAAAGGTCGGTGTCGAAGGCGGACAGATCCGAATTCACGCGCCGCTGATTCATCTGACCAAAGGCCAGATCATTCAGCAGGGCCTGCAATTGTCTGTAGACTACAGCCTGACCCACAGCTGCTACGATCCGGCGGCGGATGGTGCCAGCTGTGGCGAGTGTGATTCCTGCCAGCTGCGGCTGAAGGGCTTTGCGGAAGCCGGCGTAACAGACCCCATTCGATATGTTCAGCGGTGAAGGCCCCTCGGGCTGCTGCTGGCGGAGCAACACATGAATTCTGAAACACATGATCCCAGCCCGTCCGTAAATCCGGCCGTCAGCGTTCGCAGCTTGCTGACGGAAGTTGAGTCGCTGATCCTTGAGGCGCAGGCTGCGACTCGCCCGCTTGAGCTGCAGCCTTTTCGCGGCCGTCTGTTTGAGCAGTTTGTTGCGGCTGATCGCAGCGGACTGCTGCCTGACGAAGATGCCGCCGCCGCATTCGATGATGCAGATGAAGATGATCCGGAACTGCAACTCACTGCCGACACCCTGTGCCGCCTCCTCGCCAGACGCTGGGGACTGGATATGGCAGCACGGGAAGCTCAGGCTATGCAGACGCGACTCCCGGCCGAACAACTGGAACGAATGCGGCTGCTTTGGTCAGTCATGCGGATGTGGATGGAATGGAGCTATGCGTGGCGACGGTGGGCCGAGTTTCATCCGGCATCGCAGGTGACAGACCCGTAAGTCAAAATGACCTGCACACCGTCAGAAGGCCGCCAGCGGGTCTGAAAACAACTCGTCCAGCGACTGCAGCTCGCTGAAGTCAACTGGCACTTGTTTTATATCAGCCCCGGGCAGAGCCATCAGCTTTGTTCCGGAGGTGCTGGCTGACTCCGCAACCTTCACACCGGTTGGCATCGCCGCCGGATCTGCCAGACTGCTCCGGCTGATGATGGTTGTTTTTGCGAATTCTGCAGAGTCTGCAGGTCCATTGCTGGCAAACAGGTCAGGTCGATTCTGCCGGAGGACAACAGCAGCTTCAGCCAGCGCTGGCTGTGTCCCGACGATGGTCTCTGCAACGTTAGACGCCACTCCCCTTCGTTCGCCCGGCAGGATTGTGCCGGACATAATATTATCTCCGGCGGTGGCTGGGTCGAGGTCGCCGTAGCCCAGAATGTGGCCCAGCTCGTGACGCAGTACGGTGCCAAGGTCCACAGCGCCCGTCGGAACCGGGCCGCTGCCAACGTGCCAGCCAAAGCCCAGGGCGTCATCGTCCAGCTGAATCAGCCGGCTGCCGGCAAAGCCAAAGGCACCCTCGCCATTCAGGTCCGTGATCTGCACCGTGGCGTTCTGCAGGGCCAGAATCTGGCCGGGTGTCAGTCCGGTCGTGATCCATTCGG
>JBJTPZ010000443.1:0-2967 GCA_046075365.1 Planctomycetaceae bacterium
CAGGTGATTTGACATGATCGCCTGGCCCAACAAATCAATGCCGAAGTGTCTGGCCTGATGGACGAGTTGTTCGTCGATCCAGACTTTGCGATGGTCATAGTTTCTGCCGGTGATCGGATCATCGCCCAGCAGAAAACACCGGCGCACCGTGCGATTCATCACATGAACAATCGCAATTTCATCTGCCGCAAAGACTTCAACGCGAGCCAATCGTGCCATGGGCACCTCAATTTACGGCAAAAAGGCAAAAATAAGAGTATCTTTCCAGTTTCGAATGTACAGAGGGAGACGCCCATGTCAACAAAAAAATAATGCCAGTATGGGTGAATTAGATAATGTACGTGAGCATGATGATTATCACAGGTCCTGTGGTCGGTTAATTGTAACACACCCCAGTGTTTCACCTCGTCACGCCCCATACCCCGCACCATAGTGCTGTGTCCCCGGGCCCCTGATCGTAGTGCTAATTCCCGGGGCCCCAGGTACCAGTGTCCGGGTCCGCAAAATGCTGTGTCCCCGGGACTCCGTGTCCCCGGGACTCCGCCCCGCCCCAGGACTCCGCCGGCCCCACATGCAGTGTGCCCGAGAATCATCATGGTGCTGTGTCCCTCGCACCAAGGACCATGTCCCTCGCACCAAGGACCAGTGCGGGACTCAGGACCGCACCGGGACTGCCGCACAAAAATGCTGTGTCCCCAAGGTCACCGGGACCGGCTGTGTCCCCGGGTCGCACGGTGTCCCCGGGCCGAACGCAGGCTGTGTCCCCGGGCCGAACGCATTCCCTGCATCATAGTGCTGTGTCCCCGGCCCCAGGGGACCACAGGGGACCACAGGGGACCAGTGTCCGGGACCGCAAAATGCTGTGTCCCCGGGACTGAGTTTTTGTGGTTTTTTTGCCACAAGGGGGCAACGTTGGGGGTGTCGTTTGCGAGGTCCGGAATCGATGGGGGCTTTTGTGGACAGCAGGACTCGGCAGATTGCGGGAAAGAAAGACGGCAGTCGATCAGTTGCGACCAAGCAGAGGGACCGATTCTGCGAGGAATCTGGCGAGCTGCGGATCGGTGGCGTGTTCAGTCTGCGTGAGACGAATGTGGATTTCATCACAGCCTTCCGCGGGTGTGATGGACCGCTGGCTGCCGAATGTGGAGATCCGACCAAGAGAGATTTCCCCGGGAAGGCTATACAGGCAGAGTTCAGCGCCGTCGGTGCGTTTCGTGTGCAGTTCGACTGCCAGTTTGCCGGTCTGCGGGCTGGACCAGTTGATCTTGGTGCGAATCGCATAATCAGGCTGCAGGTCACCGAGGCTGGATTCAAGAACGGGCAGCAGTTCTGCCAGCAGGTCAAAATTCCAGGGGATGCGGCCATTGCCGGGCAGACCCTTTCGCAGCAGATGCCATTTACGTCCCAGTTTCTTCCAGGGCATCAGATCTTCAGGGCTGGCAGCTTCTGCTGTACCAAGAGCCACAAATGACTGGCTGGCCTGCTGGAGGAAACTGCGAAACTCCGGAGTGTCAACTTCCGAGCGGTTCCAGATGCGGATGGTCACTTCCTGCCAGGCACTTTTCAGATTCCTCGCTTTGACTCGCGGTTCCCGTCCGTACGCCGGGATTTCCTGCATTTCGTCGAGCGGCGGCAATCCCAGCCGGGCGTCGAGATCTTCGGTTGTGAACTGGTCGCGACGCACACGGAAGCAGAGTGTCAGGAGCCATTCAGCGGCTGTGCGTGCGTGCAGGAACCAGCCCAGCCCTTTGGCCGGGCGGACTTCCACAGTGGAGCGATCGTTCCAGCTGGCCGGTGCAAAAGCTGGATTTTTTTCGAGCAGTCCAATGACGTATTCCAGGGCGCGTCCGTCCCAGTGGCAGGGTTTTCCATTGTGGGCGATTCGATCCTGCAGGTGCCAGCGACGTCCGTCAGTTTCCCATGGCAGTTTGGCTGCTTTGCCCAGTTGTTCAACGCTGACGTCGCCTTCTCGTCGGGCTGTGGCTGCAGTGGGATCGAATGTGTTGATGTGCCCGGTCTGTGATTCAGCGAGTACGGGGGCCAGCAGTTCGCCGGTCCAGGATCGCAGTCGGGGTGCGGTGGCAACGACTGGTTTTTTGCGACTGGTTTTTCCGGCAGCGGAGGTTGTGTCTGCAACTGCCGCGGTACCGTATGCGGCGACGGTCTCGGGCGTGCCCTGAACCACGATGCGTCCGCCGCCAGCACCGGCTTCAGGGCCCAGATCGATGATCCAGTCGGCGGTTTTGATGACATCGAGGTTGTGTTCAATGACGACAATCGTGTTACCCTGATCGACCAGGCTGTTGAGGACACTAAGCAGTTTCAGGATGTCGTCGAAGTGCAGTCCGGTCGTGGGTTCATCGAGCAGGTACAGCGAGCGTCCGCGGTTTGGTCGGCACAGCTCGGCCGCCAGTTTGATTCGCTGAGCTTCGCCGCCGCTAAGTGTGGGAGCGGACTGGCCCAGTGTCAGGTAGCCGAGTCCGATGGCATCGAGGGTTGCCAGCGGTCCGCGGATTTTGGGTACGGAGGCGAACAGCTGGAGTGCTTTGCTGACGGACATTTCCAGAACATCGGCGATGCTGCACTCGTTGAAGCGGACGGCGAGTGTTTCGGTGTTGAAGCGTCTTCCGCGGCAGGTCGGACATTCGACCCAGACATCGGGCAGGAAGTGCATTTCAATACAGATTTGACCGTTCCCCTCGCACGTCTCGCACCGTCCACCCGGCACGTTGAAACTGAATCGCCGCGCCGTATAGCCGCGAACTTTTGCATCTGGCAGTTCGGCAAACAAATTGCGGATCAGATCAAACACGCCAGTGTAAGTTGCCGGATTGCTGGAGGGGGAATTCCCCAGCGGTTGCTGGTCAACCCGAATCACCTTGTTGATGAATTCGATTCCGTTAATCTTCTTGTGAGCACCCGGCGTTACCCCGGCCTGATGCAACCGCCGGGCAAGAGAGTTATAGA
>JBJTPZ010000444.1:0-21838 GCA_046075365.1 Planctomycetaceae bacterium
GAAATCTGTGGCGCTGCCGCTGAATTCGGATGCGAAGGTGATTCACATGCTGAGTGGTGTGGGTGGCTGGAGCTTCCCGTATTCTCAGGAGAAGAGTGTATCGGTGATAGTTCGGCTGCACTACAAGGGTGGTGAGCAGGAAGAGATCAAGCTGCTGAATGGGGTGCATTTTGCGGACTACATTCGGCGTGTGGATGTGCCGGGTTCTGAGTTTGCGTATATGCTGGGTGGTCAGCAGATTCGTCGCGTTACTGTGACACCTGGCCGTCGTGACGTGATTGAGAAGCTGGAACTTGTGAAGGGGCCGGACAGTACGGCACCGATCATTATGGCGATCACGGTGGAGCGAAACTGAGCCGGGGGCGAGTGCTGGCGGTGCCGTGTGGTGTTCGAGTGTGCGCGGGAGGTCTGTTGCATGCTGGGACGAAGACTGTCGGATCTCTGTGAGTTTCCATTATTTATGTGGGAGCTGCGTGGATTGTCCGGCAGTCGATTCCGGGCGGGTGTGTGGCTGGTAACGGCTGTGTTGTCTGTGGTGTTTCTGCTGTTGAATGCGGCGGAGCGTTCCGGGGTGCTGCGTCTTCGTGACCACTGGGCCTTGCTGGGTCAGTTTTGTGCCGGTTGTTTGGTGATGGCTGCGTATGCGACGACAGCGGGTGCGGCGACGATTTCGTCTGAGCGTGAGCGTCGATCGCTGGAGCTGTTGCTGTTGACTCGACTGACGGCTGCTCAGGTGGTTTGGCAGAAGTTTGCGGCGGTGCTGGTGCAGTCGCTGTTGCTGGTGGCACCGATGTTTTTGCTGACGGCGCTGGCATATGCAGCAGGGGGTGGTTCTCTGAGCGGGCTGCTGGTTGTGTGGCTGTTGATTTTTGTGGTGGGGGTGCAGCTGTCGGCGTCTGCGGTGATGTGTTCGGCACTGATCAGTTCTGCTGCGATATCACTGGGTGTGATCTGGTTTTTGTGGATGTGTTTGCTGGCGATTCCGGGGGTTCTGGATGACGCGGGGATTCTGCCGCGATGGTTTTGGTTTCGCGGGTCAGGTTCGGTGTTGCCGATACTGCCTTTTGTGCACCTGGTGGCTGGTTTTCGTGTGGTGTGGACGGGTGAGGGCGGGCTGGAATTTGTGTTGAGTTGTGTACCGCCGCTGGTGCTGGCGTTATTGATGCTGCTGGTGGCGGTGGAGGGAATTCGTCGCTGGCCGGGGCGTGCGCTGTTGAATCCGCAGTCTGTGCAGATTCCGCGAAAGTGGCTGGAGCGTCAGGTATCGGGCTGGGTGTTGCGGTTGCGGGGGCGGGTAGCGAGGGGGGAGGTTGAGGGGCGTGAATCGCGGCATTTGCCGGAGTGTGATCCGGTGCGGTGGCGTGAGCTGGCGCGGAATCCGCAGACGCGATTATATCCGCATTTGCTGTATTGTGTGACGGTGCTGGCGGGTGTGTTGTGGCTGCGTCGCACGTTAACTCCGCTGGAATTCGCGGCCAGTCTGCCGGGGCTGCAGGTGGCGTATGGTCTGCTTTCGATGCTGGGTGTGCTGGTTTGTGTTTGCGAGTCACTGGCTTTTGAGCGTCAGCAGGGAACGAGGGATCTGTTGTGGCTGATACCGGTTCGCAACGTGGAATTACTGAATCAGAAGCTGGCGGGTGCTGATCGGCTGCTGTGGTTAGTGATGCTGTCGAATCTGACACTGGCTGCGGCGAGGATTTTGCTGGATCCGATGTCGCAGACGGGAATGGGATGGCGTGCGGTGCTGTATCTGCTGGGGGGGGCAGGTTTATTGCTGCTGTTGTTGTTGCTGGTGAAGTGGCTGTCGGTGTGGCAGTCGCTGCGGTCAGACAGTTTGTTGAGGGCCCTGAGTCGCTCGATGCTGGCAACGGCGTGTGTGTTTGTGGCTGGTGTGCTGCCATTGGTGGTTGAGGTATTGCGGCTGGGTGGTGATCCGGTTGTGTTGCAGCAGCGGTGGTTGTGGTGTGTTTGTTCACCGTTGCTGGTCTGGCTGGCGCATTTGACTCGCCTGTTGCGCTGGCGAGGCGGAGACTGGGTATTGCTGGTCATGGATGCTGTGGGGATGGTATTGTGGGTGGTGGTTTTGTGGTGTTTGCGGCGATTTTGTCTGCGGTTGTTTGGCGGTGTGAGGACTTGCGATGTGGAAGCGAGTTTTAGAGAGCTTTGAGTTTCCGCTGCTGCGACGCGAGTTGATTCAGAGTGCCGGTCGGCGTCGTACGTGGGTGCTGCGGGGTGTGGTGTCGCTGGTGCTGGTTTCAGTGATGCTGAGCTGGTATGGCGGTGTATTGCAGCGATCGTCGCTGATGGGGTCGGGGAATCTGAGTTTTTTGGGTGCGGGAACACAGCTGCTGGCCGGTGTGGTGATGTTTGATTTGTGGGCGATGCTGCTGTTGCTTCCGGCGCTGACGTGTTCAGCGATATCAGCGGAGCGTGAGAGGCAGACATTGGGCCTGGTGCTGGTATCGCGAATGACGCCTGCCGGGATTGTGTTTGAGAAGTTTTTGGCGCGTTTGATACCGATGGCTTGGCTGTTGTTGCTGACCGGGCCACTGCTGGGTGTGACGTATTCCATGGGCGGATTTTCGCAGGGAGCGATCTCGGTTGCACTGACGGTGTTGCTGCTGGCAGCGCTGCAGATCAGCAGTGTGGCGATGTTTTGGTCAAGTCTGCTGGGAAGTTCGCAGGGTGCTTTCTGGATGACCTATATGTCATTGATTGCCCTTGCTGCGGGGCCACCATTTTTGATTTATGTGTGCGGTCTGCGAGTTTTCTTTCCGGCTGGCGCGGATTATTTCAGCAGTCTGTTTACGTCGTATCTGCTGAGTGCCGTGATGTTTCAGTTTGGTGGTTCCGTGTGGAGTGTGCTGAGTGCCGGTCTGCCTGTTGTGGTGACGGCGGGAGTGTTGATTTTGATCAGTGGACTGGCGGTATCGCGCTGTCGTGAGGAAGCTCCGCTGACGGGCAAGCGGGTGATTCGAGGTGTGGCGTGGGTACTGGCGTGGCTGCTGACGAGGCCTGAGTGGTTGCTGCGGCGTATCGGATTGTTGAGGCCGGCGGGCAGTGGTGCTGGAGTGGCAGCGGCGGCGGTCTTTGAAGAGTCGCGCATGTTGCCGGCGACTGGTGTGATTGCCTGGCGTGAGATTTCTTTGTCGATTCTGGCGCGGCGATCTGGTCAGATTCTGGTGTCGGTGATGCTGGTGGTATTGGTGTTGTGGCTGTCACTGGACGAGGGGCTGCAGATACGGCAGCCGGGTCCGGTGATAATTGCTTATTTTTTGCTGGTACTGATCGGCGCCATGGCCGTTCTTTCCACGGCGGCTCGCAGTGTGGTGTCTGAGCGTGAGAAGCAGACGCTGGAAATTCTGCTGACGACACCGATTTCGAATCGTCAGTTTTTGCTGGAGAAGTCAGCGGGGGCGATGCGGATTTGTGTATTTGTGCTGGTGGCATCCGGGGTGCTGCAGGCGTGTCGAGTACTGCTGGATGATCGATTGCAGCCGTGGCTGCGCAACAGCGACAATGCTTTGGCATTTTGGGTCAGGTCGATGGTTTTCACGTTTCTGCATTTGTTGTTTTGTCTGTGGGTGGGAGTGTTGTGCAGTTTGCGAGCGAGTTCGCAGATGAAGGCTGCTGCGTGGTCACTGTTTGTGATTTTGATCTTTGCGCTGGCTCCGGTTTTCGTGTACGGCTTTTTCTCATTGTTTTGGCTGTCTGCGAATGATGTGCTGGTGTTGTTGACGGTGTACCCGGTGGGGATGTGGATTTGCTGTGAGGCGCGGGATTTTCCGGGTCGGGATGTGGAGCTGCAGTTTGCGTGTATTTTGCTGAGTTTGTTTTTTTACGGGCTGCTGGTTTGTGGTGTTCGGTACTGGGCGATGCGGTCGGCTGGCGAGTATCTGCAGCGGGAGTGTGAAGAGTGATTGTGGGTGTGTGTCGGGGGTATCCTGGAGAGAATCCTTGTGCTGGCTTTGAAACGTGCGATGTTTTTTCGATAATGATGTATCGAAAATCGGCTGTCAGTACGGAGGCGATTTATGCGTCAGGCTCGCAGGACCAGTCCTGAGACGGACCGTTGTCTGGATTTGATATACGAGCTGGGTTCAGTGGAGATCCTTGATTTCCATGTTGAGGCTGGATTTCAGACGGTGACATTGACGGGTCGAGCTGCTTCGTGGCTGGCGCGTCAGCTGGCGACGACGGCGGCTGAACGGATGTATCCTGGCTATAGAATTGATAATCAGTTGCAGGTGGTGGTGCCACGCTGATTGTGGCTGTTGCCTGCTGTTACAGCTAAGGGGCATGCAATGGCTCAGGCGGCGGATTTTGGTGCAGCGGGTGACGGTGTCACGGACGACACTGAGGCATTGCAGCATGCGATTGACGAGTCGGTGGGTGAAGTCTGCCTGCCTCGCGGCGACTACCGGATTACTCGCCCTTTGCTTGTCGTGCTGTCGTCAGTTGGGCGTACATCGATTCGCGGTGAGAGCGGGACGTGTCGAATTCTGATGGACGGCCCTGGTCCGGCGATTATTTTTCGGGGTTCGCACACTGGAACGGCGGCGCCGAAGGATTTTCGCGAGACGATCTGGACTCACGAGCGCCTGCCGATGGTGTCAGATCTTGAGATTACGGGACTGCATACGGAGGCGGACGGGATTCGTCTGGAGGGAGTGGTGCAGCCGACGCTGAGTGGAGTGCTGTTGCGGCATTTGCGGCATGGCATCCACATCACCGGTCGTGCTCGAAATGTCCTGATCAGTCATTGCCACATTTATCACAACACTGGTGTGGGAGTGTGGCTGGACGGGGTGAATCTGCATCAGACGATCATTACTGGAAGTCACATCAGTTACTGTCGTCTGGGTGGAATTCGGATTGAGAAGAGTGAGATTCGCAATCTGCAGATTACGGGCAACGACATTGAGTACAACAACAACGGCGGGCATGGAATTCCGGATGCGGATGGTGTTCCGACGGCAGAGATCTGGCTGGACGCGAGTGTTGGCAGTATTCGTGAGGGTACGATCTGCAGCAACACGATTCAGGCGACGTACAGTCCGAACGGCGCGAATATTCGGATGATTGGTCAGCCGTCTGCGCGGAACGCGAAGGTAGGGATGATTGCGATTTCGGGGAATCTGATTGGCAGTCAGTGGGTGAATGTGCATTTGTCATCGGTGCAGGGTGTTTCGCTGAGTGGCAACTGTATTTATTCGGGTCATCACCGGAACATATTGCTGGAGGACTGTTCTCAGGTGACGATAGGTGACAACAGTCTGGGTCACAATGCGGACTATGGAGTTGAGCGTGAGTTGTGCACGGGTGTGACGCTGCGGGGTTGTCGTGACTGTGTGTTTAGCGGGAACATTCTGCAGGACTGTCAGACGGGTCGCCATCAGTTTCCGGATGCGCCTGAGCTGCAGCGGCGGGGATTGCTTGAGCTGGAGGGCTGTCGCAATGTGACGATCAGCCATTCGCAGATTCTGGATTCTGCTCCGGCGGGCATCTGGCTGAGTGAATGCCGGGACATGATTTTGATGGGGTTATCGATTGAGGATCGTCGCGAGGTGCCGTTGCAGCGGCATGCGATTGAGTGGCTGGGTGAGGCTGGTCGAAGTTTGATCACGGCCTGTCGTTTCAGTGGCTGTACGGGTGAGTTGGTGGTATCAGCTGTGCAGCCGACGGGCTGTGTTTAGTGTGGGGTCATCGCAGCCGGCGCAGAGCGATTCGACGTCGGGCGGTGTCAACTTCCAGAACGGCGACTTTGATGATTTGTCCGGCTGCCACAATTTCTGCGGGATCTCGGACGAAGTGATCGGCCAGTTGTGAGATGTGAATGAGTCCATCCTGATGGACTCCGACATCAACGAAGGCTCCGAATTTTGTGACGTTTGTGACGACTCCTTCGAGTTCCATACCGGGCTGGAGGTGTTCGAGTTCGGAGATACCTTCAGCGAACTGAGCGGTGCGAAATTCGCTGCGTGGGTCACGACCTGGTCTGGCGAGTTCAGCGATGACATCGCGGACGGTGAATTCACCGGCGTCACTGCTGATGAAGTCAGCGGTATTGAGTTGAGCGGTCAGTTGTGGGGCACCGATCAGTTTTTTGGTGTCGATCTGAAGTTGGCGGGCCATTTTTTGGACGAGGTTGTATTGTTCGGGGTGTACGGCGGAGGCATCGAGGGGTTCTGAGCCGCCCTGGATGCGGAGGAATCCGGCGGCCTGCTGGAAGGCTTTTTGTCCGAGTCTGGGGACTTTCAGGAGGTCTTTTCGTGAGCTGAAAGCGCCATTTTCATTGCGCCAGGCGACGATTTTTGCGGCGAGTGCAGGTCCGATGCCGGCGACGTGAGTGAGCAGTGGTGCGCTGGCGGTATTGAGGTCAACGCCGACTGCATTGACGCACGATTCGACTTCCCGATCGAGTGCTTTTTGCAGCAGAGTTTGATCGACATCGTGCTGATACTGTCCGACTCCGATGGAGCGCGGGTCGATTTTTACGAGTTCTGCGAGGGGGTCCTGGAGTCTGTGAGCGATGCTGACAGCGCCGCGAACGGTGACATCGAGTTCGGGGTATTCGGCGATGGCGGTTTCGCTGGCGGAGTAGACGGAGGCACCGGCTTCGCTGACTGACACCTGAGTGATGCTGAGGTTGTGGCGTTTGAGTACATCAGCGACGAAGCGATCTGTTTCGCGTGAGGCGGTGCCATTTCCGACTGCGATCAGCTGGACGTTGTGCTGGCGGATGAGTTTCAGCAGGACGTGTTCGGCGTGCTGCAGATCTTCGCGCGGTGGTGTGGGGTAGATGGTTTCGCTGGCGAGGAACTGTCCGGTGCTGTCGACGACGGCCATTTTGCAGCCGGTGCGAAAACCGGGATCGATACCGATGGTGACCTGTTGTCCTGCGGGGGCGGCCATGAGCAGATCGCGGAGATTTTTTGCGAAGACCTCGACGGCTTCAGCATCTGCTTTTTCGCGTTGTGACTGCAGCACGGAGGATTCGGCTGCGGGGCGGAGCAGTCGTTCGAAGCAGTCGACAACGGTGTTTTGCAGTTCGGTATGAAATTCGAAGCGAGGGTTTTTGAGGAGATTGTGGGTGAGTTGTCGGAGGGCCTGTTCGGCATCCAGTTCGAGGTTCAGTTTGAGTATTCCTTCGGATTCGCCGCGCTGCAGTGCGAGGAATCGGTGTGATGGCATGGTGCTGATGCGTTCGTGGTAGGAGAAGTAGATGGAGAAGCGAGCACCTGCTTCTTCGCGTCCTTTTTTCACGGATGAAGTGAGTTTACCGCGGCTGGCGAGATCGACTGCGATGCGGCGGTTGTGCGGGTCATCGGCCCATGTTTCGGCGACGATATCGCAGGCTCCCTGCAGGGCAGCCTGTTCATCGGGGACTCCGAGTTCGGGGTTCCTGAAGCGTGAGAGAATTGAAAGTCGATTTTGCGTGAGATTTTGCTGTGCGAGGAGGAGGTCGGCGAGGGGCTGCAGTCCGCGTTCGCGGGCCATAGCGGCGCGGGTGCGTTTTTTGGGTTTCCAGGGCAGGTAGAGTTCTTCGAGGCTGCGGTGATCGCGGCATTCCTGGATCTGTTGTTGCAGGTCAGCGGTGAGTTTACCCTGTTCGAAGATGGATTTGAGGATTGTGTTTTTGCGGCTGGCGAGTTCGCGAGCTTTGGCGAGTGCATCTTCGATGGAGCGAAGCTGGCGTTCATCGAGTCCGCTGGTGGCTTCTTTGCGATAGCGGGCAATGAAGGGGATGGTATTGCCATCATCCAGCAGTTGTGCGGCACCGAGGATCTGTGTGGGTGTGGCGCTGAGGTTTGGGGCCAGATCGCGGCTGAAGAGCTGCAGATCGAAGGTTACCTGAGGCGGGGCTGAACCAGCGGGTGCGTTTTGCGACATGGTAATTTGAATGCGGTAGACAGGACTTGAACCTGCACGGATTGCTCCACACGCCCCTCAAGCGTGCGCGTCTGCCAGTTTCGCCACTACCGCAGTGGGCCTGAACTGCAGAGACTGTCAGCGTCAGGCGAACGTAAAAGGATACCGTGAAGGGACCTGAAGAATCAAGTGTGTGAGGCCAGGGGTGGTCCGGGATTGTCAATTCCCGCAATTTTGAGTGTGAGTCTTCCAGGCGATGATGTCTTCGAGGATTTGGTCGAGGGTCATGACGGGTTTGCGGCCGATGGTCTGCAGCAGCAGATCCACGCAGGGGACTCGTCTTTGCACATCTTCGAAGTCTTCGCTGTAGGCGCGGTGGTAGGGCAGAAAGGTAATTTCTGAGCGTGAGCCGGTTTTTTGCAGGACCTTACGGGCCAGTTCGATGACAGAAACGGGCTGATCACTGCCAATATTGAAGACTCGTCCGGCGGCAGCGGGACTGAGAGTCAGGTCGAGCACACAGCGGACGATTTCGTGAACGTGAGCAAAGCAGCGGATTTGCGAGCCATCGTCGTAGACAGTGAGCGGGAGGCCCTGGAGGGCAGCATCGACGAATCTGGGCACAACCATGCCGTAGTTGCCCACCTGGCGAGGTCCGACGACGTTGAAGAATCTGCCGATCGTGACGCCGAGCCCGTATTTTTGGCAGTAGGCGAGCGCAAGAAATTCATCGATGGCTTTTGAGCAGCCGTAGGCCCAGCGGGGCCGGCTGGTGGGGCCGAGGTGCAGGTCATCTTCTTCGGTCCAGCGTTCTTTGGGGTTTTTGCCATACACTTCGCTGGTTGAGGCGAGGAAGAAGTGCTGGACTTTGCTCTGTACCGCCAGGCGCAGCAGGTGTTCTGTGGGGTAAATATTGGTTTCGATGGTGCGGACGGGGTCTTCTGCCACCAGTTTGACACCGACGGCGGCGGCGAGGTGGAAAATGATGTCGACACCGTGAACGGCTTCGCTGAGTGCCACCGGGTCTGTGATGGAGGCATTGCGAACTTCGAGTTTTTCGTGATCGCGGATGCGATCGAGATTTTCGGAGCGTCCTGTGGAGAGGTTATCGAGCACGATGACGGAGTGACCCTGCTGCAGCAGCAGTTCAGTCAGGTGACTTCCGATGAAGCCTGATCCGCCGGTAACCAGACATTTTGCCATGGGGCTGAATCCAGAGAGATGGGCCGAGGTGCCGGGATGGAGAGTGCACCGGGCAGTGTGAAAATAGCAGTTCGCGGAGCAGGAATCGACTGACAGCCCCCGGAACTCCACGGACAAAACCGACTTCCCGAGGGCGCGACTGATCAGGGAAGTTGACAAAGCGCAAACAACATTGTTCAGGTTGCTTAGCGCGAGGTTGGGGTGTGGATTCCTCGAAAAAACACGATTCTTTTCGTAACGCGTTGTCAGCAATGAATTTGCGAAAATGTTAATTTGTATCGACTGTATCGATTCTGCCGGTGGTACGGGATGTGCCGTATGTTCGGAATGTTGTGACTGTAACGATCGTAATAGCTGTAAGGCCTGTTGTTTCGCAGCGTCGGATGAGTGTTCAAGGGGAACATTCGGAAGCATGCGCCGGGTTTTGCAGCGACCTCGATCGGCTCTGTTCACGGCGAGAGAGAACGGCGGCCTGAGAAACCGCCCTTCGGTCGGGAGGGACTCCCGATCGTCGACTGCATCCGATGCGAGACGGGGCTGGAGTGCCCTGCTCTCGCATCGGATGTTTTTTTTGCAGAAATCCGAACGAGAGGTGTTTCGATGCGGGACCGCAGCCGGTCATTTTACAGGTGCCAGTCCGGAGCTGTTGTTTCGGCAGAGCTGGTGGTGGTAGGGACGATGGTCGTGGTGGGCCTGATAACGGGTCTGACTGCTGTGCAGAATGCCATCAACAGCGAGCTGGTGGATTTATCCAGTGCGTTCAATGCACTGGACCAGTCGTTTGGTTTTACGGGATACGAGGCGGTTTCAAGGAATCGTCGACTGGCGTGGACTGCGCCTTCTTCGTGGCGGGACCTTGACGTTCAGGCGGCGGGTCCGCCTTTGCAGATGCGGGCGACTGAGCCGCGTTCTGAGGGTCCGACTGGCGGTGATCAGCCGAGTCGAGCGGGCGTCCGTGGGACTCGCGGTTCGAACGGTTCGCCTGGCGGGTCTGGGGCACCGCCGGCGCGCGGCCCGGCTCGGGGCGGGCCGGATGCCGGAGACTCTTCGGGGGACGCGGAGTCTGGTGCGAGTGGTGATGACAGTGCGGTGTTGCCGGAGGAAGCATTGCGAGCCGCCGGTGAGTGGCAGACAACCCAGTTTGCTCCTGCCCCATATCCGGGAGCACAGTACCCGGCAGGTGTTCAGGGGGGGTATTCCGGTCCGGTGTATTACACGTGGCAGGGGCCTGCCTATCCTGCAGATGCGTGGGGCAGTCCTGACTCGTATTATTCGCCATGGTTTGACGGATACCGACGTTACAGTCTGGGCGGTCGCGAGATGATTACTCATGTGCGCGGGCAGCGAATTTCTGAGTGGCCGCTTTCGCCGTGGCCTGGTCAGAACGGCTGGTTGTCGTCACCTGAGGAGTATGCAGAGCCGGCGGCGAGGTTTGTTCCTGAGCGTGGTCCGGTGGCTGGCCTGCATGGCTGGCAGCACCCTGCTGCGGGTCATGCGCAGCCGCGTGCACATGGTCCGCGGCATGGGGATCTGCCGGCCGCCGGTCCGGTTGCTCCGCCTCCACCGATTCCAGGCGGTCCTGCAACTCCGCCTCGCCCTGTTCCGGACGTTGATCTGAATCGTGGCGGTCCGCTGACACCGCCTCCGCCGGTTCCACAGCCGGGAGCCGGAGTTCGGCCTGGGCGACCTCATCGTCCGCATGCGGAAATTGTGCAGGCGGCACATTCGGGGGCACCGATCGGGCGTTATCAGGTGCCTCGTCAGTCACGCCTGTACAACGCACCTTCGTGGTACGTGGCGCCACCGAATGCTCATCAGCCGCGATTTCCTGAGTATGTCTGGTGAGCGGGAACGAGTGGTTTTGCGGCGTTGACGCCGAGTGCTGCGACTGCCGCGATCAGATTGACTGCCGCGCAGGCCATGAAGGCGCGATTCCAGCCGCTCGCAGCGTTTGACGTTCCGACGATCCAGCCGAAGAATGCGGGGGACACTGCGACTCCGAAGTTCCCCCACATGTTGGCCCAGCCGACAGCTGAGCCAGTGAAGCGTCCTCCGACATCCTGTCCGAAGGCCCAGACGGCTGGTGTACCGAGATCGGTCGCCAGTCCGACAACAGCCAGCAGCAGTGTGGCAGTCCATGCGGAGCCGGCGAATGGAACGGCGGCCAGTGAGACGACGACGAACAGTCGTGAGCCGGACATGGCCAGCGAGCGTCCCCAGCGGGGTCCGAAAGTTCTGGTCAGCGAATCTGTGAACAGTCCTCCGAGGAACAGTCCGATGATTCCGGCGGCCAGCGGCAGGCTTTGCATCCAGCCCTGCTGCTGCTGGCTGCTGCCAAATGTTTCTTCGAGGAATTGCGGGAGTTTGGTGACGAGGAAGCCCCAGCCGAGGTTTGCGGAGAACTGGACAGCACAGTTCATCCACATTGGGAACGAGCAGATCATGGCCATGATGGGGGGCCATTCCGAGGGTGGTTGTGTGTTGCCGTTGCTGACGGGTTCATTACCTTGAATGAGGTTGAGTTCTGCGGTATTTACGGCGGGGTGCAGATGTGGCCAGTCGCGAAACAGGAGCACGAACACACCGGCTCCGAGCATACCGGCCAGTCCATACAATCCCATGACGGGTCTCCAGCTGTTGAGATCTGCGCGGGCATCGGGCGGCATTGAGGACCAGTCGGAGCGGTACGTCCATGCGAGCATCAGCTGAATGGTGAGGATTGGTGCGATGGCTCCACCCAGTCTTCCGCCGACGGCGATGATGGCGCTGGCGGTCCCCCGCCACGGGGCGGGTACCCAGCGGCGAACGATTCCGGCGGCCAGCGGGTAGGCACCGGCTTCAAACAGGCCGCAGGCCAGTCGCAGAATCAGGAGTGCCGAGAGGGTGCGGGCGAATGCGAGCAGTCCTGTGGCGAGTGACCAGAGAAAGATGTAGAGGCTGAGTGTCCAGCGTGCCCCGAAGCGATCGCCCAGCCATCCGGCCGGCAGCTGGCCCAGAGCATAAGTCAGGAAAAAGGCTCCGAGGACTTCATCGAGCTGAGCTTTTGTGATGCCGAGGTTTGCGGCGACGGTGGTGCCGGCTGTGCTGATGCAGACTCGATCCAGGTACAGCAGAACGGCGGTCAGCGTCGCCAGCAGAATCATCAGCCAGCGGACCTGAGTGGGGTGTGCAGGTTGCCGGGAATTCTGCGAGTTGGCACTAGTCATGGTTAGTCCTGCCCGTCGTTTGGATGTTCCCAGGGGTAGAGAGGTTTTCGTCGATTTTGGAAGGTGAGTTCTGAGAGGTCGGCTGTGGTGACGCCTGTGGTATTGATGCGAATCAGTCGACTGCAGACGGGTTCATACGCGGCGACGGGCGCATGTACACCTTTGAGGATGATGGCGGCGAAGTCAGCGGGCTGGAGGTTTTGGGACAGTATCTGCTGCAGGCTGAGCGGTGCGACTCGCAGTGTTGTGGCAACGACGGTCAGTCCGGTGTCGCCCTGCAGCACAGCGGTTGGTCCCTGATTGAAGTGTGAGTATCCGCCGTGGCGCGGCTGTGACTCAGAGAACCGTCCGTCTGTCAGTCCGACCACGGTCCAGTGATCAGCGAGGGTTGGTCCGTGTCGAACGGGATCGAGGTGTCCTCCCACTTCCAGTGGCAGTCGAGCTCCGATTCCAGCTGCGGCAGCTTTGCTGACGGCAGCGGGATCGGCGAGTATTGCGAGGCAGGGTCCGAGTCCGAATTGTTTCCAGCCGTGGGCGATCCAGGTGCCGTCTCCGGGACTGCCCCCACCGACATTATCTCCCATTTCCAGCAGTCCGACGGGTTTGTGCGGTTCCAGTTCTCGGGCTTGTTTTGCCAGCGTGATTCCCTGTTCCACGCTGATGAGTTGTCCGAGGAAGTCGGAACGGCGAGACCACCAGAACGCTGCCATGTTGTCGGCCGTGTTTTCCGCGAGGGCGGCGTTTTGCCTTGCGACGGCAATTACGGAAGCTCCCATTTCCGGCACGTCGGAGTAGGGAAATCCGTAGAGGCAGGAGACGCTGAGCATGTCGGGTTGAGACTGCAGTCGATCGGCTTCCTGCCAGAGCATCTGTCCGTGAGTTTCCGTGGTTGCCTGGCGTTCAATATTGACGCAGAGTGGCAGCTGTCGGAGTGCCATGGCCGGCTTGATGCCGGTTTTGAGGGTCTGCATCAGGCAGTATCCGGCTTCGAGTCCGCGTGCCAGCTGATCGAGATGCGGGTTGGTGCGATAGCCGAACAGTGCGTCGCAGGCTTTGACCATTTGAGGTGAGACGTTGGCGTGCAGATCGAGTGTACCGACGATGGGGATATCGGGACCGACGTGCTGGCGGACGAGCTGCAGCCAGTGTCCGTCGGCATCGGCAGCATTTTCAGCGACGGTGGCGCCGTGTGGTGCCACGAGCAGGCCATCGAGCTTTCCGGCGGCGAGCAGGCTGTTGAGGAGCTGTTGGGTCAGTTGCGACCAGCATTCAGCTGTGATTGTGCCATAGGGCATGGCGCGGGCGGCGAAGATGCCGACGGGCAGGAAATCGCTGTTTTCTGCGAGAGCCTGCAGGAAGCCACCGACTTCATGCGGGGTACCGCGAAAGGCCCTGAGGACATCGTCCCCGGTGGCCAGCAGATTGGATTTGAAATGCTCCAGCGTCGTGGGCTGGTTCAGGAAGGTATTGCTTTCGTGCAGCAGAGCGATGATGCCGACGCGTTTCATGTGTGGCGGGCCTGGCAGGATTGAGCGGAACAGAGGCTCTGTATGCTAACAGACTGACCGCGCAAGAGAAGAGCCGTCGCGAAACCCGCACTTCGCGACGGCTCAGACCCCGAAACTGCTTCGCTGCAGAGAGCACATTCCTGGCGGCTCAGGCCACAACCTGCCATCGCAGACCGCACCTGCGATGGCTGGCGGCCTGCAGTTGTCTGCAGGCCGACCTGGCAGCCGTGAACGCTATTCTGCCGCAGTTCCGTTGATAATTTCCTCTTCTTCTTCCTGGATGATGATGCGAGGCGTCACCATCAGCATGATGCTTTCCGTTTCACGACCCACACCGCTGTTCTTGAAGAGACGGCTGATGTAAGGGATCTTGTTGAGAATCGGAACGCCGGCCATGTTACGGCCTTCACGCAGACGCTTGATACCGCCCAGCAGAACGGTACCACCATCCGGAACGCTGACGACTGTGCTGACTGAGATGGTAGAGATGACTGGCAGCTGCAGTGTGCCGGACTGGCCGCCACCCTGCTGACCCTGCTGGCCACCCTGGCCACCACCACCGCCACCGCCGAAGCCACCACCGCCGCCACCACCACCACCGAAGCCACCACCGATACCGCCGATACCGCCGAAGCCACCACCGGCACCACCGCCACCACCACCGAAGCCGCCGCCACCGCCGCCGAAGCCGCCACCACCACCGCCGCCAAGACCACCGGCACCGCCGGCGTTGACATTGGTGAAGGTCTGTACGTCGATGATCTGGCTGAAGAAGGGTGACATAGACAGTCGCACATAGCGACGGTCAGCAGATACGACGCCCGACACAGTCAGGCTGATCCCGTCAGGGAACGGAGCAACGATGGGCTGGAAGCCGACGGCACCCGGAGCGAGGTTCGGGATCTGACCGATCACGAGGTATCGCTGAGTCTGGTCGGTGATTGAGGCGAACTGACCGTTGTACATCGTGACCTTCGGAGCAAACAGGATGTTCGAGCGAGAGTCGCCCTGAGCTGCCTGGATGAAGAAGAAGGCTTCAATGTCGCTGAGGATGGCCATACCCACCTGGATACCGGCGTTTGGCTGGAATCCACCGAAGTCAGGAACACCGATTTCGAATGAACCCTGACGGAACTGGATATCGTAGTCCTGAGTGAACTGATTAGGTCCGCTCATGCCGACGACTGTTCCGCGGAAGTCATCTCGTGGCGAGTTGACGCGGTTGACCGGGTCGAACAGCCGCTGTCCACCACCCTGATTCTGCTGGCCCTGCTGGCCACCGCCACCACCCTGGCCCCCCTGCTGACTACCTCGCAGGTCACCGCCCTGGTTCTGCCCGCCGCCACCACCACCGCCACCGTTCTGGCCGGCACCGCCGGGGAACTGGAGCTGGCGGGAGCCGAAGGCCGGAACTCCCGGAGGATCACCCAGTGTGTCATTCAGGTTCATGTCGAAGTCGACACCGATTCGTTCGAAGAAGTTGTCGGACACGCTGATGAACCGAACTTCGACAGTTACCTGCAGGTCCTGCAGCTTTCGCAGCTGGGTCAGCAGGTCGGCGATCTGTTCGTGGACAGCCGATGTCTGGCGAATCACGAGCGACAGCGTGTTTTCTTCCTGACCGATTGTTCCCTGACCGCCATCGACGTCCCAGGTGCCTGGTTCGACGGTAGTGGTAATCAGGTTGACAAGTCCGGAGAAGTCAGCGTTGCTGACGGACTGGCTGCCGGAGCCGGTCCCGTTGGCAGACGGACGACCGTTGCCCCCGATGGAGACTGCCAGGTCATCGTTCACCTGGTAGAAGCCATTTCCGCTGGCACTCGGAGCTCGCTCACTGCCGGGCACTGAGTTACCGTACTGTCCGACATTGGCCGGGTTGCGAATCCCGACGGGCACGACGAGGTCAGCCACGTTGTAGGCAACGTTGATGAACTTAGTTTCCTGTTCGAGCTGATTGGTGATCATCAGCGTTTCGTTTTCGATGGAGTACACGAGGCCACCGGCCTGATCCAGCAGGAGGTTGAGTGCACTGCGGAGTGTAATACCATCGACATCGATGCTGACCAGCTGCGTGACGGACAGCCCACTGGACTCGATATCCCGAGTCTTCATGGTGATGTTGATTTCGTGATCGAGAGCGATCTGGCGGATCACTTCGGTGAGAGGCTTGTCCTGGTAGTGCAGTGACACTTTCTCGCCGAGGCTCTGTTCGATCTTGAGTTCGCTTTCGGTCCGTTCGCGACTGTCGACTCGCCCAAATCGTTCGCGGCGTTTCGTCAGTTCACCCCAGCTGCGAGCATCCGGCATGCTGTAGTCGCGTCCTGGAGCGATCATGGCTTCTTCAACATCATTGAGTGACTTCAGGAAGCTGTCAGCTTTGCGTTCCTTGACATCTTCATTGAAGGCGATCTGCTTCTGCAGTTTGGCCTTTTCAACCATGATGGTCGCCTGCGGCAGGTCCGGATTCAGGTCTTTGGCTTTGCGTGCCAGCAGTTCGGCTTCCGCGTAGCGGCGTTCCTTCATCTTCTGGTTGAAGTCTTCCACGAGATCCGCGAATTCCTGTTCGACGCGGATCTTCTTTTCCGTTTCAAGTTTGATGGCTTCCATCACGTTGCGATTCTTTTCATCGCGAGCGATGTTTGGAGCCTGCTGATCGCGCCAGGCACTGACGGACGCGTGACTGCGGCGGACGTAACCGGCGAGGGTTTCCAGGGATTCCTTGCTCAGCGGAGTGGCTTCGATTGTCGCCAGTGTGTTGTCAAGGATCTGGAGAGCTTCATCCGGATTGGTCGTTTTCAGTTTTTCAGCGCGGAACACGCTGTTCATGACTTCCGTTCGCAGGCGGTCATACTGAACGTCGGACTTGTCTGAAGCGGCAGTGAGTGCATCCGGAGGTCCTGGGGAACCGGCAGCCGGCTCATCCGGGAACAGGGGAGTGACTTCACCGTCGGCAGGAGCTTCCGATTCGTCAGCAGGTTCCTGGCTGGAGGCCAGTCGTACGCCTTTGGGTGCAGCCAGATCCTGCAGGAATTCCTGCAGCTGTCGACGTTCCGTGCTGCTGAGTTCTCCGGCATTTTTCCAGGCGGCCTGGAAGGCGGTGCGAGCCCCTTCGCGGTCACCGTTGCGGAGCAGAGCGATTCCCTGTCGGTAGGCCTGTCCGGCCGATCGTCCAGCGGGGGAGATGGTGCTCAGGTCAGTTTCATCGAAGCCGGCATTATCTACTTTTCGTGCCGGTGTCTTTGAGCTGGCGGCAGCAACTCGTGAGCCTTTGCCGGACCGGGCTGCTGCGAATTCAGCTTCTTCAGCGGCCAGTTCCGGGCGGTCATCAGTCAGATTCCATGCGACGTCCATTTCGGCAGCAGCCTGAGCCTTGGCTTTGGCAGCGGCGGCATCGCCACGGGCGGCCGCAGTCCGCGATTCGCTGAGCAGTTTTCGTGCTTTGTCAGCATCGGAGCCAGACGCTGATTCTTGAGCTGCGAAAGTTTCTTCGGCGGACTGGCCGGCGGCCTTCAGCCTCTGAATATCGCGGCGGATGAGTGCCGGGCTGTCTTCGAAGGCAGCGAAAGCCACCTTCATTGCTTCGGCTTCCGCAGCGAGGGCTTCAGCTTCAGCCAGTTCACCGGCATCCATGGCACGGCGAGCGTTCTGCAGCATGGATTCAGCGCGAGCGGCAGCGGCATCTGTGGATTTGCTGACAGTCTGACGGGCCTTTTTGCCGGCATCTGCAACAAACGTGGCAGTTTTCATCTGTGTATCGATGTCAGCCAGTACATGTTCAGGCCGATCATCCCACAGGGCATAAGAAGCTTTGAGCTGTCGGGCCTGCATGGCTCGTGAGCGAGCCAGTGCCATATCGCCCTGCTTCATGGCGACTCGTGCTTCCCGCACCAGCCGCTGAGCTTCGCGACGTTTTCGCATGTCGGCGGTGGACAGCTCTTCGTCCGACTCAGCGGCCATTGGTTCGGCTGCTGACTCGGCCGGTGCTTCCGAGTCCGACCATTCGTCTTCGAGAGAGGTCTGAGTCTTCTTTGGTGCGGCCTTTTCGTCGAGGGCCGCGAGGAACTGGTCAGGTGTTTCCTCGACACCGCTCCAGTCTGACGACAGTGACTTTGCAGTCTCTGCTCGTCGACGGGCTTCCGTGACGTTTCCTTTGTCTGCCTCTGCGCGGGCTTCCTGAAGGAAACGTCTTGCCACTGTGCTCTGACGACCGCTGCCCTTTGCGGGTTCGGTCTGAGCCGACAACGTTCGCGATGGATCGCCGCCGCTGAATAAGTACAGCGACGCGGCCATCACCGAAGCGCATGTGATGAGTCCGATGGCCTTGTGCAAGTTAAGATCCTCCTTCAGGAATTCCGGCGAGACTTCTCCACTCTCGCCTGCGATCATCCATGATCTCCGAGCCGTTTCCGTGGCCCGGATCCATGACCCCAGTTATCTGCATTGAGCTTTGCTGTGAAATCCGCTTTCACAACAGCCGCACAGAATTCCTGCGCGGTGACGGGACAATTGGGGGTGGTTGATACCGGGGGCGATTCGGAACCGTCAATACGACGGAAGTGCTGGCAGGTCGAATATTTTTGGTGAAAGATTGAGCCCTGCAGGCCTTCGGCACTCGCTGCCGATCCTGTTGGCAGCACTGCACCAACAGCCGAAATCGGAATTCGGGTCAGGCAGAAAACGCATGTTTGCGGAGCGGATCAGGGGCCGTTTGTTTGGCTGTGGGGTGTGGCTGCGGGGGTAAAAAGGTGGTCAGCGATGGTCTTTGACGGCCCGGCAGCCTGTATTCGAAAAAAAATTTGGAAATGGTCTTGCAACGCTGCTGAACAAAAAAAGCAGCACCCGCGAACAACTGATCGCGGGTGCTGCAGTATTTGATCGAAAGGCGGAATCGTGCGGCCACTGGGCGTCACGGAAGCGTGGCGGTGACAGGCGGTTTCCGGGCGAGTTATTCGAGTTCGATGAACGGGCTCATGCGTCGAGCCTTAGCGAGGAGCTGGGCTTTTTCGCCTTCGTTCTTCGAGGCAGCAAAACGCTGGCGAACTTTTGCCAGTCCTGTTTTGCGTTTGCGTCGGCGAGCAATTTCTCTTTGTCGTTCAGTGCGTCCCATGGAAAACCAAAACCTCTGAAAATCTGCGGAATTCACACCCGGAGAATCCCGTAGCATACCGTCGGAGTTTCTGAAGTCAATCCGAGACATGACTCGGTTTGCTGAACAGTGCCAAACTGATGGCAAAAGTCTGTTGGAGAACGACTGCTGGCGTTTGGAAATACAGATTTTTTACGGCTTTCTTTGTCGTTTGTACGGATTTTCTCGCGGGCGGGGCAGTTTGGGAAATGCTGCCAGAGTTTGCGGGCGAGCAAGGTGACTGGCTGCGGGGTGCTACTGCCGCAGTGCGTTGAGATTTTGAGTCATGGCGGCGGCGACAGCAGCGGAGTCTGAACCGAGTGCGATGAAGCGAAAACCAAGTGATTTATGAGACTGGACGAGTTCTGGCCTGCTGAGAATTCCGGCAGTTTTGCCGTGTTTTTCACAGGCTTCGACAACATTTCTGAGCTGCTGGACGAAGGCCGGCTGGGTGAAGTCTCCGGGGTGCCCCATATTGACCGACAGGTCCATGGGGCCCACGAACAGCACATCGACTCCCGGGACGGCGGCGACAGCTTCGGCCTGTGCTGCGGCTGCCGGCGTTTCGATCTGCACAATCACCAGTGTTTTCTCGTTGGCTTCGTGGAGATAGGGTTTCCAGTTGCGGCCGTAGTCGGTGGCTCTGATGACCTGTGCCACCCCGCGGACTCCCTGCGGCGGGTATTTCATCAGGCTGACGGCTTTGGCGGCTTCTGCGGCATCGGCGACGTATGGGAACATGATACCGGCAGCACCGCTGTCGAGCACAAATTTGACGTCATCGGCATTCAGCGAGCGAACTCGCACAATGGGTGCTGCTGAAGTGCCACGAACAGCCAGCAGCTGGGCTCTGAGATCCCCCCACGATCCGGAACCGTGTTCACAGTCCAGCAGGACCCAGTCAAATCCGGTTCCGGCAGCAATTTCGACGGCGGCTGAGGATCCGAGGTTGAGGAAGGTTCCAGCGAGTACCTGTGAGGCCATCCGCGTGCGGTCGATCCACTGCATGACGAAAACTCCGTACCGGCGAACCGGTTTGACTAAAAAATGCTGCTCGGCACTGGTGTGGCATATATCAAATGCCGGCGGGCTGTTCTATCATGCGGGCAGGTTCCTTGTTCTGTTGCGGAAGGAAATCTCTGTCATGTCAGCCAGCCTTTCCCGTCGTCTGGTTCTGTCAGCAGCTTCAGCAGTGCCGGCATTGGCGTGTTCAGCAGCGCCAGCGGCTGTCACGAAGGCTCGTGGCCGCGCCACTTCCTGCATCTTCATCTGGCTGGGTGGCGGTGCCGCGCAGATTGACACGTGGGATCCCAAGGCAGTGGGCGATCCGGCTCAGGGATCGCGGAAGCCGGGTTCGGCGTACACCTCGATCCCGACAGCCATCCGCGATGTGCAGGTGTGCTGTCATTTGCCGGCCATGGCTGCCCGACTGGATCGTGGCTGCATCATTCGATCCGTCAGTCATGATGTGATTGATGAGCACGCTGCAGCCGTGAATCGGATGCACATCGGCAGGCCTCCGACCGGTACCACGGTATATCCATCAATTGGTTCGATCGTATCACACGAACTGGGTGATGCTCAGAGTAAGGTTCCGGCTTACGTCGTGATGGGTTACCCCAGCGCGACTCGTGGTTCAGGTTTTTTGGGAGCGAAGCACAATTACATCTATCTGATTGATACAGCCAGCGGTCCGGCGGGACTGCGTCGACCGCAGGATGTGACAGCCGTCAGGCTGGATCGTCGGCAGCGTTTGCTGCAGGGTATGCGAAACAGTTTTCGCAGTCGGTACAGTGGTTTTCGTGATGTTGAGGACTATGTGGATGCCGGCATTCAGGGCGAGGTGCTGGCTGGTCCTCAGTTTGCTTCGGTCTTTGATCTGCAGCAGGAAACAGCGGATCTCAGAGCAGCTTACGGCAGCGAATTTGGTCAGCGCTGTCTGCTGGCTCGTCGGCTGGTTCAGAGTGGTGTGAAGTTTGTGGAAGTGGCCTTCAATCTGAACTTCATCAATGGCACTGGCTGGGATACTCATAATGACGGTCAGCTGAACCAGCACGTACTGATCCAGGAGCTGGACAAGGCGCTGTCGGCGCTGATTGACGATCTGGAATCACGCAGTCTGCTGGATTCGACTCTGGTGGTTGTGGCCACCGAATTCGGTCGTCCTCCGGAGTTTGACGGCGGCGGTGGTCGCGGTCATCAGGGTGCGGCATTCAGTGTGCCGATGTTTGGTGGTGGGCTGAAAACGGGCCAGGTGATTGGTTTGACAGACGAGTTCAGTCGTCGAGTCGTTGAGCAGCCGGTAAGCGTACCGGATCTGCATGCGACGATCTTTGCGGCGCTGGGAATTGATCCGGCAAAAGAGCTGTATGACGGCGATCGCCCGATTCCGGTGACTGACCACGGGACCCCGATTGCTCAGTTGTTTGCCTGAGTGGTGCAGCGGCGCCGCGACGGTTGCCACGGATTTTTGTGCCACGGATTTTGGGCACGGATTCTTTGGCCACGGATTTTTTAGCCACGGATGAACACGGATTTTCACGGATAAATCGCAGGATGGGCTTTGCAGGGTGTTGGTGTTACGCGAAGCCGCGCAGGAAGCCGCAAAGGGCAGTTGTTAGCGGGCAGTTTTCGAGTACGAGTACGAGTACCGTCCGCCAGGGCGGACTGAGTACGAGTACGAGCTGAGGTTCTTTTTGGTTTTTGTTTTTTGCGTTTTTCGTACTCGTACTCGTACTCGATTTTGACTCGAACCGCTGGGAGTTCCGTTGCAGGAGGCAGGTCTCACGCGAAGCCGCGAAGCCGCGAAGGGGATCAGGCAGTGGGCAGTGTTCGGTGGGGCGAGCCGTGGGCGGAAGCCCACGGGTGCGGAAGTTTGGGGGGAGGCTTCAATGCTGCACACAGGGGCATTGCCGTGCAGTGTT
>JBJTPZ010000445.1:0-7450 GCA_046075365.1 Planctomycetaceae bacterium
AGCAGGCAGCGGGTGAGCTGCGATCTGATTCAGTAGCGGGCCAGGCCGGGGCAGGGACCTTGAAAACGGCTCTGCAAACGACCGGGCTTGCGGCTCAGCTGGAGCTTCGTACTGGGATGGTGAAACAGTCTTAATCCCCCTGATAGTCGCGTTTCGCTCCGTCGAAACGAACCTCCTGCTTATTCACTGCCGAACCCGACACTCAATTCCCTTTGCTCGCTCAGGTGGAAATCGCCCCGGAATCCCCGAATTTCCGTCGTTTCACCATCCCAGCTTCACCCTCCCGGCCGTGCCCAGCGTCAGAAAGGCAAGCCCCCCACGCCACCCGCCATGCGGCTGACAGAATCGGTTCGAGAGTCGTCGCACCATGTGAATCTGTACGGTTCGCCCGGACAGGGAAGCTCCCGGCAGTTAAATTTCTTCCGCCATGTGATTGCCAGGGCAAAAACTGGGTGTTAGGATGTTTACGGAGGGAACGACGGCGCTCACGGCTGAGATTTCATCTTTTCAGTGTCGGGATGCTTATCATGCTCCGGTCGGTTTTCAATCGCTCGTCGGTGTGGGTCTGCTGTGCAGTGCTCCTGGTGGGTGCCGTAAGGGCGAAGGAGCCCGCAATACTTCCAGCCCCAGCCCCCCACCCCACGACCGTCCACGTTCCGCCTCCCGTGTCGCTCAGCACCCGGCAAGCCACACTCACCATACACACCCCGTCTTCCATCCGAGGGACCGTGTTTATCAACGAACACTCCATCCCTACCGGCAATGAAGTCTGCATAGCGCTGCAGCACACCAGCCACCACCCTGTCAAGTACCGTATCACCTTCGGCCACTCCGCCACCACCACGGACCAAACCTTCAGAGCCCGTCTGACTCGCGATGACGGAGAAAACTGGGAAGAACTGCCCGTCAGACCGCTTGAAACCGGCGGTCAACTGCCGTGGGTGGTATCCATTCGCGGACGCGAACGCATCCAGATGGAAATCTGTGCAACATGCGGTGTCCCTGTCATGGTCGGCCCCCCACAGGCGCTGCAGACCGAAGCCGTAACACCACCTGTAACCGCAACTGCCGATAACGCGCTACTAACGACACTTGCTGAGGATCTGAACAAACTGAATGACGCCGTAGCAAAAGCGAATGATGATCGAGGGAAAACGAACAAGGATCTGAACGAAATCAAGGATGCACTGAAGTCCCTCGAAAAACAACTTAATCTTCGCCGGCAGAAGATTGAGAACTCCATTGCGCAACTCCTCCTGACTCCGGACAGCATGAACCTTGTGGCCGCAGCAATAACCTCAGAGAAAAAAATCACCCAGCTTGTTTGGAGAACTCATCCGGCGGTGATACGTATTGCCGGGCCACGCAAGCCACTGGGCAACGCATTCCCTTACGTCGACTTCGCTGCACAGTTGCGTTTCCGCATCGAATATGGGGGCAGAAAACTGGTCACCGAACCAATTTCCACACACTTCACTGCGACAGAATCCGGCTTGCTGCTGGAAACGCACTTCCACCAAGTCGTGGCACAGCGACTTGAGCGTCAACTTCTGGGAATGAGAGCGGAACCGGGCAGATATACAATCAAATGTGAGATCGAACTCGACGGCGACTACGCTGTCAGCAACATTGGAAACGATGCTGTATTGCAGATAGTCGCCGACTGAAAGGCTTCTTTTACCGCTTGCCGCAAATGGTTGTTTCCTCGCCCCGCGTCAGGACGCCCGAAGCAATGATGCTCGACATTCCAGCGGTGGCGACAGAAAGCCGCCTACCACTACTCGTTATGCATAGGACATGAATGAATGGCCAGACACATCGTTATCGACTCCACTGACGAGCAGGAATTCACTGTAACCGCCGCCACCTACAACCCGACTCGCCCACGATGGAAATTTCCCAACGACACATTTGTCAACGAGTTCGGCGAGGTCTTGGGATACTACTCTAGCCCTGGATTAGAATCCAACCCTGAGAGCTTAAAGGATGACGGCGTGTCAGACGAAGATCTCGATCTTGTTTGTCTCCGGTACGGGCGTAAACGCGTTAAAATCATCCGTTTCAGTTTGAAAAAGAATTAAGGAGTTCTGAACCACGTGGCTATCGCACTGGCTCATTCGTCCAATTGCAAATCTGCCTCGACGCGTCTCCTCAAATATTGACGCAGAGCATCTGCCCGTTCTTTTGTCTTTGTTTTTTCGCTGCTGAGCACCTTCACACCCTCGCCATCGACGAACGGTGACCATCGCAACCCCATCAGGTCGTAAACTGTAGGGTAGATTGTCGAACTGCCGAGAATGATGTTGGTCTGAAGCGATGATTCCTCGCTTGGCAACGGCCGAAATGCCTGCCCAAACACCGGAATGTCCTCCAGCAATGGTACGCCTCTGTCAGTTCGTGCTGCTTTCAAAGACACCGTATAGCGGCTGACCTCTCGCAATTCATAACTGCTTGTCTGGACTTCCGTGTGAACAAAGTGCCTCTTGATGCGACCGAGGTGCTTTTCGTCCGCCCGCACGGGCTCGCGTACATTTGTTGTATACTCGTAGTCAAAAGTATACATGACAGAGTTTCCGTCGGGCTGAATTACCGGGCGAACTTCAAATCCCGTACCGGTCTCGAATTTGTAAATCGCTGGGGGTTGGATCAGCTTGTCAAGCTCGGAACCAAATTCCGGTGTGTTGTCAGTTCCTGGAATCGTTGTGTAGGCATTGTTCGCACCAGTGATGCCTTCCGCCGTCCGGGACCGCAAAAGCTCGCTGCCGGATACAAATGTTGGGTCTTTAAGTAAGTTTCCGTATTCGTCGGCTAACGCTTTCGCGCCCTGCATCGCCTCTGTGATGAGAATCCTTCTTTCGGGAAGGTCAAACTCGAAGGACGCCGCCGGGCTGACCTTGGCCAGCGTCCTGTTATTCGTCAGAATCGTTGTTGTTTCAATCTGGCCCAGTGTTACGTCCCACGTCCGCGATACTGTGCGAATTCGCTGAAATGCAGGTTCGTAGAACTGGGCAGCCACATCGTCCTCAACTGCTATTGCCAGCCGTTTCAGGTAGTTGTCAATGTTTGATGAGTGCGCGCGAAGTGCCTCCATCAACTCAACAGATTTCTCTTCCTGTTCGTCCATGAACTGCTCCACCGCCTGTCTACCGGTTAGTTTCTCCCGCAGTGTACTCTTTTCGCGGGATAAACTGGAGATTGCTTTGTCGATGGAGTCCCTCTCTTCAGTGATTGAAGCCCATCTTTCTGCCAGCTCGAGGTATTCCGCCTTACCACCGATGAATACTCCCTCAAGCGAACCTTCTTCCAGGTCAAGCATCTGCTCGACAGTTTCTGCTACCTCTTCTCCAAATTCCTGGTCGCACTTATTCCGACTCTTCATAATTGCTGAAAACAGTATTTTCGTGATCAAGGCTGGACTTTGCTTGTTAAGTTGCTTTCGCACCTCTCTGGAGACATCACTGTCTGTATTGTTATCACCCAGTTCTAGTGTATCGGCTGCCAGCTTTTCCACAGAGTTGGCGGCCTCCCTGCTCAGAGCATTCTCCTGCACTTGGAGAATCTGTGCCATTTCTCTAAGTTTGGCCTCGGTTTTATCCAATTTGTCTTTCAGCAGCGTCCTTTCCGCCACCAGGTTCCTGTACTCCATTTCCGCCACCAGCTGTGCCTTCAACGCCTGTGCCAGCTTTACTGTGGCGTACTGCACCGGATTCAGCGTACCCTGAGACTGAATCTGGTTGTTGAAGAAGCCCACGGTGTTCGGAAATGTGTACGTGCGGCCGTTGTTGTACATGATGGCCCGCGCTTCCTTCTCATCGATCTTATTCGCCCGGTTCGGGTTGTACTTGAGCGGTCGGCCGCAGGAATCCAGCTGCGTCAGCGCACGCACGTATTCCATCTCCCGCATCGGCAGGTCGCCGGCAATGAGTTCCTGAAAACGCATCAGCACCCGATGGCGGACCGGATGATCCGCATGTGCCAGCACAAACATGGCTCCCGGCAGACTGATCGTGTCCATCGAATGCAGGGACAAGAGCTTGTTGTCCGTGTTCAGCAGTTCAGAGTCCATCTCCTCCAGCTCACCAATGAAGTCGCTCCCGTAGAAGGCGTACAGATAACGCCGGTCCCGGAGCTCCTGACTGGTCTGAATGGCTCCATTCAGCCGCACCACCCCCACCTGCAGTTCCGGAGGGCAGTTGGGCGGGAGAATTCCGGCGTCCGCTTCAATGGCCACCTCATCCGCCACCTCCTGTACAGCCCGACGCAGAAACTGACCGGATGCGTTGACCAGAAAACGCGAATGAGCCACTTCGCGGTTGATGCGTTCATAGACCACATCCATCCGGTCGCCGTGCTCGCCGTTCACCTGAATCGTGTGAATGCCGATCTTCACCTGACCGACCGGACTGTCCAGCTGATGGATCATGCGGCAGATTTTATTGAGTCCCTTGATCGGGCCGCGGAGCTGCAGGCGGCTGGTGCCCACCACCGCAATGCTCACCTGAGCCACCGGGTCAATGGAATCCAGACTGCCACGTGCATAACTGTTGCGGTCGGCAAGACCCGCCGCCACTTCCCGCCGAAACTGCTCCTGACTGGCCCGCAGCTCCGTCGCCTCCGCCTGACCAACTTTCAGTCGCTCAGTGATTTCCGTTTGCTGCTGCTGCGCGAGCTGGGAGGGAAGGCGATCGGTCCTCGTTTCGTCGGTCAAAGCGGTGTTGCGTGCTTGCAGACTGGTTTGAGCTGCGCTTGTGGCATCTATGTTGCCTTTGAGCGTTCGCAGTGCACTCGCTTTGTTAATCGCATTTGTTGTGTCCGCGTGTTTCTTATCGCGTTCATTTTCGAGGTCGCTGATTTCCTTCTGGGTCACCAGCTGATCTGCCATCGGAGTTCCGTCTTTTTCCTGTCTGGCCAGCTTGTTTTTGTTCTCGCGGATCCTCGTGTTTAAGTCATTGATCGCCGTGCGGTTTGCCCCCACTTCGGTGATGAGACTGTTGATCTCGCTGTCGATTTCGCTGCCTTTCTTGCCGGTCATCCGGTATGCCTCGGCCTCCAGCTCTGCCTGCGTTTGGCTGATTGCAGCCTGATCACGCTGCACTTCCCGAAGCTCATCCTGCGCCTCCTGCAGACGCGTTTCGGTCTCCCGGGATCGTCGCGCGGCTTCCACAGCCCGTTCGTCCTGAAAACGTCGATTGTCAATGGCGTCTTCAGCGCGTTTTCGCGCATCTGCGGCCGCACGCTGGGCGGCATCCCATGAAACCGCATTCAGGTCCTGAATGTTGCGATTGATCAGCTCAGCTACCTGGCGGGCATCGCGAAGATAGTACAGCTGGACCACGCGAGTATCCACGCGATCGCCGGGATTCAGCTCGGAAGGACGGTCGCCTTCCGCGAGGAATCGCGGATATTCAGGCTGGGTGGCCCGCTGTGGACGAACGGGAATGGTGATCGGAATCGTTGCATGTGCCCCGCTGTCGCCGAGAGCTGGAATGGTGTTCCCAACGATGTCCGACATATTCTGCACCCTGAGTTCATAGTCGCCGGGGCTGAGTGCGTCCCAGACAATCCTGACCTGACGGTTCTGGTTGAACAGGTTTGGAGCCTGACTCGCCTGTCGGGGCCGATTCCGAAGTGCCTCCTCACCTTCTACCCGCACCTTCTCGAACAGCAGGAAGCTGTCTGCCGACACAGATACCGGACGAACGTCACTGTCAGAGAAATCCAGAGTGACCGTCGCACTTCCAGTATTTGTGACCTCGAGGGAAGGACTCCGCAGCTTCGGCGGCTCTGAATCAAGAAACACGACCTCAGAAGCAACAAACGACACTGTGCCCGCCCCGGCTGCCGGACGTTTGAAACCATACTCAATCGTCAGTTCTCGATTCAGTTCGATCTTCGGAAGTGCAAAGGTGGCGGAATTTCCAGCGATGGTAGCGCTGATCGCTGTCTGACTTCGCTGATCTTTTGTCTTCGCCCACTCCAGTGTCTCTGTGGCGGCTGTCTGTTTCATGGTCAGGACCAGGGAAGTCGAAGCATCCTGGGCCGGCGGCGACACCTTCACTCGCTGCGTTGGCCCGAACGGTATCGCTCCCGGTGGTGTCGTTATTCTCAGCTCTACCTGTGCGAGACAGGTGTTCGCCAGCAACAGAACCACCACTCCACAGGCAACGAGCAGCCACTGCAGTGTTTTCATACCCCAAGCCCTCCCTGGCAAAAGCGGCCCGCATTTTCCAGCCGCAGGTGATTTCAAGTGTGAGTCGTGAACCTGAGCCGTGTCAGGGTCAGCGGACGGACGGAATCGTTGGCGACACATCACGCGCCTTTTCCAGCCCCAGCTGACGGACTTCTTCCGCAGCCCCGCGTTCTTCAGACTGCTTTCCCAGACTGCGGAGCGCTGCAGCACCAGGCAGAATGCGAGTCACCGCGCGGACGCGCTCCACCACCACAGCTCCAGCCCCGCTGATCACGCCCACTGAGCCTTTGGCGATGTCCTTCGCCTCCGTCCCCAGCTCGCTCAGCTCCGACACCAGCCGCGACTGCCGCTTGTGTTCCGTGACTTTCTCGGCCACCTCGTCCAGATGTTCGTGCGTTTCCCGAATCACACCCCTGCCACTGATGTACTTCACCACCGCACGATCCTTGTGCAGCAGATGAAACTCAATCAGCACCCGGCGATCCGGGTAAACATAAGTGATCGCGTGGGCCGAATACGCGACAATCGGAGCGCCTGCAGGGAGCACCGCATCGATGTACAGCTTCTCTCCGCTTCGTGGATGATTGGCCACGATAATCGTCGGGCCGCCATTCAGGATCTGTGCCTGGTATTCCTTGTCGCCGCTGTAGTAGTACGGGTGCACATGCAGCGTCGGTGGAATGTCCACACGCCCACCACTCACGATCGCCGTCGGCAGGCCATTTTCCTGAGCAGCCGGTTCAATCACCAGTAACTCATTGAAACCTGGCTCACGCGGCTCCTGAGCCGCCGCTGGTCCCAGCAGTCCGCACAGGCCCGCCGCCAGACATGCAAATGTCAGTCGTCTCACGGGTCGACTCCACGCTGAGCGTTCTCAGCACGGCGACTCTCCCGGCCCCCCCGGAAATGCTCGCCTGAGGGACTTTATCGGCAGGACTGATACGTCAGGTAGAACCGAACTCGCTCGACTTTTCCGAATACATCGGTTTTTTCACCCAGTGACTTCGCCGGAATCGTCACAGTTTCGGGCTGATCCGTCCGCAGCCAGAACGTGTCGCAACCACTCGCCACCACCACACCGCGACTGCGACTGCCGCCCGTGGCCGTGAGCCCCTCAACACGAATCTCGACTTTGCCACCCTGCAGCAAACCCGTTCCACCGCCGTGCCGCACGATGCCACTCAAAGTGATCTCCCGGTCATTCTCCGCGATCGCCGTGATCTCGCTGAACGTTACCGGGCCGGCCGTGGCGTTTTCAAC
>JBJTPZ010000446.1:0-1612 GCA_046075365.1 Planctomycetaceae bacterium
GGCGGCCCCGTTACCGCCGTCGTTCGACATAAGAAAGAGGGTTAGATGAGCAGAATGATCACGATTCTCGTTTTCGGCCAGGGCACTTGATCACATCTATGGACAAGGGAGAAACTCATGCGAGTGACACGAAATGCATGGATCCGATGGGGCGTCGTCGTATTTGCTCTGCTCGGATCTCCCGGCGAAATCCTCGCCCAGTCTCTGTTGGACAGTGAGTCGCTCACGCCCTCAGAGGCTCGAACACTGGCGACAAAATACCATTCCCATAAGTCGTTTCTGACGCTCACTCATCTCAGGGAACTGGACCCAGCCGTTGCCAGGGAGCTGGCGGTGACCAACGGCCTCCTGGGTTTCTCAGCGCTGCAGGTTCTGAGTCCCGCGGCGGCTCACGAGCTGGCATCGCACAAGGCCATGCTGGAACTGAATGCTCTTCTGGAGCTTTCTCCGGAGACCGCAAAAGTCCTTGTGAAACATGGCGGAGCGTTGTCGATGAAGTCGGCACAACTGAGTGACGAGACGCTGTCCGTGCTGTCGCAGTACCCAGGCTTGCTGGTGCTGGGCCTGACAAAAGTGT
This sequence comes from Planctomycetaceae bacterium, assembly GCA_046075365.1. Lineage (GTDB taxonomy): Bacteria > Planctomycetota > Planctomycetia > Planctomycetales > Planctomycetaceae > SXXK01. Next base: position 578 of record JBJTPZ010000446.1, read on the forward strand.
CGCAGGAACAGGCACGCATTCTCGCGGAGCATCAGGGGCGACTTCACTTAACGGCGTTGCAGTCGCTCGAGAGCGAGCGTGTGGAAGAGACTCTGTCACAGCATCGGGGTGAACTGAGGATCCAGGGCCTTCGGTCACTGACCTCTGCTGCACTGGCAGCGAAACTCGCGAAGCCCGAAGGTCATCTCGAACTGCGTCTACTGACTTCCTGTACAAATGACTGCCTTGAAGAGCTTGTCCGACACAAAGGGACGCTTGATATCGGTCTGACGGAAATTACGCCCGCGCAGGCTCGTCTCCTGATTCAGCATCCCGGTGCTCTCTGGCTGGATGGAATTCAATCACTCACCGATGAATGCAGTTGGATCCTGCAGACCCACAGTGATGAGCTGATGCTCAGCGGTCTTGAGACCCTGGATGACCCCCAACTCGCGGCAAAACTCGCCTCAGGTAAACCAGCGTTTATGCGTTTCTACCGTCTGACACAACTCAACCCCGAAGTGGCTCGACCACTGGTCGCCGCCAAACGTCCGCTGCTTTTGAAGAAACTGGAATCGGTCTCACCGGAGCTGGCCATGGTGTTTGCCGTCCACGAGGCGAATCTTGATCTGGCGGGAGTGAAATCCATCAGCCCAGAGGTCGCTCAGATTCTGGTCCGTCACAAGAAACGCCTGATCCTGACTGGCCTGACCAACGTTTCGCCTGAAGTTTTGGCGATCCTGCAGAAGAATCCAGGCATCCAGTTGCCTCGCCCTGAAAATCCTTAGGCACAGCAAGGAAGCAAATCACGGAGCATGGCACCTGAATGGTTGGTACTTGAATGGTGCGGGAAATTCTGAAGCGGAACGGCTACTCGCCAACGTTCGCCAAAATAATCGTTCTCGTACTCAGTGAAACGGTACTCGTACTTGAAAGAATCCTGTCGATGCCCACCCGGCTGATTTAACGAACCAGTGGTGGATCCGAGGGAGCGAATCGAGTACGGCCCCAACGCCGAAACCTGACGAACCTGGAGATGCAGCGGAGCGAACATGG
>JBJTPZ010000447.1:0-2372 GCA_046075365.1 Planctomycetaceae bacterium
GGTTATCGCCATCATTGCCATTCTGGTTTCGCTGCTGCTGCCCGCTGTCCAGCAGGCTCGCGAAGCTGCCCGCCGCACACAGTGCAAAAACAACCTGAAGCAGATCGGCCTTGCCGTTCACAACTTCGAAAGCACCTACAGCCGCCTGCCGCACTCCGGCCAGTGCGACAGCACCGGTACAGCAACAACAACCTACATGACCGAATCAACTCCGACGCTGCTGCTGCCTTACATCGAGCAGGCCAATGTTTACCAGCTGATGGATCACTCTCTGACCTATGCGCAGATGTCAGCTGCACCCTACAGCTACAACATGGCCGTCCTCGATCCTCAGGCTATCGGTGCCTGCTACAACGACCCAAACTTCCCAAATACTGTGCTCGCAGCCAAGACTCAGATCCCGTCATTTGTCTGCCCCAGCACACCGATCGACACCGGGCGCCGCGCACCTGACGGTTTTGGAACATGGGACTACATGTTCATCGCCGTGTCTGACATTGAAGACGGTTCAACAGGTGCCACCGAGCCTAAAGGTACGCGTCCGACTACCACAGCTCGTCGTATTGCCATGACCGTGCAGGGCTTTTTGGCCTGCGACCCGAAACGCAAATTCTCCGCCATCACAGACGGTACATCGAATACCATCCTTTGCATTGAAGACGCTGGCCGTGCTCATCCTACCGCCGGTGTTGTCGGATCTCTCTCCACTCGACCATCGCCGGTAGCCGGAGAAGGCCCGGCATGGACCGGTGGCACTTCCGGCGGACGAAGAATGTACGCCTGGGCCGACCCGGATGCCGCCACAAACGGTCTCTCAGGCCCCAGCAACGCACTTTCTCCGGCCTCCCGCATGGCCCGCCCAAACAATTACAACGCTCCCCTCGGTGGCCCGCCCGAATGCCGCTGGACCAACAACAACTGTGGTCCAAATGACGAACCGTTCAGCTGGCACACTGGTGGTGTTCAGGCTGTTATGGGTGACGGTTCAGTACGCTTCATCAGCGAAAACATTGACGTCATGGTCATGAAGTACATCGCTGGCGCCGCCGACGGCGTCGTGACCGGCGACTTCTGATGTGCCGTATCCGCTGCTAAACAGAGCGGCCTGTGCCGCTCTGCAGTTCAAGGGTCCGGGCGGTCGCTGAATCGCCCGGCCCCCCCCTTCAAACTTCTCCAGATACTGCCTCCCTGACATGAAATCAATTTTTGCACTCCTACTCGTGGCCGCTGTCGCAGGCTGCAGCCAAAACATACCGGTCGGAACCAACCCCGAACCCGTGAACGTCACAATCAACGTGACCCTCGGCGGAGCACCAGTGGATGGGCTGAAGTTCAACTTCCAGCCAGTCGGTGACGGCCTGCCAGCCATCATCGACATAAAAAATGGTGCAGCCAGCGGACCTGTGACTCCAGGCAACTACACCTGGTACGTCTCTGGTTCTGAAAAAGATCTGACCGACAAGAAGATCCCGGAACAGTACCGCGAGGGTTCCATGGATCGCAAAGTGGATATCAAGGGCGGCGAAACCATCGAAGCCAAACTGGACTGAATGCCCTTCGTTCGTCCGCAAACCAGTCAGCAGCCGACGGTCCCGCCAGACCGCCGGCTGCTTCTGTTTTCAAATGCACCCTGTCGCCTCCCCGCCCCTCCCCGCCCCGCCCCGCCTCGCACCACATCAGCATACACGTCCACTCGGGCGTGATGGGGGGCGTGATGGGGGGGGCACACCACTTTGAACCGCCCGCATTTGGCCAGCACGGGTGCCGTAGCCGACGGCAGTGCAAAACACACACCCGCGGACTCCCGTCCGCGGCTCGCCTCACTGATCACTGACTGGCAAACCCTGTCATTCCCCCCAACCGGACAACCGCCGGCAAGGAAACTCCCCGCGGTTCGAATTAAATCGAGTACGAAAAACGCAAAAAACATCCACCCCCAAAAAACTTCCCCTCGTACTCGTACTCAGTGAAACGGTACTCGTACTCGTACTCGAAAACCGCCCGCTGATCACTGACCTTTGCGTTTCCCTTCGCGCCTTCGCAGCTTCGCGTGAGACCAACAGCCTGCAAAACACCCCCGTATGCCACCGGATAAAGGGGGCGGGCGTGATGGGGGACACACCACTTTCGATCGGGGACACACCACCGTGAAACACCTGCACTTGCGCAGCACGGATGCCGTAGCCGCCAGCAGTGCAGCAAAACGCACACCCGCGGACTCCCGTCCGCGGCTCGCCTCACTGATCACTGACCTTTGCGTTTCCCTTCGCGGCTTCGCGGCTGCGCGTGAGACCGACAGCCTGCAAAACACCCCCGTATGCCAACGGATAAGGGGGGCGGGCGTGATGGGGGACACACCACTTTCTATCGGG
>JBJTPZ010000448.1:0-1457 GCA_046075365.1 Planctomycetaceae bacterium
TACCAAAAAGTTCGTGTTTTTGTCCATCCTGGAGTCTACACCATGAATTCAGGAAGCCCATCGAACCCGGAAAGACAGAATCAATCACAGCCTGTCTCGAATGCGCAGCAGTCGCCGAAACTGCTGACTCAGGTGCGCAACGAAATGAGGGTGCTGCATGACTCCATCCGAACGGAGTCTGCCTATGTGGACTGGATTGTCAGGTTTTTGAGGTTTTACCGCGCTCCCAACGGAACCTGGCGGCATCCTGCAGAACTCCGGGGGCCAGAGATCTCTGCGTTTCTCACTTACCTGGCTGTCGACCGTCTGGTTTCGGCGAGTACTCAGAATCAGGCGCTGTCCGCCATTGTCCTTCTCTATCGACAGGTGCTCGAACTGGATCCGGGTCTTCTGGATGGAGTATTGGCCACACAACGGAAACCACCTGCTGCCGCAATCGTCGTCGATCGGCGGTTCCCCTTCAACCGCAGCCAACCTGCACCGCCATTCCGGAATTCCACATTCCGCAGTCGTCAGTCGCCCTGTGAATCGCGTAGTTCTTCAGAGAGCGATGTCACACTTTGCACTCTTTTCCCGAGGCAGCACCATGGCGACTGCAGACACACATCCTTCACCCCTGACCGTCGAATCCACACCCCTGCTCTTGGATGCCACCGCGGCCGCTGCGCTGTGTGGCAAGCACCTGCATACCTGGCGAACCTTGCAGGCCACAGGCCCACTGGTCGGTTCCCAAAGCCGATCCGACCTGGTCGTTCACTGATGTGGAGATTCAGTGTCCCCGAGGCTGAACAAACTGCTCAGATCACGCATGAACCAGCGGAATTCCATACCGCTCAAACACCCGATCATGACTTACCATCACAGCCGATTCGCACAGGGACTGAGCAATTAACATTCGGTCGAACGGATCGCGGTGAAAAAGCGGCAGAGTTTCTGTTTTCAGGGAATGCGAAATCGAGATCGCCAATTCAAGGAATCCACACTGTGCAATGACATCGTCGATGTTGTCTGGCGCCTTGATTTTTCCAAGGCCACGTTTTAAGGCAATCTCCCAACAAGAGACTGCACTTACGAAAACTTCGTTTTCCGGATCTGAAATCCGATCGCGGGCCACCTCAGAAATTCGCAACGGATCATCAAGCCACCACAGCAGCACATGTGTATCGATGAGCAATCTCATTCGCTGCCGACTCCGAAGGCTTCAGCCAGTTCCGGAGGCAGTGCGTCAAAGTCATCCGCAATCACCACTTGCCCCTTCCACATGCCTCCTTGTCGTTTCAACTTCTTCGGTTCAAGGTCGACGACTTCAATCCTGACAGATGTTCCTTCCGGAAGACTGACTGGTTCATCAGGAACAATCACACCATTCTGAAAATGTCCGCGAATCACCATTTGCTTCTCCTCTGAGTGCATTCACATCGTAACAAAACCAGTTCAACGATCGAAGTCCAGCTTTT
>JBJTPZ010000449.1:0-8609 GCA_046075365.1 Planctomycetaceae bacterium
TCAAACGGGGACACACCACTCAACCGGGGGACACACCACTCAACCGGGGGACACACCACTCAAACGGGGACACACCACTCAAACGGGGACACACCACTCAAACGGGGACACACCACTCAACCGGGGACACACCACTCGAACCGGGGACACACCACTCGAACCCTGCCCGTCACTGGCCAGTCGCAGTTCCCCTCGGTCTAACCCTGGGCCTCCGCACCTGTGTTTGTCTGCGAGCAAATGCAGCGACTCAGCGACCGGCCAGAAAGATCTCACGCTGGAATCCTTGATCCGCGTAATACCCATCACTTGCGTCTACTCGTGGTTCGAAATCAACCGTCTCCGCCGTTAGTGTCGATTTTGCCGATCACAACAATCTTAGCGTCCCGGCAATCCCCATTTCCGCCACGCTTTCCTCATCACAACGCCGCACTGACGGTTTTCACGAACTAGTTTCTCTTCAAACAGTCCACGTCGATTACTCGGCACTTCCACATGTCCAGCCCCCTCGTTCAAAACCACACAGCTAAAAAGGCAATCAGCGTCACACCCGGATGGCTGCATTGGGGAGTCATCATTCTGCTGCAGTTGTCCTGCGCTCTGCTGCTGTCCTGGCGCACTGTCGACGCTGACCTCTGGGGACACATTCAGTACGGACAGGACTGGCTTTCCACTGGCACCCTGCCCGCCACCGCGACACACACATTTACAACCCCTGATCACCCCTGGATTAATCACGAGAACCTGTTTGAGCTGGCTGTCGCCTGCTGTCACACATGGTTCGGTGGTCAGGGCCTGATGCTGGGCAAATGCCTGCTCGGAATGCTTCTGCTGAACGTCATCGGCTGGCGACTGCACCGCCAGGGGCTTCCCTTGCTGCCAGTCAGCCTGTGCCTGTTGCCGGTCGCTGCCGGCCTCGCCGAGTACTGGCAGATCCGTCCTCAGCTGTTCAGCTTCGTACTGTTCACCGCCCTGCTCTGCCTGTTCGAATTCTCCGAACGCTCCGCCACACGACTTCGTCGGCTCTGGCTGGCAATACCGCTGCTGATCGTCTGGACGAATTCGCACGGTGGTGTCCTTGCGGGAATTTGCGTGTTCGCTGCCTGGGTGGCGCTCACTGTGCTGTACCACTGCCTGCAGACCCGCAGCATTCAGCCTCGCATGCTGGTCGAAGGTCTCTGCCTCACCATTGCTGCAGCCGGCACGCTGTTCGTTAACCCCTACGGTTCCGCACTGCCCCGCTGGTACGCTGTCTCACTCAGCGCACCCAGACCCGAAGTCTCCGAATGGGCCGGACTTTTTGACGGAGGCCCTGCTGCAATCGTCTATGCCGCTCTCGCAAGCCTCACCGCTGCCGGTCTGCTGCTGTCCTCACGCCGTCGTGACCCGGTGCAGACACTGTTGCTGCTGATCATTGCCGCTCAGCCACTCGGACACATCCGCCATCTGCCATTCTTCGCCATCGCTTTTGGCTTCTGGATGCCCGCACATCTGCTGTCTGCATGGCAGCGAATTTCGCCGCCCATGAGACAAACAGCGCAGCCGGTTCAGGGGATCGCTGCAGTCCTGCTGAAACTGGAACTGGCCACACTGACCGCAGGAATGCTGGCTGCCGTCGTGATTGCACAGGGACGCTTTGGAGTTCCCCGAAATGAATATCCGGTGAATGCCATTGAATTCATGCACCGAAACAACCTGCACGGCCGACTTGTCGTGACATTCGACTGGGCTCAATACGCACTCGCCGCGCTCGCGCCGCATACCACCGTCAGCTTCGATGGCCGTTACGACACGTGCTACCCGATGCAGATCGTGGACTGGCATTTCGATCTGCTGTACGGCCCCGAATATAAACGTCGTTATCGAGTCCCCGCGTCAGGGCCGATCAGCCAGCAGCAGGCACTCGATGTCGGTCACCCAAACCTCGTACTGCTCAATCGACAGGCAGATCGACCTGCCGTGCAGTACCTGCGGCAGCACCCGGAATGGCAACTGGCCTATCAGGATGGACTGGCCTGCCTTTTCCACCGCCGCACTGATCGAACAGCACAGACCAGCACCGCTCTGCCCTGCACCACGGATGAAATACCCACCGGCATCGCAGCATGGCCCGCATTCCCCGACCGCGCCGGTCGACTGGCCTTCACCCGCTACACGCCATCAGCAACACCCCGCGAAAACCAGCACTGATCAGGATTCTCACTTGCCTGCGAAATGCGGCGGTGAGTCCTCACCGAATCAGAAACGCCCGAAATCTGTGCCTCGTTTTTCAGCCCGACATCCGTGCTGCTGATGAAGCGATCTTGCTGTGTGTCTTCGTGCCTCCCTGAGAAACAAACAGAGACCTCCGCATTGCGGCGGATGCTCTCACGGACCGTATTCTTCGTAGCTCGGGCTTTTCAGCCCGAGCACTGCCCCTGAAAACCACTTAGTTTTCCACTCCGATCCAGCACACCCGGACCTGACAATCTGCAAAGAACGTCGCCTGCAACTCAAGCCCAGACGCGGTTGAAAACGCCCTTCGCCGGCAGCGGCAGTCACTTGCAGCAGGTCGCACTGCGACTCAAACTGAACGTGCCGTGGTCCTGCTTCGAACAGTAAGTCGCCTGCAACTTGTCCCCCGTCACAGTTCCCTGCATGCTGAAAGTCCCCATCAGCAGACCCAGACGACGGCTGCCTGTTAAGGTCACAGACCCGTCGGCATTTTGAGTGGCCTTGAGTGTCGTGCGGTATGTAAACGGAATAATCGCACAGAACCGCCCCTTGAAACGCACTTCATAACTGCCGTTGCACCCGGCTGAAAACTGAGCCGTCATCGGACCATGATGGCCGTTCTTTCCGCTGCACCACGTACCCGTCCACGTTCCCGTCAGATCCACACCGGGAACCGCCTTAGCCGCAGCAGGAGCAGCCTCGTAAGCAGCAGACTTCGCCGCCTCGTCCGCCAACAAATTACCGGACTGGAAGACCACCGCCAGACACACCAAAAAAGCAACAAATCGCATCACATGCTCTCCTCGAAAAACTAACTGCCTGATTCTCCCATTCTCTGCAGGCAGCCCGGACTTTCCAGCCTGCGCCCCGAGATTTCCCGGTGTTCCCAGGCGGAAAAATACTGCGTCGTCAACACCCGCCAGCCTCGCCATAGTGATTTTTCTGCTCCGTCTGCTTCATAAAACGGCTCCGGTTTCTTGTCCCCAGGTCCGCCATCCTGTTAAAAACATCCGCACGGCCCCTGACCAATGTCCCCTGTCCCGTGCCCCCTGACCACTGTCCACTGACCGATGTCCCAGCACTTCCATCCACCGTTTTTCCGCCCGCCGTCCGGTGCCGCTTCTGCCACCGCCTGGGCTCAGTTTTTGGCCGGCCTGCTGACCGCCGCTGACCCCCTCAGCCTCCCGGAAATTCACGTGCTTGAGTCTGGACAGGAACTGATCAAGGCCGGCAGCAAACGCTGGCTCTGCGTCTGGTCCCCGTCCGGCAGAACTCATGAGATTCCCGAAGATCTCACGCAAAAATCCCTGCGACACATGGCCTCGCGGAGACGCTCTGACAGCCCGCCTCCCGCAATCTGCTGCAATGCTGATCTTTCCGACGCCAGCCGAGCTCGCTTTCGCAAAGTCATTCCTGATCTTGAATTGCTGACGCCCCGCCACTGGGATGCCGAATGCCGCCAGTTTCCCGCAGTCGCCTTAAACTGGTTTCGCCCGGTCCTGCCTGTGCCCGATTCACTCTGGCAGTCAGCAGCCACAGCAGGAGAGGTTCGCCTGCGAACGACTCGCCTGACAATGTTCAACTGGCGGCGACCACTCACCCTGCACATCGCACCTCGCTTCTGCGACCCCATCCTGCAGGTCACAGTCTCACCACTGATGACGGTCGATCAACTGCTCGAGACCATTATTCACCTGCTCAAAATGCCCGGCAGCAAAACGTTCGAAGAAGACAACTGCGTCGTTAAACTCTCGTGGTCCGTCAAATACGAAAATCAGGCTGCTCTGCTGGATCTGCCTCTGCTCAAACTCAAAACCCAGCCCGGCAGAGCCATCGAAGTGGATGCTCGAGTGCTGATGCGGGAGCAGCATCGGCAGAAAGAAAATTCACTCGATGTCATCTACTGTGCCGACGGCACATGGCAGGCACGCAGTCGAGCCGATCGCTTCAATACCGCGGAAGAAAAATTCCGCACCCTGATGGCCCAGGCCTGCGACGCCAGCCTGCTCAGCATCAAAAACCACTCCTGACTAAAGTTCGCCCGCCTCGCAATCACACACACCATCACCAAACGCGGTCCGCAGCGATTCCCATCTGCACGGTTATCCGCGACGAAATCGTGTCTGTTCGTGCCCATTCGTGATTCAAAATAACAGCCGTCATCCGGCCCTGGGGGCGTGCAGACACAGATTGTTCGTAAGCACAGTGCTCGGGCTGGAAAGCCCGAGCTACAAAGGCGGCGCTGAGCCAGCCACGAATACGGCATGGATGCGACAGTTCACCCCCGGCCCCGCGCCATTCCCTTCGCGGCTTCGCGGCCTCGCGTGACACCAGCTGCCTGCAAAGCACCCGCAGCATCACGGCATTAAAACAGTCGAAAACGGCCCAGCCCGCACCACTGCCAGCCCTCAGCCCCGCGAACTCCCGTCGACAGCTCCCCAAACCCCGCCCACTGTCCACTGCTCACTGCCCACTAACCTCGCAAACACCAAAACGTGACTCAATACACGTCAGAATGTTCTGCAAATGAGGCTCAGCGACGCGATAGTACACCTTCCGGCCGTCCTTGCTGCTGCTTAAAAAGCCACAACGCTGCATCAATCGCAGATGCTCAGAGGCCATCGCGCTGGGAATTTCACACGCCTGGGCCAAATCCCCCACCGTGTACTGCCCCTGCAATAACATCTGCACCATCCGCAGTCGATGCGGATGAGCCAGGGTTCGCAGACACTCGGCCGCCTGCCCCAATGCCTCCAGCTCCGTCAGTCTCAGCACCGTTTTCGCACCTCCTGCTGACCCACCATCACACAAATCCCACAAACCCTCCTCACAAAAATACATCGACATCTGACGATATGTCAATTAAAATACACACCCGTTTCCAACGGAAATTGCCACGACAGGGCCACTTCCTCACACCCGCACCGCATTTTTCACCCCAAAACCTCGCCCTCCAGCACCCCTTTGACGTATGCTGCACGCTGCACTGCCCGCCTTCCACATCGCCAACACACTGGTTACAGCCGCGTATGCCACTCCAGCTCCCCGCAACTCAATCGCTCAGTGACTGGCTGCAGTTCCTGTCCGGGCTGTCCACGCCCATCATCGTCGGGTTTGCGATCTTCCACCTGCTGTTTTTCGGGTGGCTGCGAGCCTGGTGTCGGCGTGATCTGCGGATGCTGGCTGATACGCTCGACAATTACACTCGCGGGCTGCACCATCGCAGTGTGCTGGATCGCTCCTCGTCGCTGCATCTGCAGATCGATGCTTTCGTCCAGGACGTGCACGATGCCCTTAATGACCCGTCCCGCTCAGCCGACAGGAAACTGTGCCTTGAACGCATGCAGATTCTTGACGAACGTCGCCCCTGCCTCGATTCACTCAGCTTTGACACTGCCGTGAATACGGCCCGGACCATGATCGAAGCCTATCCATTGTCCGGCGTGCTCGGAACCGTGCTGGCCATTGGTTCGGCCCTGCAGGCCGATGCGGCTCAACAGGCCGTGTCCAGCGTCAACCTGGTCATGGAACGTTTCGGAGATTCCATCTGGTCCACATTTGCCGGGCTGCTGGCCTCTGTGGTCCTGATGTTTGTCAGCAGTCTTTCGGAAGTGCGATTTGCCGGGCTGTCTGAAGCTCGCCGGCGTGTCCGTGAGATGGTGGCACGCGCCAAGCGAGAACTCGGTATCGCCGCTGGTCCGCAGGAGCCGCCGGCCTCATGATCACTCGCCGTCGCCTCTCACTCCAGCTCACACCTCTGCTCGATCTGCTGCTGATCGTGATGTTCTCGCAGTACATCGAGAACCGCAGCAGGTCTGTCCAGGCGGCTCAGGAACTGCAGGCGGAACGAGACGCTGTGCAGGCCGAACTGGTCACGGAAAAGCAGAAACTGCAGAGCCTCAAAAATACCCTCGACCAGCGTTATCAGAGCCTGCTGCAGCAGCATCGCGACACCGGCAGCCTGCTGGCACAGGCCCTTGATCTGCCATCCGCCGCACTGGACGAAGTACTGAAGCTGCGAAACACAGAACGGCCGGAAGATGCCGACCGTCTGGAACAGGCCGTAACTCGACTGCAGGCAGAGCTCCGGCAAAACGGTGACGATGTCTTCCGCTTTTTCATCAAAGTGGATGAAATGCAAAAGCACGTAACCATGTGGGAAGTGCATCTGCAGGAAAACGGCAAGTGCCTGCTGCAGGACGGCAGCCGCTCCGCACTGCTGGATTTTACCAGCGACGTCGAACTGGCTCAGAAACTGTTCGAGGCTTCCAAATCGTTCGCCGATCCCCATAGCCTGGTATTGCTGCTGGTCACGTGGGGTGATGCTCGACTGGGCGATCAGCAGCAGACCCGCAAAGCCGTGGCAGAACTCAAGCAAAAGCTGGAACGTGATGCTTCCGGACGACATTTGTATGATTACGTGATTCTTGGATTTCGGCCGGCCGGACCGGTCATCACCCCCGCCTCGGCACCTCGTTAGTCACCCTCGTCAAAGTCACACGGAAAGCCTGCACATGAGCTCCGGCCCGAACCTCCCGTCCGGTCTGAAACTGCTGCGGATGCTGCGTACCTCCTCACGCTATGGCGTCGGGGCCGGGGCACTGATGATCGGCATCGCTCTGTATCTGCTGCTGCAGGGCTTTGGGGCCGGGGCCGGAACCGGAGCTGGAACCGGCGACACGGAACAGCCAGCTTCAGCCGACTCGGCCGGCGAACCAGACACCGCTGCCCCCGCGAATACCAAAGCGGCGACACAGCCCGCAGCGTCGGTTGCTGCAGACAAAGATGCCGAAGCAGGGGCCCGCTCGCTGACAGACCTGACCGCTGATGAACGCCGCGCAATCAGCAGCGGAATCCTGACGGTACTGATTGATGAACGCAAATTTCTGATTCAGATCGCCGACACTCCCGCTCCCGTGTACCGCAGCACAATTCTGAGTCGAATTCCGGAACTGGTCCGTCGCTGCAGCGGTGACACCAACGGTATCCGCGTCATCGTGCGACGACGTGAAACCGCCAGACCGTCGGCGGAAGCCGATCTGCGTCGCGAACTGGAAAAACTGCAGATTACCAGCGATGCCATCCTGATGCCTGAAGAAATCCTTCCCTGAGACCTGACTGAACCTTGAATACCTCGCATACCGAATTCGCCGAACGTCGCCGCCGCACCGGAATTGCCACGGCAGTCCTGCTGAGCTGTGGAGTCGTCGGCCTCGTTTTTGCCGACTCCACAGCCGTCTGGCCGGCTGCCTGTCTGCGCATCGGAATCGTCCTGGCCGCACTCTGGACCTGCTTCCCAACCCGCACACGCCCGGCCGCCTGGGCCTTTCTGCGTCCCGAACGCCTGTTCGTGCTGGGACTTGTTCTTTGGTTTCTGCCGCGTCTGAAACCCATACTCCCGGTTGTAGCCGTCGTTCTGATCCTGCTCTGGTTCCTCCGCCCCCGCCGCCCCCGCCGCTGAGCCCCCCCGCCCCATGTATTCGCGCCGTTCACGGGTCCCGCAGCCTGCTTGTTCAACTTCCTTTGAAGGCCACCACCCTGACCATTGATCTTGTGCGTTTCGCTTCGCGGCTTCGCGTGAGACCAAACGGTCGGCGGAATTCCTGCAGGGAAACGGGAAACCATCACCCTCTCCCAATCGTCCCACTGCAGCGACACGAGGGCGTTCCAAACGCAACGGACAGATCTCGGGCTGGAAAGCCCGAGCTACCAACAGGGCCACCGGAACCATCAAGCACTCACGCCCGCGGAATCCCGTCCGCGGCTCGCCTGATCACTGACCACTGATCACTGCCCCGTGCGTTTCCCTTCGCGGCTTCGCGGCTTCGCGTGAGACCAAACTGTCTGCAGGATACCTGCAGGGAAACTGGAAACCAGCACCCTCTCCCAATCGTCACAGTGTGGCGATGCGAGGGCGTAGCAAACGCAAAGGACAGATCTCGGGCTGGAAAGCCCGAGCTACCGAAAGGGCCACCGGAACCATCAAGCACTCACACCCGCGGAATCCCGTCCGTGGCTCGCCTCATCACTGACCGCTGACCTTGTGTGTTTCCCTTCGCGGCTTCGCGGCTTCGCGTGAGACCAAACGGTCGGCAGAATACCCGCAGGGCAACGGCAAACAGCACCCTTTCCCAATCGTTCCAGTGTGGCGATACTGGGGCGTAGCAAACGCAAAGGACAGATCTCGGGCTGGAAAGCCCGAGCTACTGAAAGGGCCACCGGAACCATCAAGCACTCACAACCGCGGACGTCCGTCCGCGGCTCGCCTGACCGTCCACTGATCACTGATCACTGCCCACTTTCCGAACCTGCAGCGCATCCACTATCACATGCCCCTCAGTTCCCTTGTTGCTGATCGTCACACGCAACTGCTCACCGGCTGCCAAAGTAACATCGGT
>JBJTPZ010000450.1:0-7574 GCA_046075365.1 Planctomycetaceae bacterium
CACTGCCGCACCAGCAGACACAACACAGGCAGTCTCAGGAGACATCCGGAAAGGCTCATATCTGAGCTCCTCTGTAAACCGTAACACCCCACACTGACCGCCCGCATTACTCAGTGCAGCCGTCGCCGACTCAAAGGCAGAGCGCCACGCCGTCACAATCTGAGCCCGAAACTCAGAATCGTGGCTCCGCGCCTCTGCCTCAATTTGCACCAGCGGCATCACAACATTCGTAGCATCACCGCCGCGAATGACTCCCAGATTACTGGTGCCCCGCTGCCGTCCACGACGAATCTGACCGTGCCAGCCAGACTTCTGCAGCTGCCCTATGGCCAGCGCTGCCGCCACGGCCGCATTCACCCCATCCTCCGGATGTGCTCCCGCATGACTGGCTATCCCCTCAATCTCAATCGACAGATTGCTGGCACCAACCGCCCCCACTATCAATGCTGCAGGATCTCGACCATCCCAGTTGAAACACAACGCCGGACGCCCCAGTTTTGACGCCGTCAACCACCGCGCACCACGCAGTCCAGTCTCCTCCTGAACCGTAAACAATAAAGTCAGCGGCGGATAATCCAGCCCACGCGACAATACCTCCAGCAGCGCCGTGAGTACCACAGCGCAGCCAGCACGATTGTCGCCACCCAGAGCAGTTGATGCTGACGCCGGTCGAATCCAGTCCCCCTCACGAACAGGCTTCGCCCCCACCGCCAGAGGCACTGTGTCCATGTGCGCCATCAGCAAACGGCGAGCCCCGCGACGCGTACCACGCAACCGCACAATCAGATTGCCCGTGTCCCCCCCCACCGGAATTCGCTTGTGAGCACGATCAATCTCAATTGCCGACTCTGGTACACCGGCCGCACGCAACTGATCGGAAATCCACTTCGAGACTCCCGACTCCGTACCACTGCCGCCCGGAATCGCAATCAGATCCATCACGCGGTCAATTGCACGCTGCTCATCAATCAGTACCACAAATCACCTCTCAGCATTCAGCTCAGTGAAATCGAGCGTGGCAAAATAGTCCTCTGCCGTCTCGGACCGACGAATCTGACGAACACTGCCGTCGGAACGCAGCAGCAACTCAGCACAACGCAGCTTCCCGTTGTACTGAAACCCCATGGCATGTCCATGAGCACCCGAGTCATGAATTACCAGAAGATCGCCACGATCCACCGCCGGCAAAGATCGCTGTACCGCAAACTTGTCGTTGTTCTCACACAATGACCCCACCACATCCACGACATGATCATGCGGCGCCTGCTCCTTGCCCAGCACTGTTATGTGGTGATAAGCACCATACATCCCCGGCCGCATCAAATTCGCCATGCACGCATCAACTCCGACGTAATCGCGATAAATGCTCTTGTGATGCACAGCTGTCGTCACCAAATATCCATGCGGACCAGTAATCATCCGGCCATTCTCCATCAGCAGCTTCAGAGGATGCAGCGCCGTCCCGGCAATCATCCGCTCATAAAGTTCACGAATCCATTCCCCGACCTGAAAAAGATTCACGGCACGCTGCTCCGGACGATACGGAATTCCAATTCCGCCACCCAGATTCACAAACTCAATTCGAATCCCCAGCTCCGAGTGCAGTCGCAGCGCCAAGTCAAAAAGCATGCGAGCTGTCTCGACAAAAAACTCGCCATTCAGTTCGTTCGAGGCCACCATTGTGTGCAAACCAAACCGCCGAACCCCGGCATCCCTCAGTTTGCGATAACCCTCAAACAACTGCTGCTCGGTAAAACCATACTTGGCCTCTTCCGGCTTCCCGATAATCACGTTCCCCTCGCGAGCCGAACCGGGGTTGTACCGAAAACACAGCAACTCCGGCAGACCCACATGCTCCCGCAGGTAGTCAATGTGAGTCAGATCATCCAGATTCACAATCGCGCCAAGCTGCACCGCCTTGCGGTACTCGTGAGCCAGCGTGTTGTTGGACGTGAACATAATGTCCTCGCCGCTCAGTCCCACTCGCTCAGACAAATACAACTCTGGCAGACTGGAACAGTCTGCACCCAGACCCTCTTCTTTGGCAATCCGCACAATCCACGGGTTCGGCAATGCCTTCACAGCAAAGTACTCGCGAAATCCCGGTGACCACGCAAATGCAGCATTCAGCTCACGGCACGTGCGACGGATACCCGCCTCGTCGTAAACGTAAAAAGGAGTCGGCCAGGTCTCTGTCAGCCGGCGAATAAACTGCTCGTCAAATGGCAACGTCTTCTGCATGGAATTTCCTGAACAAACTGGTCTTCAACTGCCGCGACAAAAACCTGCAACACGACACAACGAGTGCCACAGTCTCTTCGTCAATTTCAGAGATTGCAACCATCCCCGCCACACGTTCCCGACAACCGCGAGACACACGCCAGAATCAAGCCTGCAACAATTTTGAATTCGTTCATCTTTGCTGATTCAGCCATAACCGGGCATCCGCCAGATCCAGCCAGTCACAAATACTGCTGCCATCCCCAAAATCAACCTCGACCTCCAGCGTTGACTTGCCAGAAACCGACAGACGCACAGGCAACGGCGGATCCTGCGCAGCTATCATACGATCAAACACGACAGCATCGTCTGCTCGAATTACCAGTCGAACCGCATGCCCCGCGCCCGCATTGAACGCCACCTCATCATCAACACCCGCCGTCAGCTCCAATGTCTCGTAACGCCCGTCCAGTGCCCACGACAACACCGAATGCGAATGCACACACAACCCCCGCAAATACTCCTGACCACGCAGACGCAGACGCCCACCACCCTGCAGAACACGATCGCGGCGAGGTGAAAACAGACGCCGCTGAGTCTCAGTATCCACCAAACCGTCCAGCAAACTGCCCTCCGGATCAGCAGACAGCAACGCCTCACGCAACACCGGCAGCTCAGACAAATACGACAATCGCTCACCACTCAGATCCGCCAGCCGCAACTTTCCAGCTTCACACTGCAAAGACTGCCCCCACGAGCCCTGTAACTGCAGTCGATCTTCCGCAAGACGCAGCTCTCTGCCACGCAGCACATCACCATTCGCCAGCAACACCCGAACCCCCCCGGCAGGCACTGCACCGGAATTCTCCGAACGACCAAAAACCACCCCGTAAACCCGTACAGCCGGAACCGGAACCTTCTCGCCATCCAGCAGGAATTCAACAGCCTCAGAACCAATCGCACTCACTATTCCACTCAAAAAATCCAGACCACTGCCATCCCGCTTGACCACGATCAGCAAGTCCTTCTCCGACTTCCGCTGCTGAAACGTCCCCCACTGCTCAGCAAACCCCGGCATTTCCCCCTGCAAACGCACCGCAGACACTGAGCTCACAGGAATCCGCAAATCACCCCACACCACAGACCGCAACAGCACCTCCGCAGCCGCACGCTGCAGCCCCTCACCTGACAACTCAGACCCATCCCTCAAATAGACTCGCTGCACCGGCACCGCCGCAGAATCATTCGAGGATTCCTCCGAGCTCGCCTGGCGAAACTCAAGCTGCAACACTTCTGCCGCCGGGACCTCCACCTGCTGGCCGTCCGACTGCAACACCAGCCGCTGACCGTCGAACAACTTCAAATCACCGGAACGCTCGGTCCCGTCTGCCAGCGACAGTCGCACTTCCCCCGGAAATGCCGGCAGCAAACAACACAGCAATACCAGCAGATTCATCCCGCTGCCCCCCCATTGCACGACCGCCCGTCAGCATCCACAAAATTCACTTTTTTTGTTCGGCAATCTTTCGAGTATACCGGCTGATGGCGTCCAGGAAATTCGGTGGAAACTGCTGACGAATTAACTCCTTCGCCTGCGCCTCCCGCTCCTTATCCAGCATTCCCCACGCCCCATTCTCACTCAGTTCCTTCCGCTCAGCCTCGCCCGCACCAGCCGCACCACGCACCTGTGCCTGCCCGCCGGCCTGTTGCGGCTGCGGTGAATTGCCCCCCTGCCCCTGGCCCTGCTGTTGCTGCTGCTGTTGTTTCTGCTGATCCTCCAGTTCCTTCAACAGCTTGTCCAAAGCTGCCACAACCTCGTCCTCACGCTTCTGCACCGGCTCGTCTGCTACACCCAGATCCAGCCTGCGCTGCACGTCCGACATCAGTTGAGCCACCTCACCCAGCGGACCCGCCGGCTTTGACGACTCCTCTCGCAGCTGCTCGGCCACAGCACGAAAACGCACCGGCACATCCGCTGTGTTGCTCAACAACAAGGCCAGATCGTCCGCAGCCACAGACTTCTGCATCAGCTTCAGTCGACTGATACCCCGGTAAAACAGCAACGCCGCCGGATCCACCAAACCCTGCACCGAAATGTCCGACAGCAAGGCACACACTTCATCATAGTAACGCTGCTGTGCCAGCGCACGAGCATGCCAGATACGCACATTGTCTCGGTAAAAGGGAGCTGCCCTCACACCCTCGTACTGCTGCGGTGCCGGAGGCTGCCCGGCATGGCAGGCCTGCACCAGCCCAGCCGTCTCGTCATCCGCCGCCGCCAGACTTGACAGCAACAAATCCAGCGTCTCTTCAGCAGTTGCCGCTGACCCCGCAATACCCTGCCGCCACACTGCCATTCCAGCATCAATTTTTGCCGCATCAGCACCAGACTGCTGCAGCCACGCCTGCAACTGCTCACCCACACGCTCAGCTGACAGCCGCACTACTGCAGTCGCCATCGGACGCACTTCGTCCGCAGCGGCACAGCACCCCAAACCGGAACGCAGCCACACCACCAGGAACACCAAAAGTACCAACGCACGGCTCATGCGTCTTCCTCATGCTCGTCTTCATCAGAAAAACTGACTATCCCCGCCAGATCATAACCGTCACGCTCCAGAATCTCGACCGGAACCATATCACCCGGCTCCAGCTCGGCTCCAGTGACGATCACCGTGGAATCAATCTCCGGTGCGTCCGCAAACGTACGCCCGGCATAAACTCCGTCGCCAATCTCCTCGTCAATCAACACGTCCAGCTCGTATCCCACCAGCCGCTCCGCATGCTCAAACGCAATCTCTTGCTGCAAAGCCATCAGTTCGTCTCGCCGAGCCTCCTTCACGTCCTCAGGAAGATGGCCATCCAAACGCACCGCAGGTGTCCCGGGTTCAAGCGAATAAGTGAAAACTCCCAGACGCTCAAAACGAACCTCCTCAACAAACTTGCGCAACTCCTCAAACTGCTCGTCTGTCTCCCCCGGAAATCCAGTGATAAAGGTTGTTCGCAATACCACATTCGGAATCCGCTCACGCAGACGACCAATCAGATCACGAGTCTGCTCGCCGTTCACACGCCGCTGCATCCGCTTCAGCACAGCAGAATTGATGTGCTGCAAAGGCATGTCCAGATATGGCAGAATCACAGATGAATCCGCAATCACACTGATCAGTTCATCCGTGAAATTGATCGGATAAAGATACATCAGGCGAATCCAGTCCAGCCCCTCAACCTGCTCCAGTTCACGCAATAACTTCGCCAGACGAACCTCGCCGTACAGGTCCATCCCATAATAGGTTGTGTCCTGAGCAACCAGGATCAGCTCGCGGACACCGTCCGACACCAGCTCACGCGCCTCTGATAACACCATCTCAACCGGCTTCGTGACGTGCTTGCCACGCATCGATGGAATGGAACAGAACGTACACGTCCTGTCACAACCTTCCGAAATCTTGAGATAAGCGTAGTGCTGCGGGGTAATTCGCAGACGAGACTGATCGTTCAGCGCTCGAATCGGCGCCGGACGGAACAACTCACGCTGCTCACGAGCTCCCCCAACCAGACGATCAGCCACCTTCGTTATCTCGTCGCGACCAAATACACCCACCACATGGTCGATCTCAGGCATCTGCTTCAGCAATCCCCCATCCTGCTCCAGCCGCTCAGGAAGACAGCCCGCCACTATCACCCCACGAGTCCCGCCAGCCTTCTTCAGGTCCAGCATCTCCTGAATCACAGAACGTGATTCCGCTCGAGAACTCTCGATGAATCCACAGGTGTTGATCACAACAAAGTCAGATCCCTCCGGTTCAGAAACCAGCTCGTAACCCTCGCGAGACAACGAACCCAGCATCGTCTCGCTGTCCACCAGATTCTTGGGACATCCCAGAGTAATAAACGCGTAACGCCCCTTCACCTGACCGGAAACCGCCGGCGCCGCAAGAGACTGAGCACAACTGGAGGACGGATCGATAATTGGAAGAATTGCCATGCGCTGCTTTTCGGAAATTGCTCGGTCGATTCAAAGGAGCAGAAATCTGCCCGCCATGAGTCTATCGGCAATCCGACTCAACGCCAAAGTCTCAGGAGTAAAATGGGGCGAATTCCTGACGGACTGGAGGCAATTCCAACGATTTACCGAACCTGCGAACGAGATTTCAGACAGCGATGTCCACAGGAAACCCCTCTCAACACCTGCCACCAGCCCCCGGCAACACCCATCAGGCCGCCCAGCCCCGCTGCAATCGCTGCTCCAGCTCGCCGTAGATCAGCCCCCCGCGCAGAACCGCCGTATCAGGCGCAGTCGCTCGCTGCACCAAAAATCGCTGCACACCGCCAGCCGCAGCCGACAACTGCTCCGCCAGCAACTCCGGCACCCCAGATACAGCCGCAAAGCCACCCGCCAGCACGACCTGCACCGGACGCAAAGACTGTACCAGCCCCTCCGAATGCTCCAGATGCTGCAGTACAGCCATGGCCAGCTGCTGCAGCACAGACCGTACCAGACGACTCAGCAGCTGCTCCTGCTCGTCACGCGGCTGACGCACATCCACAGACTGCTGCCGACGCCAGCTGCTCACCCGCGGCGTGTCCAGATACGCCGCACCGTCCGCATCCCACACATGCAGACGCAACTGCTTCGCCAGCTCCGCATCAACCCAGTTACCGCCAGCCGGCAACCAGCCCGCAGACTGCACCAGTCCACGCCGCGCCAAACACCAGCTGCTCGATTCCGCGCCCAGCACAATACTGATACCAGTGTACTGACTGTCAGGCCACGCCGACAGCAAAGCCGCCTCAGCCGCACCTAACTCAACCGCTCGAAATCCCGACATCTCAACCAGACGACGCAAAAATGCCACTCCGCCCGCAGACTCAGCCCGCAATAACTCGTCCTCTGCACCGCTCGCGTCCGCCGCAGGAGCAATCAGCACACACAAATCCTCCCCTCGTCCCGCCGACGGCAACAAACACCCGGTCAGTATGTGCAGCAATTGCCTCGCAGGAGCATCTGTGCGGGGGACCCGACCACCCGGAAACAAAGGAGTCGCCGGGATTCGGGTCAGCCAGCGAGTCCGCTCGACATCGTTCCCAACAATCAACAACACCCCCTCACCCAGCGCATACGGCACACCCTGGTCGCTCAACGCTCGCCGATGCAGCGCAGTATCCGGCACCGCCGCATACTCAGATCGCATCTCCAGACGCTGCAGACGCGAACCCGGACCACCCGAACGACACAAACTCCGCAGAGTACCGCAGCCAAAATCAAGCGAACAGATCATGGTTTTGTTCCGGTTTTCATCTGCCAAACACAACTCAGTCGAAACTCACCAAACCACGCACTGCCCTAACCC
>JBJTPZ010000451.1:0-3229 GCA_046075365.1 Planctomycetaceae bacterium
CGAGGAAACAGCAGCATGACCAGCATAGCGGCTGGTGCCGAGTGTGGCTCGTAGTACAGCAGCGTCTGCGGCCGCAGCAGCACGGCGCGCAGCAGGCACAGCAGCGGAAATGCCAAAAACTGCAGCAGTCGGCAAATCTGCCACTGTCCTCGAACCGGAAAACGACTGCGGTGAATTGCGACACCTGGTGCAGCAAACCGCCATGCGGCGGTACCGGTTGTGGTGACGGCAGTGGTGGTCAGGTCAGGCCGTTCGCTGCAGACGTGCAGCAGATTCTGAGCCGGTGGAAACTGTTCCAGCGGAAACCAGTGAATTACCAGCAGTCGGGACTGTTTCGCGGTCATTACCGCCACCCGCACAGCTGCAGCAGTTCCAGCGCCCATGCAGTGCGGGGGCGGATGTTGCGTGACAGCCGCGGCCATGCGTGGTGAGTTTCACAGCAGGCCTGCAGCGCGTGTGACAGGGATGCGGGATCTGTAACGATGGCGGCTTCCGGGCGTCCCTGCAGAATCTCCGAGACTCCGGATTCCTGATGCACGATCAGTCTCAGTCCTCGAGCGAGTGCTTCCAGTCCGGGCAGGCCGTATCCCTGGCGAGCCGGCATAACGAACACGCTGCTTTGGCGGTAGCACTCTTCAAGCTGTGTTTCAGAGACGTGGCCAAAGAACTGTACGCGGCCTGCTGCAGGGCGACCTTCGGTCATGGAGCGGAGCGCAGCGTTTTGTGAGCCGTCTCCGACGATCCATAATTTTGAGCGATTAAGCAGCGGCTGCGGCAGCTGGCAGAAGGCGTCGATGATCCAGTCGACTCGTTTGGACGGTTCCAGCCTGCACACTGACAGAAAGATACAGTCCTGGCCGCTGGATCCGACGTCAGCAGTCCACTCAGCGACGCCTGGCGGCACGACGGCGAAGCTGCGTGCAAAGGTGCTTTGCAGCACGTTTGCGTTCAGTCGAGTCATTGTAGCGCAGGCGTCCGCCCTGTGAATGCCGCGTCTGATGAGCTGATAGCGAATTTCGCCGGTCAGCCGTGTGGGGAACGCGGGGTTCCGGGGACCCCATTCTGCCGGGATTGGTGCAGACCATGAGAAGCGAGTCGAATCGCGGGGCAGCAGTGTGGGTGTATCGGCGATGTGCAGACCGTATGGCAGTGGTATGCCGGCGGCGTACATGGCACCATACATTTCCATGACCAGCAGTCTGGCGGGTTCGGCCTGACGGTTCAGAAAGTGTCGCAGCCGCAGCAGTTCGCAGGGATAACTGCGTATTCCGGGCAGGATGTGCACAACGGGTGCGGGGTTACAGTAGCGACTGAAATCGACATCGCACTGGAAGCAGACAAGTTCTGCGGGAATGCCGAGCTGTGCAGCTTCGTGATGGAGGTCAGCCAGCAGTCGTTCGATACCGCCAAACGCGCGTACGAACGGATAGAAGACGAGTATTTTCAAAGGTGCTTCCGACAACTTGAATAACAGCAGATCAGTTCAGGCGGGCAAGTTTCTGAGCAGCGCGTCGTTTCCTGAGGTATTGCAGGCCCATGCTTCCTCCCCAATGCTGCAGTTTCCTGACGGTGCGCCAGCCCAGCAGGCCTGCGAGGGACTGAGCCAGTCGCCCGCCGGGAAACGGCACGTGATCATGGCCCAGTTCCAGTGCCCGCCGTTCGGCTGTCTCAGCCAGATCAGGATGTTCGGGGAAGAAATCGTAGGCCCACCGTCGAAAGCGATTGCCGCATATTCTGCGGATTTTGGTCGAGTCCTGTCGTTGCAGCAGCAGTTCGCAGCCCAGCTGCGTAGTCAGCAGGGCGGACTCCATCGACCGCCGGGACCGTGTCCCGCTGAGTGCTCCGGTGACACCTTTGCGATAGCTGTAGACGGCTTCAGGGGCGAACCGGACGCCGTTTGAAGCCAGCAGAATGGCAATGCTGGCGTGAAAATCATTGTTCAGACTCAGCCGTTCATCATAGCCGCCGCTGCGATCCCACACGGCGCGGGGAATCAGCCATTTCGGGCCCCCCATCATGCCCTCATCCAGCGTCAGCGAATCGACAATCCAGCTGAGCGGATCGCTGTAATCGCGGTCAGTCGATTCTGCCAGCACCGCAGGGCACTGGACAGCCTCATGAAAATACCCCCAGCGACAGGCGGAAACACAATTGGGAGCTTGCCCGAGGGAGTTCAGCTGTGCCATGATGTGCGGCGGATTCAGCCAGTCATCGGCGTCCACAATTTTAATGAAATCACCGTGGCTGGCATGCACACCGCGATTAATTGCTGCCGACTGTCCGGCGTTATTTTGATGCAGCACCCGGACGCGGGGATCTTTGAATGCGTCCAGGATGGCGGGCGACTGATCAGTCGAGCCATCGTTAACGATCACCAGTTCCAGGTCCTGCAGGGACTGCTGCAGCACGCTTGTGACGGCTTCCTGCAGAAAGGCAGCCGCGTTGAAGACCGGCATGATGACGCTGACGGCAGGCATTGAACACGTCTTTCGGGCGGTGCGCCGTCCGGGGTGGTCAGCGATATCCGCAAAGACCTCGCAGGACATCTTTCAGTCCGAGGCCTGACTGCGAGAGCAAGCTGGCTGAGGTCAGCGGGCGACGATTTCTTAGACCGAATGACACGAGGCTGCGAGCATGATTCGCCTGCAGCCGGATGGCAGCCGCACGGCGGTCGGCATCAATGAGATGGGCTGTCTGCAGCAGGCAGTCCCGATTCAGCTGAAACCGCACATTCAGGACTTCGGGCTTTTTCATTTCGAGGGACATCTGCTGTCCTTCGTGTCGGCGCCACCAGACCAGCGCGGGCGGCAGCAGTACGACCGGCCAGCGTTCGGCCAGTTTCAGCCACAGCTCGGTATCGCCGACGAACTGCCGACCGCTGAACCCGCTCACGGCTTCGAAGCAGTCGCGGCGAATGATGGCGGCTGATGGCCCGACGCCGATCGGACTGCGTCCCAGAAAATGCCGCCGAAAAAACTCAGGCGGATCAAGCTTTTCCGGGTATGGCACTTCCGGATCGATCACATTGGCCGACAGTGCCAATGCGGCATCAGGAAATTTCTCCAGCGCATCCACCATCACCTGCAGGGAGTGCGGATAGATCAGATCATCGGCGTCGAGGTACTTGAGGTATTTGCCGCGGGCCAGCGAGGCGGCACGGTTGCGATTGGCGTAGTCGCCCAGTTTTTTGTCGTTGCGAAATGCGCGCACCTGCGGGCCGCTTTCTGCC
>JBJTPZ010000452.1:0-2794 GCA_046075365.1 Planctomycetaceae bacterium
GGATGTTTTTTTTTGCCACGGATGAACACGGATTGTCACGGATGAATCGCAAGGCTGGGGGTGGAGAGGGCTCACGCGAAGCCGCGGAGCCGCGGAGGGGAGAGGCGGGGAGCAAGTGAGGTACTGTTGTGCGTGAGTGATGCCGGGCCAGGTGGCGGTGTATTGCCACGGATTGAAGCGGGGGGAGGGGCGTTTTTTTTGCCACGGATGAACACGGATTGTCACGGATGAATCGCAAGGGGGGAAGGGGAGGGCTCACGCGAAGCCGCGAAGCCGCGAAGGGGAGAGGCAGGGAAAGGCGGGGAGCAGGTGGGGAATTGTTCTGCGGCGTGGAGCAGGTGGCGGTTTTTCAATCGGTCCTGAATGCTGATGAGCGCGGATGATTGCGAATGGGGCTGGGGTGACATTCAGGTCGCTGGTCGTGTTCGACTTAAACTGCTCTGCAGCGTTCTGCCGCCGCGGGTGGTGCCAGAGAGTTTCAAGTACGAGTACGCAAAACGCAAAGAATACCCCCACCCAAAAAAGTCTGCTCGTGCTCGAGAACTACCACGGTTCGCGGTTCACGGTTCACTGCCCACTGACCACTCTTTGTTGCCGGTAATTCGGGTGGATTGACATTCGGGAACGCTGATGTTGTTAAGTGGCAACAAATGTTGCTTACGAAGTTAGCATTTTGTAACTGCGGGTAAACCCTCGTTGATGTCAGGTCGGGGGTGTTTGGTTCGGGATTATTCTGCAGAAACGGCTGGTTTTTCTGTTTGTAGCGGGGGGGCGCTGCAGGTGATTTTGCTTCGTTGATTATTTCCCGAAATTTCTGCCCGGTATCGCAACCTGGTCTGCCTTTAAGAGGGTGACTTAGGCATGTGGTGGCGGGTGAGAAATTATCCTGCGGGCGTGCCGGTTTTTACGCCACGGCCTGCATTGGGCAGGTCGGCTGCAGCAGCAGAGCAGAGAGCCTGGGTCTGTCGCTGTTGCGGGCTGCGGCTGCCTTTTAAGCAGTGAGCGCGGTCCAGGATCGTCCCGGGCGAGGAGAAGTGTGTCATGTCTGCGATTTTGGAAGCGTCGGCTCATTGCGGTACCGCGAGGGTTTGTGTGGGTCGTGCTGTGCGTGCGTTGGCGCGTGTGGTGGATCCTGAGCTGGGGCTGCGGCTGCAGTTGCTGCGTGATGAGCGTCAGAAGCAGATTGATCGTGAGGCGGAATCACGGCTGGCGTCTTTCATGAAGGAATTGGCCAGTTGCGACTGACACTCCATTCAGCAAGGGAGTGCCGGATGACAGCGGCAGTTTTCGGGCTGCCGCTGTTCCTTTTTTGAGATCAGGAGTCGGGTCATGACAGCGCTGCGTTATCGACTGCAGATACCTCACAACCTGTGGGCTCGTGCGTGGGCCGAGATGGCTTTAGGTCGCAGGACTTTAGCGTGGGGGCGGATGTATCGCAGTGTGCATAGTGGCTGCTGTGATTTGCTGGTGCACGGCATGAAGTACGTGAGCGAGCCGCCGTTGGCGCAGGAGTATTCTTTGCAGCATGATTTCTTTGTACTGGATGCTCCGGGGCAGCGGACGGAGGAGGGTATACGGGCGTTGCTGGACGGGATGCGTCTGCGGCAGGGGCAGTTACTGACGTATGTGCAGCCGGATCTGTCGGGTGCTGCGGGCAGCTGGATTGGTGCGGTGTTTGATGGCCGGTCGCTGCAGCCGCTGCATTCGCTGCATTTGATTGGATCTGGGATGCTGAGGTTTCATCGTCGTGCGACAGCGGCACCGGCGAGTGACGTGCAGTGGAGTCGTCTGGCGGGTGCATTGGGTGACGCGGTGTTTCATCGGTTTCGGCATCGTGAGATACTGCTGGTGGGTGCAGGTCGGCTGGGCAGTCTGATGGCATCGACTCTGGTGCGGATGGGTTTGAAGCGTTTGACGGTTGTGGATCCGGACGTGCTGGAGCCGCATAATCGGGACGCGACTGTTGGCAATACTGCTCGGGACTGTGGACAGCCGAAGGTTTCTGCGCTGCTGCGGCATTTGCATCGGGTGCGACCGAATGCGTTGCTGCGTGGTTTGGCGCTGCCGGTGCAGGATCCGCGGGTGCTGACGGCATTTCGCCGATGTGCGGCGGTTTTTGTGTGCGTAGACAACGACGATGCTCGGCTGCACGTGTCGCAGGCAGCTTCACAGCTGCTGAAGGTGGTGCTGGACTGCGGAACGCTGGTGCGGCGAGCGGCGGACCCGCCGACGGCGTCCGCGGCGGTATCGGCGTCCAGTGCGGCGGGGATGTCTGAGCTGCTGAGTGACGTGCGATTGATTCTGCCGGGCAGCTGTCTGGCGTGTGTGGGAGGTTTGCGTCCGAGTGCGGAAGCGGTGGCGGCGGCTGGGCTGTCCCCGTCTGCTTTTCAGGGGGTGTCAGGAGGTGTTGCGGGGGCTGTCGGGGGCGTCAGCGGTTCTGCGGTATCGCGAGCGGCTGTAGTGCCGCAGGCGGATGCTGCGACAGACGCGGCCCCCGCATGGACTCGCGGCGGCCGCATTGGCTCGCTGCCCTCGCTGAATCACCTGGCAGTGGGTACAGCGCTGCAGATCTGGCAGGATCTGTTGTCTGAGCGTTTATCGGGCTCGTGGTGGCAGCGTCTGCACTGGTCTCCTGGTCAGGGGCTGCGTACGGAAGCAGGCCCGTTGGCGGGCCGCACTGACTGTCCGGTCTGCGGCGCCCGCGGCCGATGACGGGGTCGTGGGGTTTGGGTCATCACAATGACCGAGGCTGCGGTGGGGTGTCCGCAGCTGCGGGCGAAGGATGCACACGGGA
>JBJTPZ010000453.1:0-50824 GCA_046075365.1 Planctomycetaceae bacterium
AAGGCCGACAGCAGAACAGCCAGTGTGCCGCTGATGTTTCTGACAGTCCGGACTTCGGAGATGGATCAGATTGCGGGTCTGAGTCTGGGTGCTGATGACTATCTCGGCAAGCCGCCGCATGCACAACTGCTGGTGCATCGTGTGCAGGCGCTGCTGCGACGTCGCGAACAGCCTGCTGCGGTCACTTCGGTCCTGATGCTGCACGGGATTGAAATGAATCGGCAGTATTATTCTGCGTGGATCGGCAAGCAGTCGCTGGATTTGACTCGCACGGAATTCGAGCTGCTGTGGACGCTGATGGCGCAGCCGGGCCGCCCGTTTTCTCGCCACGAACTGCTGGACTATGCGCGCGGGCAAAACACTTCCGCCATGGAACGAACAATTGACGTCCACGTGAAATCACTGCGGCAAAAACTGGGTGCTGCAGGCGAAATGGTTGAGACGGTGCGAGGAATTGGTTATCGGATCGCCAGGCCGTAGCCGGGTGTCGCCGGACGCCGGGGACGAGCGTTTGAATGTGCAGTGGGAGGGGCCGGGCGGAGGGCAGGAGGCGGGGGTTTTTGAGGGGGGTGCTCGGGCTGGAAAGCCCGAGCTACGATTTTGAGTGGTGGTGCTCGGGCTGGAAAGCCCGAGCTGCGTGTGATTCTGATCAGGGTTTGACTCGTACCAGCTTCATCAGGCGACCGGCGACGTTCCAGTCCTGTACGTACAGGTTGCCGCTGGCGTCCCAGTACGAACCATGAGTGCCGCTGAAGACGCCTTCCACCCACTGATCCTGGGGCACATTGAAGTTGCCGCCTTTCTTTGGATCTGCATTGTGGCCCAGCACAGCCACGATGGTGTTGGACTTGTCGAGAATCACCAGTCTGCCCTGCAGATCGGGGACAGACACGTAGTCTCCCTGGACCGCGGCTGACGTGGGCATGCCCAGACCTGTGATGACTTCATCGATGTAGTTGCCATTGAGGTCGTAATGCAGCAGACGGCCTTTGGGCTGATGATTGCGGTCGCAGATCAGCAGGCGTGGCGGTTCGTAGCGAGTATCCAGTGTCATTCCGTGAGCCGTATTGAACTGTTTCAGGTCGTTGCCTTTTTGTCCGAAATGGCTGAGGTATTTGCCTGTGCGGTCATAGCGAAAAATATGGTTGCTGGAATAGCCATCGGACAGGTAGATGTCGCCGGTGGGGCCGACAGTGATGGCCGTGGGTTTGAAGTCCTTCAGACCCAGGCCCGATTCTTCCGGATATGTCAGCTTCAGCACGATGGCTCCGGTTTCCGCATTGAACTTGATGCCTTCCTTTGCGTTATTGCGGGCCCCGTAGATGTACTCGCCGTCCGCCTCAGCGCGAATTTCCAGGTCATGAATGCTGGTGTATTCGTCACCCAGAAAACGGCGGATCACCTGGCCGTCCGGTGAGAACACAAACACACCGATGTTGGCGCTGGTGTAGATATTGCCGGCTTTGTCGACCACGACACCGCCGTGAGTCGAGCCGAGGACCGAACGTCCATCTGCGCCCAGCCCCCACCCGGGCACCGTATCAAATGTCATCGTGCCGGTACCCATGCGTACGGGCTGAGCCTGGAACCCGAACACGTTCGCTGGCAGCAGCCCGACCAGAGCGCAAACCAGAGACAATTTCAGCAAACGCAACATAGAAGTCATTCCTTCCGGGAAAGTAGTGGGAGCCGGAAACTGCGGCCTTGGCGAATACGTTAGCAAAAAGGGTGCGTCACGGAAGCGGCAGGCTGGTATTTTTCGCCGCGGATGAGTGCGGATTGTGCGGATCATCAACGTGTCAGAATCCGTGACAGCGATAAGGCGAGTGTGCGCATGGC
Organism: Planctomycetaceae bacterium; assembly: GCA_046075365.1. Lineage (GTDB taxonomy): Bacteria > Planctomycetota > Planctomycetia > Planctomycetales > Planctomycetaceae > SXXK01. Next base: position 1,840 of record JBJTPZ010000453.1, read on the forward strand.
AGGGGGCAGCGGTTTGCGCTGCCCCCTGCGTTGCCGTTCGCGAATTTCTGACTGTGGATCTGTCTGGTGCGTCAGTATTCGTTGGCTTCGCCGCTTGTGGCGGCCAGTACGGCAGACGAATTGCGGACGATCTGGCGGATGGTGCGAGCGTCCCGTTCGGCTGACAGTTTCGCGATTGCAGCCTGCAGGGGCATGACGCCAAGGTCTCCGTCGATGCGACAGCGGACGGCCACGGAATTGGTTTCCGCTTCCTTGGGGCCGACGACCAGCATATAGGGAATCAGGTCGAGCTGGGCTTCGCGGATCTTTGCCTGCACTCGCGCACTTTGCAGGTCGGCTGAAACGCGGAATCCAGCCTGTCGCAGCTGATCGGCCACCTGGCCAGCGTAATCGTCGCTCTTTTCGCTGAGCGGCAGTACGCGGATTTGTTCGGGAGCCAGCCACAGCGGGAAGGCGCCGGCAAAGTGTTCGATCAGCACGCCGCAGAATCGTTCCATCGAGCCAAAGGGGGCTCGGTGAATCATCACTGGCCGGTGCGGGCGGTTGTCAGGTCCGGTGTATTCAAGCTGGAACCGCTGCGGCAGGTTGTAGTCCAGCTGCACTGTCCCCAGCTGCCATTCGCGTCCCAGGCAGTCCTTGACCATGAAGTCGGTTTTGGGGCCGTAGAATGCCGCCTCGCCCTCACATTCGATGAAGTTCAGCCCCTGTTCGGTCAGGACTTTGCGCAGGGTGCCCTGAGCCTGCTCCCAGAGTTCCGGGCTGCCCACGTATTTGTCGGAGCGTGGATCGCGAGTCGACAGCTGGACTCGATAGTCGTCCAGTCCGACGGACTGCAGGACAAACTTCACGAGGCCCAGTGTCTCCTTGAATTCGTGCTCGACCTGTTCCGGGGTACAGAAGAGGTGTGCGTCGTCCTGAGTCAGCCCGCGGACTCGCAGCATCCCGTTCAGCTCGCCCGACTGTTCGTGGCGGTAGACTGTGCCGAATTCGGCCAGTCGTACGGGCAGATCGCGATAACTGCGGGGCAGTGCTTTGTACATCTGCACGTGATGCGGGCAGTTCATGGGTTTCAGCAGGAAGCGTTCCTGCTGTTTTTCCCAGCGACGGAGGAATTCGCGTTTCTGATCGTCGGAACCCTGACGCGGAAATTCGCGGGAATCGAAGCCCAGCACTTCAGCGGCTTCCAGCAGGCGACGTTCGGTCTGAGCGTCCGGCGGAGCCAGTTCGGTATCCTGGGGATCGAGGCAGCGGATCCACCAGTCGATGAGCTGGCCGGCAGAATGGCCGAAGATGGGAGCGAACTGCGAATCGCGGTAGTAGGGGAAGTGACCGCTGGTCTCATACATTTCGACGCGACCGATATGCGGCGAGTACACTGGCTGATAGCCGCGTCGCAGCAGTTCGGCCTTGATGAATTCTTCGAGCGTGGCGCGAATCATGGCGCCTTTGGGGAGCCACAGGCAGAGACCTTGTCCGACATCGTTGGTGATGGTGAACAGTCCCAGTTTTTTACCGAGGACCCGGTGGTCTCGTTTGCGAGCTTCTTCCAGCTGTTCGAGCCATGCTTTCAGGTCTTTGCGGTCGAACCATGCGGTGCCGTAGACTCGCTGCAGCCGGCGTGAGCTGGAATCGCCTTTCCAGTAGGCACCGGCGACACTGGTGATCTTGAACGCTTTAATGCGACCGGCGTGCGGGATATGCGGGCCGCGGCAGAGGTCGAGGAATTCGCCCTGGCGGTAGAAGCTGAGCGTCTGGTGATCAGCCAGTCCGGTGCGGATATGATCGGTTTTGAGCTGCTGGTCGAGGTCTGAGCAGAGCTGGATGGCTTCGTCGCGGGTGGCGGTGAATCGTTCGAAGGGTTCCGCTGCGTCGATGATTTTCTGCATTTCGGCTTCGATCCGCGGAAAGTCTTCTTCGCTGATCGGGGTCGCCAGATCGAAGTCGTAATAGAATCCGTTGCCGGTTGTGGGTCCGAAGGCCAGACCGGTACCGGGGAACAGTCGCATGACGGCGCGGGCCATCACATGAGCGCAGCTGTGACGCATGACCCCGAGTGCTTCGGCATCGCGTTCGGTGATCAGGCGGAGCGGTACTGGGCGGTGTGGTGTGAGTTCTGCGAGTGGCCGCATGGCATCGACGACAGTGCCGTCAATGCTGGCTGCGATGGTGGCTTTGGCCAGGCGTTCACCGATACCAGCGGCGACGTCAAGGGCGGTGGCGGAATTAGAATGTTCGATCACATTGCCATCGGGGAGCTGAACCTGAATCATGGATCCGTTCTTCGTTGAAAACCGGGGCTGGGCTGGTGGCGGCCGCTACAAAAAGTCGCCACACCGGGCCTGACGCGAGCGTGGTAATTTAACAGGGACACAGCATTTGGTGCAAATGCTGTCAAAATCCTGAGATTTTTCAAAGGCGGGAGTCCGGGGGAGGAAAAAGAAACGACCTGTGCACCGAGGTGCACAGGTCGTCTGGGGGAGAGCCTTAAGCGTCAGCGAAGCCGGTCAGCCTGCTGCAGGCTCGGTGGCTGCTGGCTGCTGAGTGCGTTTCTTGCGCCATGCGCGGCCGGCAGTGATGGCAAAGCCACCGGCCAGCAGAGCCCAGTGTCCTGGTTCCGGCGTCACGACGGTGAAGAAGCCGCCAATCTCACCGTTGCCGTTCGCGGTGGTGTGGATGTTAATGTAGGCCTTTCCGGTGTTCATGTATTCGACAAATTTGGCGTTCAGCTGGTCGATTGTAAGGCCTACATGCGGGGCGAAGCTTTTGAATTGGCCGCTCCATGTGGGGGGAGCCGGGGGAGTGAAGGTGAGGGCCGAGACGTCAAATGTGCGGTCGTAACTGCCGGAAGGCCCTGGCGTGACGCTGCTCCAGCCTGGTGCGCCACTGGTGACTCCGAATCCGAGTGCCACCCTTGGATTCGGGTTGGAGAAGGCATAGGGGGGCGAGGTACTGGCTGCGTGAATGTGTCCTATCGTCGGATTTCCAGTGAGTCCGGCGTACGAGAACTGCACGCGGATCGTTTTGGCGGTTTCGTTGAAGAACACTTTGGAATTGCCGGTTCCGGCAACTCCGGCTGCCTGTGGCCCGAAGGTAGAGACCCAGGTCCAGTCGGCCATGGCTGAGCCGGCAGTTGCTGCCAGCATCATTGTTGCTGCCGCCAGACGCGCGGCGACAGCCCACACTGTTCGTTTCATTGTGATTGCTCCCAGGGATTGCGTGAACACTCGAGCATGCCTGCCACGCTCGGTGCAGGCATCCTGAGCAGCAGTCTGCCCGGAAGCAAATCTTTTTTGCTGTTTAAATCAAACAAAATGATTAAATAAAACGCCATAAAATATGGGCTAAAAAGGCTAGTTAATTGACATTATGTTTCATTTTTTGAATGTGCTTGTTGTTAAGTATTAATCTGCAGCAGGACTGGCTGCAGAGTGGGTGGTTCATGCCGCCCGACTTAGCAGGTTTGCAAATTGTTCAGGGTTGATGTTCAGTTTTCTTGACGCCGTTGTTTTTCGAGAAAACTGCGTTTTTTGGTTGTTGTGGGGATTCAGGGGCTGGGTTTGCCGGCAGATGTCAACCGAGGGGGCTCAAACAGGAAAACCCGGTCTTTTAATGATGAATTTCGGCCCGGTTTACACCGCGGTCGGCGGGGTCTGCCTGATCGGTGGCTCGGGCAGGTGAGTTGTTCCGGGGGCGAAAGCCGCTAAGAATACCGTTTTTGGGGCGCGCGGGTGCTGAGTTTTGGTTTTGCCGGAGCGGGGGAGTGGCTGGAATCAGAGCAATGTGCGTACAATTTTTGCGGGGGCGGATGGTCAGCTTTCGCTGTGCGTTTCGGGGCATGCGACTGCTGGTTGGTGGCCAGACGAATGCTCGAATTCACGCTGTTGCCACGCTGCTGGTGCTGCTGTCGGGATTTTGGCTGCGGCTGGCGTCTGCACAGTGGGGGCTGCTGCTGCTGGCGATTGCGCTGGTGTGGGTGGCTGAGGCTTTAAATACGGCGATTGAGCGGCTGACGGATCTGGTATCGCCGGAGTACCGTCCGCTGGCTGGTGAAGTCAAGGATCTGGCGGCTGCGGGTGTCCTGCTGGCGGCGCTGGGCGCCGGCGGGATCGCACTGGCGGTGTTTGGGCCGGCATTGCTGGCCGCAGCTGCAGCCAGCGGATCAGGCGGCTGACGGCAGCAGCTCGCTGGCCAGCGATTCGATCTGTTCGGCACCGATGACCGATCGCTGTTCGGCAAATCCAACCAGCAGGGCGAGGTCCCCGATGCGATTGATTCTCCGGGGAATGCCGCTGCTGACGTCATGCAGACTGACCAGTGCGTCATCGGTGAACAGCGGCCTGTCGCTTCCGGCCTGTCGCAGGCACTGCTGCACATAGTCGGCGGTTTCGACGGCGGTGAAGCCGTGCAGCGGCGACGATACGGTGACTCGTTCGCTGAGTTCCCCAAATCGACGCATGCGGGGCAGCAGGATCGGCTGTCCGGCGAGGATCACGGACAGTCTGATGTTGGCATCGGATTCCGCCAGGGTCAGCAGCGGCAGTACTGTCTGCATCAGCGCTTCGTCGGACAGCTGGTGGGCGTCGTCGAAAAACAAAAGCGGGCGGCGTCCCTGGAGTGCGTGCCGTCGCAGAGCACTGCGAATTTCTCGAAATACGGCGTCGCGACCGACGGGCTGAGCGGGTTCCTGTTCCGTTTGCAGCTCAGCCAGGATCATCCGCGTCAGTTCGTCGGCTGAGAGTGCCGGAAACACGAGGTGTACAAAGGGGCGTGAACGCGGATATTCGGCAGCGAAGTAGCGGATCAATGCTGATTTGCCGGTGCCTGTGAGTCCGGGAATCACGCAGGGGCCATTGAGATTGTCAATGGCGTACTGCAGTCGGAGCAGGGCGGACTGCACACTGCGGCTGCGGTAGAACAGCAGTGGTTCCGCAGTCTGCGAGAAGGGCCGCTGCTGCAGTTTCCAATACGCTTCGTACATGGTGTCTGTTCCTGTCAGTTGGCGATCGCGGGCTGATTCATGGGCTGAATCTGTCCGGTGAATCTGAGTGGTCGACCGCTGCCTGCTTTGCGGGGTGTGCGAGCGGGCTGCTGGTCGGGGTAAACTGCTGCTGCAGCCGATTCGTCGGATTCTGCAGCTGGCGAGGAGAATACGGGAGCGTGGTCCGGCACTTCTGTGGTGGCTGCTGTTCGCTGCAGTTTTCCCGCCGGCAGTTCGCCGGTTGCCAGGCTCGGTGCCGCCAGCTCCTCGTCCAGAGTCATCACCGGAGGTGCGGATTTCAGGTCAGGTTCTGCGAGCATTCGCTGGATCTGCTGATCGTGTTTGTGCGAGTGTTGATCGGCGGTTTCGAATTCCCTGAGCAGCTGATCGACATCAACTGAGTCCTCGGCGTTGTCTGCGACTGCTGCGGCCGGCTGCCGCAGATCTGTCCAGACAACCCAGGCCATGCCGACGGACAGCAGGAGTGCGGCGGCTGTTCGCAGCCGGTCATTCCAGCTGCCAGAATCCAGCGTTGTGGCCGAATTCTGCAGGCCGGCTGCTGTCTGAGCGGTGCTGGCAGCCATGCTGCGCAGCCGAGCCGGAACTTTGAACCGCCTTTCCTGGGCCGGTGGCACGCCTGAGGCGGCAGCAGGGGCGGCTGATTCCTGCGTCAGCGGGGGGCTGACAGGCGGAGGTGAGTTGTTTGAGCCGAGCGACGGGACGGCGTTCGTGCAGCCGTCTGCGACGGCCACTTCTGCCGGCTCTGGCGGGCAGATGACGATGGCCTGGAAGGCCGCAAAGCCGGAGGGCAGTGCGGGGGCTGGTTCGATCAGCGGAGGTTCCGGCAGCGGAGCGGCCTGTGGCCGGGGCAGCAGTGTGTGTGCCGGCTGGCAGGCAAGCGGCGTTGTCTGGGGGTCAGCGGGGGGCTGCGGGGGTGTGGCCGGGCTTCCGGTCATGCCTCCGGCGGCAATTTTTTGCAGTGCATCAGCGAGGGTATCATTCATGGGTGTCGCCTTCCGTGCGGTCACATAACGGTCACTCCGGAATGTAATTTTTTCTGCGGGCGGGTGGACCGAAAAAATGGCTGGCGGTGAATTTTGCGGATGCGGCGTCTGGAGTGAGTGCTGGAAATCGGAGCAAAGTGCCGAAGGCGGTGACGCGGGAATTCGCCGGCCGGCAATTTCTGCCGTTTTTCCACTTCCTGCGAACCCCCCGGTGTTTTGAGAATCTCGGGGGTGCGTTTCTTGTATGGAGAGTGGCAAGGTGGAATACTGCCGTTTTTACTCGCATCGGCCGCTTGCGGCCTCCAAAAACCTGTTCGGATGCACAGAAGCATGCTGTGGGAAGTGGAAATCCTGCCTGCGGGCGGTGAAAAGGACTATGAAGGTCAGCGGGTTCTGGCGGCAGCCGGGCACCAGGGGATCAGCGAATTGCAGTCGGTGCGAGCTGGTCGGGCCTTTTTGGTGCAGGGTGATTTGAATGCCGAGCAGGTGCGATCTGGTGCGGCGGCGCTGCTGGCGGATCCGGTGACAGAGCAGTTCAGTGTGCGAGCGTTGCCGGCGGATGTCGGGGCTGCGGCTGCTGATGGTTCGATACTGCTGAACGTGCTGTTTCATCCGGGCGTGACGGATTCGGTCGCCGAGAATGCTCGTGAGGCACTGCGGCGTCACGGTCTGGCGGTGACTCATGCGGCCACCTGCCGTCGTTACTGGATTACGGGTCAGCTGTCACCTGCGCGGCTGCAGCTGTTGTCTCGTCGAGTTCTGGCGAACGAAGCCATAGAGCACATTGCGACCGGTCCGCTGCAGATTCGTGATCTGTCGGTGGGAACGGAGTACAAATTTCGTCAGACGATTGTACCGATCCGGACGATGGACGATGCTGGTCTGCAGGATTTGAGCAAGCGTGGCCAGCTGTATCTCAGTCTGACAGAGATGCGGACGGTGCGTGATCATTTCGTGGCATTGGATCGGGATCCTGCGGACATTGAGCTGGAGACGGTGGCTCAGACCTGGAGCGAGCATTGTTCGCACAAGACTCTGGCTGGTCGAATTCATTATGTCGAGACGTCTGGTGGTCAGGTGCTGCGTGATCAGTCTTTCAGCAACATGCTGAAGGAGACGATTTTTGCGGCGACGGTTTCGATTCGGCGTTCGCTGGGCGATCAGGACTGGTGTGTCAGTGTCTTTCGTGACAATGCGGGGATTGTGAAGTTTGACGAGCGGCAGAACGTCTGCATCAAGGTCGAGACTCACAATCACCCGTCTGCGATAGAGCCTTATGGCGGTGCGAATACGGGTCTGGGGGGAGTGATTCGTGATCCGCTGGGTACGGGTCTGGGTGCTCGGCCGGTCTGCAACACAGATGTCTTTTGTTTTGCGCGGCCGGATTATCCGGCTGACCAGTTGCCTCCGGGCGTGCTGCATCCGCGAGCGGTCTTGCAGGGGGTGGTTTCGGGAGTGCGGGACTACGGCAACCGGATGGGTATTCCCACAGTGAACGGGGCCGTGTGTTTTGACGATCGGTATCTGGGCAATCCGCTGGTGTACTGTGGCAACGTAGCCATGATACCGGTGGACAAGTGTGAGAAGCAGGTCTCGCCTGGCGATCTGATTGTGGCTGTGGGTGGTCGTACTGGTCGTGACGGCATTCATGGAGCCACATTTTCTTCGGTGGAACTGACCGAGGAGAGTGAGTCGATCAGTGGCGGTGCGGTGCAGATCGGTAATCCGGTCACGGAAAAGATGGTGCTGGATGTGCTGCTGGCTGCGCGGGATCAAGGCTTATATTCGGCGATTACGGACTGTGGAGCCGGTGGCTTTAGCAGTGCTGTTGGTGAGATGGGTGCGGACACGGGGGCTGAGGTCTGGCTGGATCGGGCTCCGCTGAAGTATTCGGGTTTGTCCTGCACCGAGATCTGGATTTCTGAGGCTCAGGAGCGAATGGTGCTGGCTGTTCCAGAGCAGAGCTGGCAGCAGTTCCATGATTTGTGTGCTGCGGAGGGTGTGGAGGCGACAGCGATTGGTCGCTTTACGGATACTCATCAGCTGGTGCTGAAGTATGGTGAGCATCAGGTGGGGACTTTAAGCATGGAGTTTCTGCATGACGGTCGTCCGCCGGTGATCCGGGAGGCCGTCTATGAAACGCAGGCCGAGCAGTCATTGCCGGAGGGATCTGCAGAGGCTTTGGGGCAGTCTGATTTCACTGCTGAGCTGCGTTCGATTCTGGGTGCTCTGAATGTGGCCAGCAAGGAATGGATCATTCGTCAGTATGACCACGAGGTGCAGGCCGGCAGTGTGATTAAGCCACTGACGGGCGTGCAGTGTGACGGGCCATCGGACGCAGCAGTGGTGCGTCCCGACCTGAAGTCTCAGCGGGGTCTGGTGGTAGCCTGCGGGATCAACCCGCATCTGGGTGATCGAGATCCGTACTGGATGGCAGCAGCGGCGATTGACGAGAGTCTGCGGAACTGTGTGGCGGTAGGTGCGGATCCGGACCGGATTGCGATTCTGGACAATTTTTGCTGGGGTAATACTGAGCGTGCTGAGACTTTGGGAACGCTGGTGCGAGCGGCGATAGGCTGTCATGACGCGGCGATCGCGTTTGGGACTCCGTTTGTCAGCGGCAAGGACAGTCTGAACAACGAGTTCAGCTATGAAGACTCGGGAGGAGTGCGTCGGACGGTAGCGATACCTTCGACTCTGCTGATTACGGCGCTCGGTCAGGTTGCGGATATCGAGCAGTGTGTGACGATGGATTTGAAGCAGGCGGGCAATTTGCTGCTGCTGGTCGGTGAGACTCGAGCGGAATTTGGCGGCAGCCAGATCTTTGTGCGTCGGGGCTTGCGCGGCGGCAGTGTGCCGCGTGTGCAGCTGCAGACAGCTCCGGCGATTTTCCGTGCGGTCCATGCGGTGATCCGTCGCGGGCTGGTGCTGAGCTGTCATGACCTGAGTGAGGGCGGACTGGCGACAGCGGTGGCGGAGATGGCATTTGCCGGCGAGGTTGGTGTGGAGCTGCAGCTGGACGCTGCGATTCGAGATGCGGGTCTGGCGGAACTTCCGGAATCACTGCGTGCCGGCGGTCTGTTGTTTTCCGAATCGAATACTCGGTTTCTGCTGGAGGTTCGTGCTGCGGACATGTCGGCGGTGCGTGAGTTGCTGGGGTCGGTGCCGCATCAGGAGATCGGTCGCACTACGGCCACCGGGGAACTGCAGATTCGGTGTGGTGGCCGCACGATTGTGCAGGCTGGACTGGGTGACTTGAAGGAATGCTGGCAGTCACCGCTGCGATTCTGAAGCGAGCTGACGTTGGCTGCCGGAGGGCGATGCTCGGGCTGGGAAGCCCGAGCGGCGATTTGATGTTTGCCTGTCCGGTTAGTGTCGTTTACGCGGAGTGAGCCGCTTTGGGGATGATTTGACTGACCGCTGTAATGCAACAACGCGCTGCCCGCGAGAGGTAAGGCGATAGCGCTGATTTTTGCTGCGTGGCTTTTCCGGCACCGTCATTTGGATGTACCCGGCTGTCAGTGCCGGAACGACGTATGCTTCCCGGAAGTGTTCTTCGTGTTTCAGGCCCAGAATTTCCTGCAATTCCTGGCGTGTCATGGCCCCGGTGAGGGCGGCGAGCAGGCGTGCAACTTCCCCGGTAACTTCCCCGGTAACTTCCCCGGTAACTTCCCCGGTAACCGCCCCGGCAACTGCCCCGGTAACTGCCGGTGCGAGGAAGGTCAGGGTGACGCCGTGCTGGTCTTCGGACTGCCATTTTGGTGGTGAAAGCCCGTTTTTTTGCACTCTTGAATCATCAGGACACTGCCCCGTCCGGCTTTTTCCATCAGGCCACGCAGGTACAGCACGTGCGCGATGTCAGGGTTTCGCAGCACGGACAATTGTCCTCGGCCGAGCGATTCCGCCGAGACGCCGGCGGGCAGCCCTCCGGAATTCCAGATTTCGAGTCGTCCGGGAAACACATGGATCGCTATTCCTCCGGAGGCACTGGAGTAGTCCCGGTGCGCCAGTGCATTGATCAGTGCTTCGCGAACAGCGGCTTCCGGGTACAGCGGCAGGTCCTGGCGGATTGGGTTGCCTTTGACAAACCGCGAAATTGTACGTGTATTGCGGAGAATGAAGCTGTAGGCGAGGTGAAACAGCGTCAGCGCCGGACCTTCGAACGACTTCATATCTGTGTATGTGTCACCGGCTTTATCAGATTTGTAGCTGTAGGCTCGCAGTCTTGTCTGGGGCAGCCGTCTTGCGGGGGTGCTGGTAAAGAGTACATCACCGGCGTTTGTCATTCTTCCGTAGCGAGCAACCGACAGGTCTTCCAGCGTTCGTACGACATCATTGGTATCGTTGAACCAGGCTCGTCCTGTGGCAGTGGCGTCCCTGACAGTTCTTCGCACCTCTTCCGTTTCGAGGTCAGCTTCAAGGTCAGCTGTCGAGTGTCGACGTTCCCAGCGGATGGGCTGAATTCCAGATGCCAGCACCATGTCGCGAATGACATTGCTGCTGGCCACCTCGGTGGTTTCGCCGCTGCGAATGTAGATGACATTCCGAAATGAATAAGGGATGTCGCTGCCTTTGGGTACCTCGATAATGACGACCTGAAGTTTTTTCACCTGCTGGCGCTGGACTGATACCAGTGACGAGGGCGACAGCAGGTCATGAAGTTTTTTTTCGAAGGTCAGCAACCTGGCATCTGTGATGTCAACTCCGGTTATCTGACCTTTGTCGGAAACTCCGCAAACGATGTAGCCGCCGGCAGAATTCAGGAATGCACAGACATGCTTCCCAATCGAATCAACTGCCTGGAGATCGGTTTTGAATTCGACCTGACTATTCTCACCCAGTCGCAGCAGTTGCAGTAATTTTTTCGGGGTCATCTTTTCGCCTGCCCTTCCTGATGGGGATTACCGCAGCTGAAATGCTCCTCGACAAATGCCAAAACTTCCTGTTGGCGAAAAAACTGAGATAAAACAAAACGCCCGGCATCATCACCAGAGTGAATTTTCTGGACCCAGTTGCCTGCTCGTTCACTGAGAGGCAGACGATCGAAGATGGCTTCCTCGTACATGTCGATAAGTCGCAGGTCTTCAAGGACATCCGATCGCTTGAGTCGCAGCGACTTGCGAGGGTCGATACCCTCATAACCGAGTTTGGACAGCAGTGTTCGAGCTGTCAGGATGTTTTCGTGGGCCAGCAGCCAGCGTGGTTTGTTCAGCTCGATTGCCAACCGCAGTTCCTGGTGGGCTATAGACAGCGACCGGGGATTGGTGCTGTCTGTGCCGCTGCCATATCTGGTTCCGATAATGCCAAGGAAGATACTGGCTCGTCGGACGCCTTCGAGGCAATTCTCAAATGCTGACCGGTGCGATGATACCGGCAAAGTGCCTTTATGCGACATCCATACCTCGTAGCCAAAACTTGTCAGCATATCGAAGATTCTGTCGAGAACGTCTTCGCTGCCGTAGACGGTGGATGACACCATAATTGAGAGCTTTGGGCTCTGGATGCTGCTCATGTGGAAGGTCCTTCAGGAAACTTGCCACCGTAGAGGTTAGGCAAAAACTCCGACGAAAGACAGTGAAAATCAGGTGTTGCCGGATGGCGGGCGATAGAGTTTGTGTTCGGTGAGGAAGGCTTCGACGGCGCGTGGTGTGCGGAATCGCAGACTTTGTCCCATGCGGGCACGCTGACGCAGCTCGGTGGCGGACAGCTGGATGCCGGGTATATCCACATGCACAACTCGAGCAGCAATTTCGGGGCCGACCCAGGCGACTGTCTGTTCGGGTGCGGGGGGCGGGCTGCCGGGGCGATTGCAGACGGCGAGGGTGGCGAGGCGGGAAATTTCCAGCGGTTCCTTCCAGGAGAGGAAATCTTTCAGCGAGTCGGCGCCCAGCAGCAAAAACAGTTCGGCCTGCGGGAATTCGCTGTGCAGGCTTTGCAGGGTGTCGATGGTCCATGAGGGAGCCGGTCGGCGCAGCTCGCGGCGGTCCACGACGAATTCCGGACAGCCCGCGATGGCCAGCTGAATCATATCAGCTCTGGCATGACCGTCGGCTGAGCGCTGGTCAGGTTTGTGAGGCGAGGCAGCGGCCGGTATGAAACGCACCTGATTCAACTGCAGTGCTTCCCGACACGACTCGGCCGCCAGCAGGTGTCCATAATGTATCGGATCGAAAGTTCCGCCCAGGATACCCATACGCATAAGCGTGACCTGCGAGTTGATGAATGGCTTCGTGTGCCGGCCGGACGTCCCGCAGCCGGCCTGCTGGTCGCAGCACAGCGACAGCCGCGAATTCTGCAGTCAGGCTCTTTTGGCTGCAATCTCGCTGTGGTTGATTCGCTGTGGTCGCCCGGGTTTCCCGCGGCGTGTGCTGCGCAGCGGCAGAATCTGCCGCTGGCGGGAGTGAAGACCCTGAGAAGTCTGCAGTTTGGGGGCAGGGGGTGCACTTCCTGCCGGAAGGCAGGGACTGAATGAGCGGAGCCGGCCAATTCCTGCTGTAACCGCTCTGACTCGAGTTGCTGTCGAGTCTCAGGGTCAGTAAGGTGGAACGCTGAAACAGGTCTGCGGAATTTTTCTGAAGTCTCGACAGTCCGCAGCACGTCATCCCCGTGCTGCTGATGAAAACTCGGTTCCGTCTCTGTCTGCGACGTCCAATCAGGTCGCAGCGGTCGTTCTCCGGAACCTTGCGGTTGAGCTTTGGAGAGTCCTGCGAACTGTGCGGAGAATTCCGGAGCATCGCCACTGACCGGTGTTGTTTCGGTCGAATCCACCTGCCGGAATTTCTGAATGCAGCCGACTGCCATCGCCAGCTTCCCTGGTGACGCAGTTCGGCCGTTCGGAATCCACTTTTCCTCTCGGTTGTTTCTCAGCCGTTCGGCTGATGTTCCCTCCTGTCTGCTGATTTCTCCCTGCCTGCAGCGTTTGTGGCATCGGGAGTGCGGTTGTTCCGCACTTCACAGGTATCGCACGCGCTATTCTGGCGGCAACCGCGTCGCGGCGGAGTTCTGTGTATGGCCAATCGTATGTCTGCTGAGCCCGTGGGCGATCGTCGTCACCGACTGACTGCCGTTTTGTGTCTGCTGGGTTCCCTTTTGCTGACTGGTTGTACGACCGGCCTGCTGGGAATGCCGGGGGCCGCTTTGTTTTCCGAACGCCTGTCCGGCAAGTCCGCTGCCGAGAAGCAGGACGATGCAAAAAAAGGCGGGAAGTCGCTGCGTCGGAAGAAGCAGGAGGACAATGATTTCGGCAGTCGCGTGGAAACTCCGCTGCTCTCCGAATACATCGGGATGCAGGGAAACGGTCTGGTGACGCTGAAGGGCGTGGGGCTGGTCACTGGTCTGAACGGTCAGGGAGGCGATCCTGCGCCTTCGGGGCTGCGAACACAGCTGCAGAACGAGATGGCTCGACGCGGGGTTAAGGAGGCCAACAAGATTCTGTCGTCACCTGATACCGCGATGGTGGTGGTGATTGCGTACCTGCCGACGATGGTTCGCAAGGGGCAGAAATTTGACGTTCGCGTGGTGCTGCCGCCGGATGCACGAGCGAAAAGTCTGAAGGGTGGCTGGCTGCTGGAGACGCGGCTGTTTGAAGAGCACACAGTTGACAATCAGGTTTCGCTGCGGCCGCAGGAGTACGCGGTGGCAGGCGGTGCTGTGCTGACTGGCCTGGGTGTGGAGGACGTGCGGGGGGAGCGTCAGGCTGAACTGATGGCCGGTACAATTCCTGGCGGAGCCATTTCGAAGGTCGATCGAGATTTGCGAATCATGCTGTTGTCGGACAAGCGTGGTATTCGTAATGCGCAGCGAGTTGCCGAGGCGGTGTCTGCCCGGTTCCACAAGTATAATAAATATGGTGAGAAGATTGCCTGTGCTGAAGCCCAGACGGACTCTCTCGTCAACCTGCAGGCTCATGCTCAGTATCGCAACAATATTCCGCGGTATCAGGCAGTTATTCGCAGTATTGCTCTGAAGGAGTCCGATGTTTCGCGACGGATGCGGATGGAGTCTCTGGCACGAGACGTCATGGATCCGGAGCGATGTCAGTCGGCTGCACTGCAGCTGGAGGCGATTGGCGAAGATGCGGCGCCGTTCCTGCGGGATGCGCTCGAGTCAGAAAACTTTGAAGTCCGGTTTGCGTCGGCACAGAGTCTGGCGTACCTCGGTGACCCGGCCGGTGTCTCAGTACTGAAAGAAGCCGCAAAGAATCAGCCGGCATTTCGAGTGTATGCCTTAGTGGCTCTGTCAGTCATCCGTGAGGACGCGGAGGCCATTATGGCACTGCGTGAACTGATGAGTTCGGGTTCACTGGAGACTCGCTACGGTGCCTTGCGGGCACTGAAGGAACTGGATCCGCGTGATCCGTTCCTGAATCCGATTGAATTTGAAAATCGATTCGTGGTGCACGTGATTGACTGTGAGGGCGAGCCGATGGTGCACGTGACTCGTCGCCGCATGACGGAAGTCACACTGTTTGGCTCTGACCAGCGTCTTCGACTGCCGGCCGTGCTGAACGCCGGCGATCGGCTGCGAATTATCGGTGAAGCGGGCGATGATTCCGTGGATGTCATTCGGTATGCATTGGATGCGGAACCGGAGAGGTATCGAGTTCCGAACCGTTTGGCCGACATTCTGAGGGTGCTGGGTGAGCTGGATGCATCCTATCCGAATGTTGTGCAGTTTCTGGTCGAAGCGGATTCACAGCACAATCTGATGGGGCCGTTTGGAATTGACCGTCTGCCGCAGGCTGGTCGAGTATTTAGTCGGTCGAGCGGTGAGTCTGGCGGGGCTGAATCTGCGAACGATGAAGCGGAAGCAGCTGCTGCCGCTGAGGCTGATGAAAGTGCCGGCAAGGCTCGTCGAGTCGGCAATCCTCGCCTGGTGCCGGAGCTGTTTGATACTCTGGACGCCACCGAAGCGGCTGATAACGAGACGGCAGAGAAACTGCAGAGTCTGGATTTCAGCCGTGTGAGTGAGGCGGACAAGTCGCGTGCCAGTTCGGCTCGGCAGCCCAAAAGCCGCGTGCTGGATGAGCAGACGGATGCCGCTGACGACTCGGAATCTGAGGCGACTGAGGCCGCCGTCGGTGTTGCCGAGGAATCAGCTGACTCAGCTGCCGGTGGCGACGCAGAGGAGTCTGCCGGGGACAAGGCAAAGACTGTGGCTGCGGAGCAGCCGGCTCGACCGGGATTTTTTAGCCGGTTTCGGCGTCCCTTTGGACATTTGACGGAACCGGGAGCCGAGCCGGAACAGTGAATACGGGCTGGCCGGGGAAGTGTGGCGCATCAGGACTGAAGGAACTGCACTGAATCTTGGGCCTGCGATGGGACGGAAGTTCTGAGGCGGGCCGGGAAGCTCTGACGAATGCTCAAGTCGCTTGAACTCTTTGGGTTTAAGAGTTTCGCGGACCGGACGGTTTTCGACTTTCCTGCGGGGATTACCGGGGTAGTCGGTCCGAACGGCAGCGGAAAGAGCAACGTCGTGGACTCAATCAAGTGGATTCTGGGTGACCAGAGTGCGAAGAGTCTGCGTGGCAAGGAGATGACGGACGTCATCTTTAACGGCAGTTCGGGTCGAGCGGGTTCGCAATTTGCTGAGGCAACATTAACCTTCGACAATCGCAGTCGGTTTATTCCGCTGGAGCTGGACGAAGTTTCTGTGGGCCGGCGGTTGTGGCAGTCCGGTGATTCTGAGTATCTGGTGAACGGCGGTGCTGCGCGTCTGAAGGACATTCGCGAACTGTTTTCGGGGACGGGTGCTGGTGCTGCGGCGTGGTGCATTATCGAGCAGGGGCGAGTGGATCAGATTCTGCAGTCGAATGCTGCGAATCGCCGTTTGATTTTTGAGGAGGCTGCTGGAGTCAGCCGGCTGCGGACGAAGCGGACGGAGGCATTGAAGCGTCTGGAGCGAGTTGAGCAGAACCTGACTCGGCTGGCGGATCTGGTGGAGGAAGTCGAGACGCAGGTCAGCACTGTTCGTTCGCAGGCTCAGCGGGCCACGAAGTATCAGGCGGCTGCGCGTGAGCTGGAGGCTTTGTGGGTGGGTCTTGCGGCGGATGATTATCGCCGTGAATCGGTGCAGCGAGATGTGCTGCAGCGGCAGCAGTCCGGAGCGGCAGCGCTGCTGGAGCAGCTGAAAGCCAGTCAGCAGCGGGCGCTGTTGGACGTGCAGCAGGCAGAGCTTGAGCTGGGAGAGGTTGACGAGCGACTGCGTGAGCTTGAGCAGGGCCGCAGCGAGGTGCGGAGCCGTCTGGCCAGTCTCGAGACAACTCAACGTTATCAGATCTCGCGTGAGACGGAGCTGCAGTCGGATCTGCAGCGACTGAGTCGCCAGCAGCAATTGTTGCGTCAGCGAGTGCTGGAGTCGGAACTTGAGCAGGCGACGATTGAGTCCAGCCTGACGAATGAGCGGGCGGCCTGCGAGCGTCGTCGGCAGCAGGTGCAGGTGGCGGAGCGCGAGATCGCTGTTGTGCAGCAGTCACTATCCGCTGCGAAGGCTCAGGCTGCCTTGCGGCGTGAAGAGCAGCTGCGTCAGCTGCAGATTAATTCCGGGATGACATCGGAATTGTCGGCGCTGCGTAACCAGGTGCGTCAGACAGTGGCACGTCGTGAAGTCCTGCGTCAGCGTTTGCTGGAGCTGGGGACCGAGACCGAGAGTTATCAGCGGTCGGTACCGGTTCTGCAGCAGCGTCTGGATCAGACTCGTCTGGATCTGCAGCAGGCGGAAGAGTCAGCCGATCAGTTATTGTCGGAGCGGGAAAAGCTGCTGGGAGAGCGAACGGAGGGTCAGCAGTCACTGGGTGAACTGCGTGAGCAGCGGAGTGGTTTGCTGGCACGGCGGGCGGTCCTGGAGGATCTGGAGGATCGTCAGGAGGGGTTTGGGATTGGTGTACGGGAGATTTTGCGGCGAGCTGAGGAATCGAATGCTGAGCCGTGGAATCAGATTTTGGGCAGTGTGGCGGACCTGCTGGATGTGGACATGGAGCAGGCAGCGCTGCTGGAGATCGCGCTGTCCGGGCGTGCTCAGTTGCTGGTGGTGGCGAAGCTGCAGCCTTTGATTGACTATTTGAATTCTGGTCGGGCGCGAATCACGGATCGGGTCGGTTTCGTATCGATTGAATCGGCTGGTGGGTGTGATGCGACGCGTCTGCGTGGCGAGCTGCGGCGTGGTCAGACGGCTCCGTGGCAGTCGGAGTCTGATATTGAATCGGGGTCCGATGAACTTTACTGGAACCGTGGCCGCAGTCGGCTGCTGGATCCTGGTTTCAGTGGATCTGAGGCGCGAGTGGCGTGGTCAGACGGCCGCAGTGAAAGTGCGGTAGTCCGTTCGGTATTCTGCGGTGAGACGGCAGCTGCGGTGCAGTTATTTGGTCAGCCAGGGATTGTGGGGCGGGCCGATGGTCTGGCCCGATCTCCGCAGAGCATGCCGGAGCTGGCGGCGCACCTGCTGGCGGACACCTGGGTGGCTGAAACCCTGGCGGATGCGCTGCAATGGCATGCAGCTTTGGGTGGAGCGGGTCGGTTTGTGACGCTGCAGGGCGAGCTGGTGGAATCGGACGGGACGCTGTTTGCGGGAACGGTGCGAAATGAATCGGCACTGTTGTCGCGAAAGAGTGAACTGCGGCGACTGAGGAACGATCTGCACCGGCTGGAGCACGAGATTGCTCAGCGAGAACTGCTGCTGCGGACGCTGGCGGGCAGCATCAGTTCGACCGATGACCGGCTGCAGGCAGCGCGAGTCCGGATCAACCAGCAGATTCAGATTTGTCGTGAGGCTGAGGCTTCCCTGACAGAGCAGCAGCATCTGTTGCAGGACTGTGAGCGTCGTGAACGGGCACTGGCGGACGACGGTGGCGAGATTGAGCAGGAGCTGCAGCAGCTTGAGCAGCGTCAGCGAGATGCTCAGTCGCAGCTGGATTCAGGGCACCATCTGCTGCAGGCGCTGGAACATCGCATTCGCGAGGTTGACGAGGCGGCAGCGGAGCGCCAGGGTGAACTGGAGCAGCTCGAACGCAGTCGCAATGAATCAAGTCTTGAACTGACTCGTCTGGAGGAGCGTTTGACGGGGCTGCAGGATTCATTTCAGCCTGTGCGTGATGAGCTGGAGCAGCGTCGGCAGCAGTTGCTGGAGGCGGATCGTCGGCTGCAGGGTGCGTCTGAGCGACGGCGGGACCTGCTGTTGTCGCAGCTAAACACGGCGGCTGAGACAGCCGAGCGAATACTGCTGGACGATCAGTTGAGCCGCAGGATTGCCGTGGATGCGGTTTGCCGCACTCAGTTGCGATCTCGCCGGCAGGTGGCCAGTGTTGCTGAGCAGCAGGCGCGGGAAGTGCTGCGACTGGAGCAGGAGCGACTGCATGAAGTGGAACTGCGGATGCAGGGGATTGATCATCAGCTGAGTTCAGCGGCCGATCGCATTCGGGAAGAGTTTCAGCTTGAGGTTGAGGAGGCTGTACAGCAGGGGCGTTCTGCGATTGCGGTGTGGCTGCGGCAGCAGCCGGGCGCGACCGGTCCCGTGTCAGACAGCGAGCAGAGTGTGCCTTTGTTTGATGCTGCGGCTGGTGAGATTCTGCAGGATGAGCAGCGTTTTGCGGCAATTCGCGGTGAGGTGGAGCAGCAGATTGAGAAGTTGCGAAAGCAGCTTCGTAAACTGGGCCATGTTGGTGCTGAGACTCTGGAGAATCTGCAGGAACTGGAATCGAGATTTCAGCGACTGCAGACTCAGTTGCAGGACCTCGAGGCGGCTCGCGATGCACTGCGTGAGATGGTGCGGCGGATCAATGTGGAAAGTCGGCGGATGTTTTTGGAATCGTTCGAGACGATTCGTGGTTATTTTCGTGAACTGTTTCGGCGTTTGTTTGGCGGAGGAGAAGCGGATCTGGTGCTGGAAGATCCGGAGGACGTGCTGGAGTGTTCGATTGATGTTGTGGCCAGGCCTCCGGGTAAGGAGCTGCGAAGCATTTCGCTGTTGAGCGGCGGTGAAAAGACACTGACGGCGGTGGCTTTGCTGTTATCCATTTTCCGCAGTCGCAGCAGTCCGTTCTGCATCCTTGATGAAGTGGATGCGGCTCTGGATGACGCGAACATTGGGCGATTTGTGAATGTGCTGCGGGATTTCCAGCAGAACACTCAGTTCATCATGATCACACATCGCAAGCCAACGATGGCTGTCACGGATGTGCTGTATGGTGTGACGATGGAGGAGTCGGGGATATCGCGACGTCTGTCACTGCGGTTTGAGGATGTTGACGAGCAGGGCAACTTTCTTGCGGCAGCTCGGCGTCAGCGGGCTGCGTAAGTCTGAAGGCACCGCACAGACGTTTGGTTCATGGAAGCCGGATTTGTCACGGAACGACGATTTTCCGGTTTGTGCAAAAAAAATGCAATTGGCTGCCGGCGGGGCCTGTGGCGGCGAGTGGCTGGCATGGGAATCTGGCTTTGAGCGGTGTTGCGGTGCTGCAGAACGCGGAATTCATCGCTTTTTCACGATGAATTATTTGTGTGAGCCCTGAGTTGAGCGAGCTGATGTCAGGTTCGTGCGTTCGGCGGACTTTGCCGATTCAGATCGATACGAGCGTGCGGACCGCTGCAGCCGTTGCGGGCATTCGGACGTGCAGGCAAGGCAGGGCAGGCAAAGAGCTTAAAGTCGCTGCGGTCGAAACGACGAACAATATCGTGGCGATTGTCATCCTGTAGTGGTGGCTGCTGCGGATCTTCTGCAGTGGCTGCGGGGAGGCCAGGAAGCACGACGGGTTGATTCGCCGGGGGGCCTGTTCAGCGTCTGCCGTAACGGAAGGGATGTCCGGATAAGGCAGGGGAGTCGTTTCGGCGATTTCCAGCTGAGCTGTGCTCAAAGTGCCTTGTGAAGGCACTGGGATTGCCCGCACGCAATCCAAAGAGAGAACGACCCTCGCCGGGCCAAATACTGATTCAGATGATGGCTGCTCGCGACAGCAGACGGTGTGAGAACCGTTACGCCGAAATCTGATGACGGGCCTGGCAATCCGGAACTTCAGGAAGGAGACCCGGATGGTGCTGAGTACTGATTGGAGAGCCCGCCCATGAAGACGATCTTCACTACTGGTCAGGTAGCAAAGATCTGTAAAGTTGCCCCGCGTACAGTTTCCAAGTGGTTCGATTCCGGCAGGCTGAGAGGCTACCGAATTCCTGGCTCACAGGACCGTCGAATTCCTCGCGAACATCTGATTCGGTTCCTCAAGGAACACGGGATGCCGCTGGGAGAACTTGAAGATGAAGCGCTGGGGAAAATTCTGCTCGTCGGTTCAGACGCTTCAACGCGACTGAATCTGAACGAAATGATTTCCAACGACGACTTTAAGATCGAAATTGCTGCCAGTGGTTTTGAAGCAGGGATCCAGGCCGAGTCAATTCACCCCGATTGCGTGGTGATTGACTTTGTGATGGGTCGCGAAGAAGCTCTGATGATTGCCCAGAATCTGCGGAAGAACAACGAGTTCACCGACACGGTTCTGATTGGTCTGCTGAGCGACGACGACAATGCTTCAGGATTTGACCGTTCGGTGTTCAACGAGACGTTCCGCAAGCCGTTCGACGCAGCATTGCTGGCCGAGCGTATTCGGACGCTGGTGAATCGCCGCAAGCAGCTTGTTTGACCGCTGCATAGTGGTACCGACGATCTGACCACGTCGGCAAAAAATATAGAAGACCACCGAGCATTGTCTGTTCGGTGGTCTTTTTGCGTTTGCAGCGGGGCGGTTAGTCGATCAGGTTGTTCATCAGCTGGATCGCAGCCGGCCCTACGAGCACGACAAAGATGCCGGGAAAGATGAACAGAACGAGCGGGAAAATCATCTTCACTGCGGTCTGCTGTGCCTTTTCTTCAGCAAGCTGACGCCGTTTGACTCGCATGGTCTCGGAATGGACTCGCAGTGCCTGACCGATTGATGAGCCGAAGCGATCAGCCTGAATCAGGATGGCTGCCAGTCCCTTGACGTCGTCGACGCCGGTACGAACGCCGAGGTCGTGCAGCACTTCTCGACGTTGCTTTCCCATTTGCAGCTGCATGTTGGCCGTGGCCAGTTCCTCGCAGACTTCGGGGGCTCCCTGATTCAGTTCCTCGGCGACACGCCGCATACCCTGATCAAGTCCGAGCCCCGCTTCGACACAAACGACCAGCAGGTCAAGGGCGTCCGGCAGCTGCAGAAAGACCTTTTCCTGACGTCCGGAGCGAATGAATGAGAGGATCAGTTCCGGCGCGTAGAACAGGCCTGATCCCAGCACAACGGGAAGTGTCCAGGCATTGTTGGCCCAGGAAGACCGCAGCGAGATCCAGGCAAAGCCGACCATGATGCCCAGTCCCAGTGACAGGGCTTTGATGGCAAGAAAGTTGCGTACTGCATTGGGTCGGGAGAATCCGGCGTTGGCCAGTCGCACCCGCAGCAGACTCTGCTCAGTTTCTGTTTTGGGTTCCAGTGCCCGCGACAGTGCCGGTGCCGCCTTTTCCACCAGCGTGGACATGGCGTTCATTCGTGCGGTCGACAATCCAGGTTCACGTCGCCGTGTCAGCGGATTGCGGAGTGCGTCCAGTCGAGTTGATGTGCGGGTAGTGCGTCGCAGCATCATGCTGGAGACAGTCCAGAAACCAGCTGTGACGGCAACAAAGATGGAATACGGGAGTATAGGTGTCAGGTCCATGAGTTACTCATTGCTCCGCAGAACGTCAGACTTTGATGTTGACAATGCGATGAATCACATATCCGCCAACGATCTGTGAGGCGATTGCCGCATAGATCATCTGTCGCCCGATTTCTTCATTGAACAGCAACATGATGTATTCGCGGTTCAGAAAGTACACGCCGAGGAACAGCACGATGGGCAGAGCCATCAATACGACTCCGCTCATGCGACCCTCACCGGTCAGAGCTCGAACCTGACCGAGGATCTTGAAGCGTTCGCGTACCAGTGAACTGATTTTTCCCAGGATCTCAGCCAGATCTCCCCCGGCCTGACGCTGAATTGAGACGGCGGTGACGAAAAACTGCAGGTCCATGTTGGGGACTCGCTGCAGCATGTTGCGAAGTGCCTGGTCAATGGGGAGTCCGAGATTTTGTTCATCGTGGACGGCGCGAAATTCGCCTGCGATCGGTTGTGGCATCTCGCTGGCTACCGCGTTCAGGCCTGCGGCAAGGCTATTGCCCGCCCGCAGAGCTCGCGAGAGCAGTTCCAGTGCATCCGGCAGCTGCTTCTCGAAAGACTTCAGTCGTGAACGACGTCGCAGCAGCAGCCAGCACCAGGGCGTGAGGAATGCTGCTGTACCGCCACCAATCAGCACCGGCACAGATTGCTGCAGTGCGAACAGCAGAATGAAAATGGCCGCAGCCGACAGCATGCACAGTACTATGAACTGTTCGATACGCAGGGGTGAGTCTGCCTGGCGAAACAGTAACGGCAGATTTTCAAATCGCTGCAGCATTCTGCCGAGCATTGACTGGGCCGTGGTCAGACCGTCGCGGAGAATTGCGTTGGCAATTTCAGTGCGAGTTGTCGTGGTGCGTCCGGTAAAGGCTACCAGGCGTGCTTCCAGATCGGATTCAGACCGATCCGTAAACACGGAAATCAGCCACAGCACCAGTGCCAGAACACTGACAAACGCTGATCCCATGATCAGATACACAGGGTCAATCAACTGCTGAAGATTCATGTTCGATTATCCGTTTTCACATTGATCGCATGGCACGCTGAGCAAACAGGCCACCCGGCAGACGAATGCCGGAAGCCTCCATGTGTTCGATACAGCGCGGGCGAACCCCGGTAGACTCGAAATGCCCCCAGGCCTTGCCCTGATCGTTGATGCCGTCCTGCACAAAACGGAAGATGTCCTGCATCACAATCACATCCCCCTCCATTCCGATCACCTCGGTGATATAGGTGACTTTGCGGGAACCGCCCTGAAGGCGGCTGGCCTGAATGATCAGGTTGACGGCCGAAGCAATCTGTTTGCGAACAGCCAGCATCGGCAGCTCGTATCCGCTCATGTTGACCAGCGTCTCGATACGTGAAATCGCGTCGCGGGGATTGTTGGCATGCACTGTGGTCAGTGAGCCGTCGTGACCGGTGTTCATGGCCTGCAGCATGTCCAGAGTTTCTCCGCCACGACACTCGCCGATGATGATGCGGTCCGGTCGCATTCGCAGTGCGTTGCGTACAAGGTCTGTGGCTGTGATGCGGCCACGACCTTCAATGTTCGGGGGACGCGTTTCCAGACGCAGCACGTGTTCCTGCTGCAGTTGCAGTTCCGCCGCATCCTCGATGGTCACAATGCGATTTTCGTTGGAGATGAAACTGGACAGGGTATTCAGCAGAGTTGTTTTGCCGGAACCCGTGCCGCCGCTGATGATCATATTGAGGCGGGCCTTCATGGCACCTTCAAGGAACATCACCATTTCCGGGGTGAAGGCGCCAAATTTCAGCAGGTCCTCCAGTGTCAGCGGATTGGAACCGAAGCGGCGAATTGTCAGAGAAGGTCCATCAAGAGCCAGCGGTGGAATGATGGCATTCAGACGGGACCCGTCCGGCAGCCGCGCATCGACCATGGGCGAAGTTTCGTCGATGCGGCGTCCAACACGTGACACGATGCGATCCAGGATCTGCATCAGGTGTTCGTTGTCACGAAATGTCACATCCGATCGCTGAATGCGGCCGTTCTTTTCCACGAAGACGTTTTTCGGGCCGTTGATCATGATGTCGGCGACGTCATCTTCTTTCAGCAGCAGTTCGAGGGGGCCGAATCCGAAGGCCTCGTCCAGAACTTCTTCAATCAGACGCTCTCGTTCGGAGCGGTTCAGCATGGTGTTTTCTGTGTCGCACAGATGTTCGACGACCACGCGAATCTCGCGCCGCAGGGAATCTCCCTCCAGCTCAGAAACGCGAGTCATGTCCAGTTTTTCCACCAGCTTGCCGTGGATGTGCGACTTCAAAGCTTCGAAGTCGCCGCTGGTCTGCCGATTCAGTTTGCCCAGTGGTGCAATCATTGCCGCCTGCCAACCCTGTTGTTCAAAATGTTGCTTCGATGACGGGAAAACCTGTTGTTTCCAGCCCGTGACAGCGGTGGAAACACCAGTTTTCCTCGCTGGAGACTAGGTCATGATTTGCGGGTATGCCCTGTCGTTTCGTGGAAACAACTGCAGCGGCAACATGTAGAAAGAACTCCACAGTCCCTCCCTTCGCTGTATTCCATACAATCGGACTGCGTCATTACGGCGAACTGTGGCAACGGTCGGGAAAACTGTGCAGGGTCGTCAGGACCGCTGCGTTTGCCGCAAAACACAATATGTGTACATGCTGTCAGTGTTTGTTGGGTTTTGGCTGTGGAGTGGGGTGCAGCAGGTGTCTGGTACAAACGGCGTGCCGTGACTGTGAAAACGGGTGTTGCTGACGGGAGGCGGGGGGGAGATGTGGGGGATTTGGCTGGGCTTGAGAGAGGGAATCCGGCCCCCGATCCCTGGATTTGCCTGCGGGTTGATTGAGACCGGGTGAGAATCCCGTTAAGAATCGCACCTTGCTGGTCAACCGGGAAACTTCAGTGCGTGCACGGACGGTTACATGAGTCGTCACATTTTTGTCACGGGCGGTGTTGTCAGTTCACTGGGCAAGGGGCTCACGTCGGCATCGATTGGGATGCTGCTGGAGCGTCGTGGTCTGAAGGTGCGGATGCAAAAGCTTGATCCCTACCTGAACGTGGATCCGGGCACGATGAGTCCGTACCAGCATGGTGAGGTTTATGTGCTGGACGACGGTTCAGAAACGGACCTGGATCTGGGTCATTACGAGCGATTTACGACGGGCGAACTGAATCGTCGTTCCAATTACACGACGGGGCAGATTTATTCTTCGGTGATCGATAAAGAGCGTCGCGGAGTGTATCTGGGCCGTACGGTGCAGGTTGTGCCGCACATTACGGACGAGATCAAAGCGGCGATCCTGGGGCTGGCTGAGCCGGGTGTGGACGTTGTGATCACTGAACTGGGCGGGACCGTCGGGGACATTGAGGGTCTGCCGTTTCTGGAGGCGATTCGTCAGATTCCTCTGGATATTGGCAAGGACCGCTGTCTGTTCATTCACCTGACACTGGTTCCCTACCTCAAGGCTGCTCGCGAGGCCAAAACGAAGCCGACGCAGCACAGTGTGCAGCAGCTGCGTGAAATTGGGATTCAGCCTGACATTCTGATTGTGCGTACTGAGAAGTCGATTGGCCGCGAGCACACGGACAAGATTGCGTTGTTCTGCAATGTTGAAAAGAAGGCGGTGATCGAGGAGGTTGATACGGAATTTTCGATCTACGAAGTGCCGGTTGGTCTGGTGGACCACGGGATAGACGACCTGATCTGTCAGAAGCTCAGTCTGAAGGCTGATCCTTTGCAGATGGGTGATTACCAGGAACTGGTGCATCGGATTCGCAATCCGCAGCACGAGGTGACGATAGCGGTTGTGGGCAAGTACATTGAGCATCGTGATGCTTACAAGTCCATTTACGAATCTCTGGATCACGCTGGTTTCAGCTTTTCGACTCAGATCAACGTCAAGCGGATTGAAGCAGAAGAGCTGGAGCGGCATGGGCCGGAGCTGGCTCTGAAGGGCGTAGACGGCGTGCTGGTGCCGGGTGGTTTTGGGATGCGCGGCATTGAGGGCAAGATTCAGGCCATCCAGTATGCGCGACAGTCAGAGATACCGTTCTTTGGCATTTGCCTTGGCATGCAGTGTGCGGTGATCGAGTTCGCTCGAAATGTGCTGGATTTGAAGGACGCGAACAGTACCGAGTTTGCGGCTGACAGTCCGCACCCGGTGATCTGTCTGCTGGAGGGGCAGAAAACGGTCAATCGCAAGGGCGGTACCATGCGTCTGGGGGCTCAGCCCTGTGTGCTGGTCCCTGAAACTCGCGCTGCCAAAGCCTATGCTGCGGCTGAAATCAGCGAGCGTCATCGGCATCGTTACGAATTCAATCCGGAGTATCGGAAGGAATTTGTGGAGTCGGGGATGAACATTGCGGGAACCAGTCCGGATGGTGGTCTGGTGGAGATTGTTGAGCTGGCGGGTCATCCGTGGTTTGTGGCCGTGCAGTATCACCCTGAGTTCAAGTCGAAGCCGAACAGGCCGCATCCGTTATTCCGGGATTTTGTGGAAGCCTGTCTGCAGCGCCGGCACGGTCGGGCCGTAAATATTTCGGCTCCTGTCGACTCCGTGAGGGCTCAGGGCTGACCACAATTCCCGTCCCTGGCAACTCGCCTGTGAGACGATGTCTCAATCGCTGCCATTTTTGGCATTTATAATTGCCAAAAATGTTTTGGTCGATAGCATTCGGCTGCGTGTGCTCTACGCAGGTTTGTGGTTTATCGGGGATTGCAGCAGTGGCCGCCATCGACACTCGGGATCGCGAGATTCTTGAGTATCTGCACCAGTCTGACGGTGCGGATGTGCAGTCCTTATGTGATCTGCTCGGGGTGACTCGAACGGCCATCCGGCAGCGGATTTCGCGTCTGGAGGCGTCGGGTTTGATTTTGTCGGACCTGCAGGGTCAAAGCCGTGGTCGTCCGCGGAATGTGTATCGTGTGACGGCCGAGGGTTTGCATGCTCTGGGTGAAAACTACCGGCAGCTGGCGGTTGTGTTGTGGGAGGCGATCACGGGGTTTGAGGACGAGGGTGTGCGGGTTCGGCTGCTGGGGCGTGTTCGGGACGTGCTGGCTGAGCGATTTCGGCGGCAGCTGGGCAGTTGTGAGAACCTGGACGACCGTCTGGACCTGCTGGCCAGTGAGATGAAATCCAGTGGTTTTAACGTGGAGTCGGACCACCAGGGCGGATTGAGGATTCTGCGTGAGACATCCTGTCCGTTTCCGATGCTGGCGGAGGTGGATGATGCGATTTGTCAGGTGGAGCGTCAGGTTTTGGAGCAGGTTTTAGGGGCTCCTGTTGAGGTTCGTTCGCGGTGCCGTGACGGGCATGGCTGTTGTGAGTTTCAGGTTTTGAACGTTCCGACGGTGTAAAGTTTTCGATCACGGTTTGGAAAGTTCCGGGTTGGCCGGGTTGGTGATTGCAGGAATTGGGTGTGTTGGTAGAGTGCGGGCTGCACTTTCCGTAGCCGTGGCAGGCTGTGGGATTCAGTCAGTGCGCAACACAGTAAAGGAAGAACTACGATGACGTGGATTGAAGGTCGCTTCGAAGAGAACGTGATCACCACAACGATCGAGCAGGCTTTGAACTGGGGACAACAGTCCAGTATCTGGCCGATGACATTCGGTCTGGCGTGCTGTGCCATTGAGATGATGGCTGTTGGTGCCAGCAAGTATGACATTGACCGCTTTGGTGCTGGTGCGTTCCGTGCCACGCCGCGTCAGGCTGACCTGATGATTGTGGCTGGAACGGTCACTTTCAAGATGGCCAGTCGAGTTCGTCGTCTGTACGAGCAGATGCCGGATCCGAAGTACGTGATTGCGATGGGTGCCTGCACCGTGGGTGGCGGCCCGTATTTCAAGCACGGGTACCATGTCGTGAAGGGTGTGGATCTGGTGGTACCGGTGGACGTGTACGTCCCCGGCTGTCCTCCGCGTCCAGAGGCTCTGCTGGAAGGTCTGATGCGAATCCAGGACAAGATCAAGGCCCGCAAGGTAACTCGCGGTGAGACTGTCCTTCCGGTGCCGCATCATTCCGGCTTTTCTGCTCTGAACGTCTGAGCATGCTCGGGCGTGCCTGGTGTGCCACCACCGGGCTGAATCGGCCGGGTTGCATCGGTCGGTTGGCGTTGTGTTGCGGTGAATACTGACTGAATCTGAAAACTGAGCTTCAAAACTGCGGCTGTCCGTGCGGGCAGCGAGTTCGCTGTTTTGATCATCAACGGGAAGCTGTTTGGTTATGACCAGCGTTTTGAAAATCACCGATCTGCATGTCTCCGTGGGTGAGACTCCGATTCTGCGTGGCGTGAACATGCAGATTCGCCAGGGTGAAGTGCATGCTCTGATGGGCCCGAACGGGTCGGGCAAAAGTACGCTGGCATACGCACTGGCCGGCCACCCGAATTACTCGATCACTTCCGGTTCGATTGAGATTGACGGGGTGAACATTTCAGAGTTTGAGGCTGACGCCAGGGCGCGTCTGGGCCTGTTTCTGGCTTTCCAGTATCCGGTGGTGATACCTGGTGTGAAGGTCGCAGACTTTCTCCGGCATGCGGTGTCGAATATTCGCAATCCTGATCGCAAGGAGGGCGAGGGTCTGATTGGCATGCGTGAGTTCCGCAAGGAAATCCGTGAGCGTATGACGGAACTTGGGATGGACCACGAGTTTGCTCGCAGGTATCTCAACGACGGTTTTTCGGGTGGTGAGAAGAAGCGGATGGAGATTTTGCAGCTGGCGATGCTGCAGCCGCGATTTGCGATTCTGGACGAGACGGACAGCGGGCTGGACAGTGACGCTGTGCGAGTTGTGAGTGAGGGTCTGGCGAAGCTGTCGGGGCCGCAGATGGGCGTCCTGATCATCACTCACCACGAGCGTCTGCTGGAGTTCAATCCACCGCAGTTTGTGCATGTGATGCTGGGTGGCCGGATTGTGGAAACGGGTGGTTCTGAGCTGGCTCATGAACTGCATGCCCGAGGTTATGCCGACGTGCGTGCTCGTCATCCGGATGCGGCTCCCGAGCCGACTCATGCTGCGGCCGCCGGCTGATTTCTTTAAAACTTTGACTGCTGAACTCGCTTTATTCTGACGGGATCAAAGCCATGTCGACGGATACTCCTGTAAAATCTGACGTTGAAATCGGAGCCTACAAATATGGCTTTCACGATTCGACGGACTACTACGCATTCAAGAGCCGCAAGGGTCTGGATGCTCAGATCGTCGCTCAGATTTCCGAGATGAAGCGAGAGCCGCAGTGGATGCGTGAATTCCGCCTGAAGTCGCTGGAGATCTTTGAATCTCGTCCGATGCCGTCCTGGGGCGGCGACATGTCTGAGTTGATTTTCGACGAGATTTATTACTACATGAAGGCGGCGAACGAGCAGGGCAAGTCATGGGACGACGTGCCGGAGGACATTCGCCGCACGTATGACCGGCTGGGTATTCCGGAGGCGGAGAAGAAGTATCTGGCGGGGGTGAAGGCGCAGTATGAGTCTGAGGTTGTGTATGGCAGTCTGCGTGAGGACCTGGCGAAGCAGGGTGTGATTTTCACGGACACGGATTCTGCGCTGCAGGAGCATCCGGAGCTGTTTCGCGAGTACTTTGGTACGGTGATTCCGCCTGGGGACAACAAATTTGCGGCTCTGAATTCGGCCGTGTGGTCCGGCGGTTCGTTCATTTACGTGCCGAAGGGCGTGCAGATTGATTTTCCGCTGCAGGCATACTTCCGGATCAACAGCCAGAACATGGGTCAGTTCGAGCGAACTCTGATCATTGTTGACGAGGGCGCGTCGGTGCACTATGTCGAGGGCTGTACGGCTCCGACTTACAGCAGTGACAGTCTGCATTCGGCGGTGGTGGAAATCATCGTGAAGCGGGGGGCTCGCTGCCGTTACACGACGATCCAGAACTGGTCGAACAACGTCTACAATCTGGTGACGAAGCGTGCCATGGCTTATGGCGATTCGCTGATGGAGTGGATTGACGGCAATCTGGGTTCGAAGCTGACGATGAAGTATCCGGCCATCTGGCTGATGGAACCGGGGGCTCGCGGAGAGACGCTTTCGATCGCTTTTGCCGGTGAAGGCCAGCATCAGGATGCGGGGGCCAAGATGGTTCACTGTGCTCCGAACACATCCAGTCGCATTATCAGCAAGAGCATTTCCAAAAACGGCGGTCGCTCCAGTTATCGTGGTCTGGTGAAGGTGCACAAGGACGCAGTGAACTGTCGGTCGAATGTTGTGTGCGACGCGTTGATTCTGGATCCGTCCAGCCGCAGTGACACGTACCCGTACATTGAGGTGGAAGAGCAGAATGTGGCGATTGAGCACGAGGCCAGTGTTTCGAAGATTGCTGAGGAGCAGTTGTTTTACCTGATGAGTCGTGGTCTGACTGAGGCGGAGGCATCAGCGATGATTGTGACGGGCTTCGTGGAGCCGCTGGTGAAGGAGCTGCCGATGGAATATGCGGTGGAACTGAACCGGCTGATTGAACTGCAGATGGAAGGTTCAGTGGGTTAAGGCCGGTTCGGGTTGTGCGGTGTCCGGAAGTGTTTCTGTGGGAAGCAGTTATGACGGTGGCGGTGGCAGATCATTCCCGGGCTGGTTACAGCGCCGCGATGTTTGAGGAGTTTCTGGCGGCGCGAGTAGAGCCGCAGTGGATGACTCAGGCTCGTCGGCAGGCCTTTTCTGTTTACCAGCAGTTGTTGCAGCAGGAGCTGGATCCGGAGGAATTTCGTCGTCTGGACTTGCGGACGTTTAATGCGTCAAGGTTTCGCCCCGCTGTGACGGCTCCGGATGCGGGTGGCATAGCTACTCTGCTGAGTGGTCGAACGGAATTTGGTGGCGCGATAGCTCATGTGGATGGTCACGTCACCAGTTCTCGTGTGTCCCCCGAGATTGCTGCTCAGGGAGTGCTTTTCGGTGGTCTGCAGGAGCTGCTGCAAAGCCATCGTGAACTGCTGGAACCATATTTCATGAAGCGCGCTGTGCGCTCGGATGCCGACCGTTTCGCTGCCTGGCATGCGGCTTTCTGGACCAGCGGTACGGTGTTGTATGTGCCGCGGAACGTGGAGGTGCAGTTGCCGCTGCACAGCCTGATTGCTCACAGTCACGACGGTACTGCCGACTTCAGTCACACTCTGATAATTCTGGAAGACGGTGCTCGAGCCACCCTGCTTGAAGAAACGGCTTCGGCCGGATCTGACACTGCTGGTCTGCATGTGGGGTGTGTGGAGTTGATTGTGGGGCGTAACGCCTGTCTGCGGTATGTGCAGCTGCAGAACTGGAATCAGAAGACGTGGCATCTGGCGCATCAGGCCGGCTGTGTGGATGCGAATGCAACGCTGCAGTGGACGGTGGTTGGTCTGGGCAGTCGCACGGCTCATATTCATCAGGACATTAACCTGGACGGGCGCGGTTCGACGGCTGAAGTGAATGGTGTGACATTTGCCAGCGATCGCCAGAAAATCAGCTATTATACTCAGCAGCATCATCGCCAGCAGGGGACTCACAGTGATCTTCTGTATCGCGAGGTTCTGCGGGATGAATCCCGTGTGATCTGGCGTGGTATGATCAAGGTTGATGCTGCGGCTCAGCAAACGGACGGTTACCAGCGCAGTGACGCGCTGATGCTCAGCGAGGATGCTCGCTGTGATTCCATTCCGGGTCTGGAGATTGAGGCGGACGATGTCCGTTGTACTCATGGTGCCACGACCGGGCGGGTGGATCGCGATCAGATCCTGTACTGTATGAGTCGCGGGATCAGTCGACGCGAAGCGATGCACATGATTGTGGAGGGATTTTTCCAGCAGATTTACGATCGGATTCCGATTGAGGTCGTGCGGGAGACGCTGAGTCGAACAGTGCAGGCGAAGCTGGGAATTGAAGCTGTGGCGGCTGATCACCTGCACGGTGCTGAAGAGGACGAGTACTGAAATGGAACGACTGATTGGTGTTGACGAGCTGCAGTCTGGCGAGCGGCGAAGTGTGTTTGTGGATGATACTCCGGCGCTGGTGATTCGCCTTGCTGATGCGTGGCATGTGATCGAAGACGTGTGTACTCATGACGGCCAGCCGCTGACCACAGGTGAGTTGAGTGGCTGCAGCATTGTGTGCCCGCGCCATAATGCTCGGTTTGACCTGCAGACTGGCAAGGCCTTGTGCATGCCGGCGACGCAGTCGATTCGGGTGTTTCGGGTGGAGGTTCGGGACGGGGCCGTGTGGGCTGGTCCCTGAAGGCAGTCGGGTCTGCTGGTCGAGTGAAGAAAGAGTCTTGAGATGGCAACAGATGCAGAACTCATAGAAGCTTTGCGGCAGGTGATTGACCCGGAGCTGATGGTGAATGTGGTGGATCTGGGACTGGTCTATTCGATCAACCAGACGGATCGGAAGGTTGCGGTCGAGATGACGTTGACCAGCCCGGCCTGTCCGGCTGGACCGCAGATTGTGCAGCAGGCGAAGATGGCGCTGGAGCGTCTGGAGGATGTGGACGAGGCTGCGATTACGATCACGCTGTCTCCACCCTGGACTCCGGCTCGCATGACTGACGAAGCCCGCGATCAACTGGGCATCTTCTGACTGTTATTGGCAGGGCTGCGAGCATGACTGTCTGTCTGATCGCGCTGGGCGGAAATCTGGGCAGCTCTGAGTTGCTCTTTCAGAAGGCTCTGGAACAGCTTCACGTCGGCGACGATCGTGTGCTGGCGGTAAGCAGGAACTTCGAGACGCGGGCTGTGGGCGAGCAGTCGGGCGGCGGTTTTTTGAATGCCGCTGCGGTGCTGGATTTTTCGGGGAGCCCGCTGCAGTTATTAAGTCGGCTGCAGGCGATTGAGTCGGATTGTGGTCGTGAGCGACTGCAGCGATGGGGGCCCAGAACGCTGGATCTGGATCTGCTGCTGTTTGGTCAGCATGTGCAGTGGGAGTCGCGTCTGATCGTCCCGCATCCGGCGATGTGGCTGCGTCGATTTGTATTGTCGTCGGCAGTGGAGGTGGCTGGTGAGATGCTGCATCCGGTACTTGAGCAGTCGATTGCTCAGTTGTGGCAACGGCTGAGTGTTCCGCAGTTTTGTGTGAGCGTGGAATTGGTACCTGAGCTGGCGGGTGCTGCTGAGTTTACTGAGTTTTTGAAGCAGCCACTGCAGCTGGGGGCAGTCAGTTTTCGTCGGCTGGACAGTGGTTGTGGTGTCCTGGGAGAGTGTTTTGCGCACCTGCAGCTGCGGCGTGCGGAACAGCTGCAGCCGCCGTGGTCATATCCTGACCATGACCCGGGGGCTCGCACGATGGTGCTGTTCGTGCAGAGCCCTGAGAACGCGGTGGAGCAGTTGCGGCAGACGGCAACAGCGATTACGGGCTGAGTCCGGCCGGCAGCTGGTGCAGGGTCTGAATTTCGGCATCACTGAGAGCGCGATTGAAGATGGCCAGTTCATCGAAGTCACCGGTGTAGGCGATGCCCAGCATGATGACAGCTTTTTCGGGATCCCACGTGTAAGTTTGGGGGGCTTTGAGGCTGCCCTGAGATTTACCGTTCAGGTACAGGGTGGCGGTTCCGGCGGAATTGTCCGTGGTATTGAAGTTGCTGAATGTCCATGCGACGTGAGTCCATGTGTCGCGGGAAAACGGCGGTTTGGCGACCGGCACCATGGGGCGATCGCGAGGTTCGATTTTTTCCCAGGCGGTGTCTTTAGGGTTCCATGATTTGTAGTTGGAAAAGACACCCAGACGGAAGACTCGTGGCAGATCCTTGTCGAAGTCAACAAAAAACGAAGCGTCATTCCACGTTTTGTCTGTGATCTGGATGGGGTCGCAGTAGCCGGGCTTCAGATCCTGATCGGGCGTAAGTTTAAGCCAGAACGACACGGTACCGGACCAGTTCGCTGGTGAGTATCCGGCATTGACGCCGCGGAACAGGGTGACTTTTGGTGATTCACTGGTGACAAACCGGAGTGCTCCGCCGTACTTGCCGGCCTTTGGTGCGAGGCTGACATCATCGCGGGAGTTGCCGGGAGTGATCACTTTGCGGTCCAGGTTGTCTGCGGTGTGGATGGTTTTGTCCTGCCCGATGACGGCATCCATGGAGGCATCGAAAGGGGCGAGAAATATGAGATTTTTTTGCAGCTGTTCCGGTGGTCCGGCTGGCAGTTCGGGTGTGAGTGCGGCTGTCAGCAGTGCGGTGAATATGAAGCCGTACTGGCGTGCAGGCAGGGCGAGAGGATATCGCATGTGCAGAGTTCCGAGCAAAAGTGGTTAGGGAGGTGGCAGTGGTGTGAGTGAGATTCGCGTGGTTTTGTTCTACCTGGGGGCGACATCAACCGCAAGGGATGGGCTGGCTATTGGGCAGCATTCTGTGTTAACCGCGACGTTTGGCTGAGTTTCGTGGGTTGCGAGTGAGTCGATTCCGGAAGCGTCCCCACAGATCTCGGAGCAGTGCCCGCAGCAGTAGTGGTCGATCTTCGCGGGCCAGCGGGTGCAGTCGCATTTGTTCGGGCTGATAACCGCAGGCCAGCATTCCGCCGCAGGTTTGTTCTTCCACGGCCTGCAGCTGAGCGACTGTCAGTTCCTGTTTGTATCGACCGACGCGACTGGGGCTGAGTGGCTCTGCGATGCGAGTGTGATGAGCCTGTGAGGCGACGGCTTCGAAGCCTGTTTGGCCTTTGCGTCCGCCGGCGGCGTGTTCCTGCAGTGCTCTGCCTGCGTCAGCGGCGGGGAAGCCGAGGAACCCGGCGACTCGGGCAAAGGCATGCTCCGGGTTGACGCACAGGTCTTCATAACGGAATTCAAGGCGGTCCTCGGCTGGCAGCCAGCGTTCAGCCATCAGCCATGCGCCGATTGTGATGTGCCATTCCATGGCGGCCACGGTGGCATCGAATGCTCCGAATCGCATTTTGAGCGTGGAGCAGACCACGTCGCGTGGGTCACGTACGACATGAATAAAGCGTGCTTCGGGCAGCAGTTGTTTGATTTCGGGGATTGAGAGAGTGTAGAGGGGGGTATTGTCGCCGATGAACTGCAGCTGTTCAAAGGGCTGCGGGCAGTCGAGGGACCAGACGTAGTGAATGAAGGCTGGTGCGCCGGACAGATTGTGCCTGCGGCAGAAATCTGCGAAACCTGGGGCACTGGCGCGCCCGGTCCAGTCGTTTGTCTGCAGCCACGAATTGACCACCAGCAGCAGTTGTTCGGGAACTTCAGAGCCATTGATCTGCTGCAGCAGCGGCAGGTGCTGATTGAGGTACCCGGTCTCCTTGGCGATATGGACGCCGGGCAAATGATTCAGCAGTCGTGCTGTGACGGTGGTTCCGGAGCGACCGCAACCGACTACGAACACGGGGATCGGACGGCGTGGCATGACACTTCCCAGTGTTTCTAGAGTTGTGTTTTGAGTCTGACGGGGATTGGTGGCAGAGCGGCAGTGGACCGAGTCTGAGGGAACTGGGGGCGCGGCGACCGGGATTGTTCTGCAGTGCTGCGACTGGCGAACTGCAGCCGGGCTTCATTCACGCAGACAGCCAGCAGCAGCGTGGCGGGAGGCAGTCCCAGCGGGCAACCGGTCCATGAATAGGCGAAGTAGGCCAGCACCGGCAGGCAGGCCATGAATGTGCGGCGGTCGCGACGCAGGCTGCGGAGTGTCATTGTCAGCAGCAGTCCGATCATCAGGGTGTAGAGGGCGGACGAGAGCAGCCCGGTTTCCATTGCCACCTGAATGATGTCGTTGTGGGCATGGTAGATATCGATGACTTCCAGATATTTGCGGGGGCGCCCCGGACCGACTCCCAGCCACGGATTTTCGCGAATGTGGTGGAAGGCGATTTCCCAGATCAGCGATCTGGGTGCCATTGACTTATAGCCAATGATGCGGAAGCGGATCAGCAGCAGATGAATGAACTGAATCTGCATGATCTCATCGAGGAATCTCATCAACAGCAGAATACTGCTGACCAGAAATACCGAGAGCGATTTGTGGTTGAACAGGGTGTACAGGGTCAGGATGATCAGCATGGTTCCCAGGCCATTTCGGGACATGATTGCCATGACGGCTGTGCAGTTCAGTCCCAGCAGCATGATCCACAGCAGTTTGCGCTGTTCTTTTGAGTCATGAATCTTCATCAGCACGAAGGGCAGTGTCATGTTGATCTGAGCGGCCATCAGATTGGAAGCCCCCGAGGGGTTTTCGATGGACCAGGCCTTCAGGCTGGGATTTCGCAGAACCTGTGCAAGCACAAAAAATGTCAGCAGGATGTTGTTGCAGAAAATAACCCAGCGACAGAATTTCGAGAGGTCGGGGGTTGATACTGCCAGCGCCAGTGTGGCGATGTAGCAGGAAAAAATATGGATCGTTCCGGGCATGTCGTTCGTGTTGATTTCCGACGACACGAGGACGATGACGGTCAGTGAAGCGGCACAGAACAGAAAGACCGGGTGCAGTCTGGCTCGCGGGCTGATCAGTGCTGCCACGGTATAGGCGACTGCTGCAGCGGCACCGCCGACAATTGTGAACTGGTGCGACACGGCCGACGTGAGGCAGCTGGTCAGCAGTGTCACCAGCAGTGCGGCCATGACCGTGGACATTGAAAACTTCCCTGTTTTCCGCCTTTTTACCTGTCAGCAGTCGGTGTTACCCATCCCTGGAAACCCGCATTCACTGCCGCAGCACCTGCATTTCGGCAGGAATTGCCGCAGATTAGTTTGCCGGGCAGATTCCCGCAAGACGGCCTGTCCGGTTGCGTTGCTGCGTGTGCTTTCCCAGAATGCCGGAAACAGAAGTTCCGTGGAATTTCAGCGTGGCAGGTGTGTTATGCGGCAGCAGTCGTGCTCACAGAGTCTGAATTATTTTGTTCTGCTGTCATGGCTGGCGTGCAGCCTGTCTGCGGCGGCGCAGGAACCGGTCGTGCTGAAGGGGCATAATGGTGCCGTGATGGCGGCTGCTTTCGCCGGCGACCCTGAGCGGGTTGTGACGGCGTCGACTGACCAGCTGGCCATGTTATGGGACGCGCGTTCCGGTAAATTGCTGCAGACGATGACTCAGCATACCGGCCCGCTCTACACGCTGGCAGCCAGCGGCGACGGCCAGACACTCGCGACGGGGGCTCAGGATAACACCATTCGGATCTGGGATCTGCCGCTGCGGAGCCCTGTCAAGCGGCTGACCGAGCCGACGGTGCCGCTGCACACCGCTGTATTAAGTCCCGATGGTCTGTTGTTGCTGGCTGGTCTGCAGGACAATAGTTTACAGCTGATTCCATCCAGCACGGCAGCGGGGCTGCAGCGTGTGGCCCGCAGTGGCCACGCGGCACCGGTGCAGGCTGTTGCCATTCGGCCGGACGGCAGTGTGCTGGCCAGTGCTGACGCCACTGGTCGGATGCTGATCTGGTCGCCGGATCTGGATCAGCCGATTTCTCGCCTGCTGGGAAATTCCGGGCTGATCAGTCAGCTGCTGCTGCCGGCTGGCAACGCGCCGTTGTTGTCTGTGGGTGACGATGGTGTGTTGAGACACTGGCAGCTGCCTGCTGTTCCACCGCGCAAGCTGGCAGCCCTGAATGCTGCCGGACTGATGTTGACTGTGGTGCCGGGGCAGAATCAGGCTGTTGCTCTCGCGACGGGACAGCCGCTGCGTCTGTTCAATCTGCAGACGGGTGAGCAGTTGCGTGAGTTTCCGCTGGCCGGAAATGATCTGAATCGCCTCGCAATTTCACCGAATGCTGCCTGGCTGGCAGCTGGTGCGGCCAATGGTGAAGTGCGTCTGGCGAATGTTGGTGATGCGGCAGTTACAGGCAGGGTGGCGGGCCATGACGGTCTGGTGACCGATGTGGCCGTGCACGCGGATGCTCAGCGTTTCGCCAGTTCCGGGGCTGATGGTGTGGTGCGTTTTTGGAAACAGCCGGCGGCTGCGAAGCCACTGCCTGGTCACTCCGGGCCGGTGCGTGGCGTACAGTCGGCTGCGAATGGTCAGTGGGGGCTGACGTGGTCGGATGACAAGGTTGTGCGGGTGTGGGGGGCGGGTGGCGGAGCTCAGCAGCAGTTTACTCAGCATGCCCAGCCTGTGCGAGCTGTGGCTTTGCGTGCAGATGAATCGCTGGTCGCCAGCGGTGATGCAGAGGGAGTGGTGTGGATCTGGAATCCGGCGAATGCAGCGGTGGAGGGGTTTGTGGCGGCTCACGGCGGCGCGGTGCAGGGGCTGGCTTTTTCAGCAGACAGCAGCCTGCTGGTAACCGCTGGTGCTGATGGTCTGGTGCGAGGCTGGAAGTTGCCATTGCCGAAGCAGAAACCGGCTGCTGGCGAGGCGGCACCGATGCCGGCATGGGAGTATCGAGCTCCGGATAACGAAGTGATTGCTCAAATCAGGCGAATTTCTCAGGAGCATGGCCTTGTGCTGCTGCCGGCTTCGGGGACTCGTTTGCATCGACTGCAGTGGGACGGAACTTTGGCCGGCAGCACGGGCTCGCCGGGCGGAGCGCTGCGTTCTGTGGAAACCGCCGTGTCGGGAAAAATGCTGCTGGCAGTATCGGACAACGGAATGATTCATCAGTTCAATGCCGATTTGTCCGGGCTGCGATCGCTGCCTGCTGTCCCTGGTCTGACATCTGCAAAATGGGATCGTGAGGGGCGACTGCTGCTGGTGTGTTTGAATCAGCCCTGGGTGCAGGTGCGAGCTGCGGAAACGGGGCGGGTGCAGGAGCAGATTCCAGCGGCTGTAACCGTGCAGTCGGCCGACTGGCTGGCTGGTGATCAGACGCAGGTGCTGGGGGTAACCGGGGCGAACGAACCGCAGCTGTTACAGCGCAGTTTACTGCGGCTGTGGGAAATGCCGGCGGGTGCGAGCGTGCTGGCCATGTCCCCCGACCAGCAGCACCTGTATGCTGCGGGAGCGGACGGGCAGATTCGCCAGTGGAATCTGGGGAATGGGGAGCAGGTGCGAGTGATGGCGGCCGGGCAGCCTGTCACTGAGCTGGCGGTATCCGGTAATGGACAGATTTTGTCAGCGGCATGTGCTGACGGTCTGGTGCGGCTCTGGAAGTCGGATGGCAGTGCATTGCCAGACTGCCAGCCGGCGCAGGGAGTCCGCAGTGTGACGCTGAATGCGGACGGGACGCGTGTGGCCGCGTGCGGAGCAGACGGACAGGTGCGAGTCTGGGACACAGCAACCGGATTGCTGCTGGAGTCCTTTGCTGAGCATGTCGCCGCGCAGGGTGTGGCGTCAGTGCGATTTTTGGCTGACAATCTAAGCCTGATCTCGGCTGGCGGAGACGGCAGCCTGTGGCTGCAGAAGCTGGCAGCTTTGCGTGCCGTGGGGCTGCAGTCTGGAAAAGTCCGCAGTCTGGCATCGTTGAACAACGCTGCTTCTCTGCTGGTTGTTCGTGAAAATGGGACACTGGTCCAGTTGAATGCCACGACTGCGGCCGAAGAGCGGGTGTTTGCGGCAGCTGAAGCTCCGTTCACGGCCATATCGGTGCGAGTTGATCAGCAGCGGCTGGCCACCGGGACGGAGCAGGGGCAGTTGCAGCTGTGGAATCCGAATGACGGGATGAAGCCGCTGCAGTCGCTGGCTCTTGAGGGGGCTGTTAGTCAGCTGCAGTGGAGTGCGGACAATCGTCGTTTGGCGGTATCTGCGGGCAACATTGTCACGATCTGCGGTCCGACTCCGGCAGCAGTGCAGCCGCCGCTGGAACTGACGGTCTGGCAGCGGATTGAGTGTGAGGCACCGGTGCAGCGTCTGGCGTTTTCGGCGGATGGACGACGGCTGCTGACGGCCCTGGCGAACGGTCGAGTGGACGAGTGGGCCTGTGCCAGTCCGGAGCCGCGACGGCAGTTCCAGCATGGTGGTGCGGTTTATGGTCTGGCTGTGAATGCCAGCGGCAGTCTGGTGGTGTCCTGCAGTGCTGATCAGACGGTGCGAGTGTGGGACAACGTGACGGGTCAGCAGCGATTTTCGCTGACTGGTCATCAGGGAGCTGTGCATGCCGTGACGCTGAGTGCGGATGAGGCTTTCGCGGTATCATCGGGGGCTGACGGGACTCTACGTTTGTGGGATGTGCCGGGTGGTCGGCAGCTCAAGCAGGTGATTTCGTACGAGCAAACGATGTATTCGGTGGCTTTGCATCCCGCGGGGACTTTGCTGGCGGCGGCGGGTGCCGATCGAAAGGTGCATTTGGTGGATGTGGGCAGTGGCGCGGAGGTTCGCACATTGTCCGGGCACACGGATTATGTGCATTCGGTGGCTTTCAGTCCGGATGGAAACCGCGTGCTTTCGTTTGGCTACGCCGGTCAGCTGAGAATTTGGAACACTGGAGACGGTGCACTGGTGCACGAGCGGAAGGTGGGGCAGATTGGCAACACGGCGAAGTATTCTCCTGACGGTCGCCAGATAATCGTGGCGTCAGGTGACGGCACAGCAACGGTCTTCAATGCTCCCTGACATCAGCTGTTTTTTGCGCGGTGTCTTGTCGGTTCAGTCTGATGGGTTCGAGCATGACATGGTTCACCGAGCTGACGGGGTGTCTTGAGACTTCGCCGGATGATGTACGGAAGCAGCTGTGGGTGGAAGCCGATCGGCTGCATTCGCGAGCCAACGGGGGTTCGTGGCGGTGCGGCACACTGGTGATTCCATCGCTGGCTGAGCTGCGGCAACAATCGCAGCCGTTTGCAGATCGCGGCCGGCCTGTGCGGTTGCTGCCGGGGCCGGAACAATCTATCGAAACTACTTTGCCAGCGTTAATGGCCGCAGCGGGCAATCCAGCGACAATCAGATCGACTGTCTGGCTGACATCGGGGTGTTGCTGGGCAATACACAGCAGCGTCTGTGGTGTATGACCAACGGGTATGCCTTGCCTTCGGCCAGTGGTCTGGCAGAGATCGGGCAGCGTTTGTCGGCGCTGGATGAATCGCAGCGAGATGTGCTTAGGCAGGCTCTGCGTATTGGGCTGCAGCTGGATACTCAGGTGACGCACGGGCAGGCGTTGCAGATTGTCAGTCAGGCTTATTGTTCAGCGCTGCCGGTTGCCTATTCGCGGCATTCGCCGCAGCTTTGGGTCTCCTTTGCGGTGCTGCTGCTGGGGGGCGGTGTATTTGGAAACGACCGGGCGTGGATTTTTTCAGCTGTCGGGCGGGTTCTGCGATTGTATCCGGCAACAGGTCTGAATGTCGCAATTGTCAGTTATGGCAGCTTCAATCGTGGCGTCCGCAGCTTTCTGGCTGAGCTTGCCTGAGGTGCAGTGAGTCGATCAGGGATCGAGCAGCTGCGGTGCCCACACTCCGGGCTGTACTTCGGGAATCTTTCCATCGGCAGGCAGAGTCCCGGCCACTGCCGTTTTCAGCAGTGCTGACAATTCGGTCACAGTTTCAGCATGCTGTTGCTGTTCTGCGAGGTTGGTCAGTTCCTGCGGATCACTGGTGTGATCGTAGAGTTCGCGTCCTTTGGCGCCACCGTCCCATTCGGTGTATCGCCAGCGTCCGGTTCGCAGGCTGTAGCCGAAATAACGGGAATCCGGTCGGGGCTGTTTGCTGTTGGCGTTCGTTCCCGCATTGCCTCGCTGGACCTGCGTCAGGGCCCAGTTGCGGCCAGGCTGTGTGACGTCCCGCAGCATGGGAACCAGGCTTTGTCCCTGCAGGCCGGCTGGCGGCTGGACGCCGCACAGTTCTGTCAGTGTGGGGTACAGGTCCACGTGAGAAACGGGTGATTCACAGATCTTTCCCTGCTGAAAGCCAGGTGCGGCGATCAGCAGCGGTACCCTGGCGCTCTCTTCAAACAAGCTGCGTTTTTGCCACAGGCTGTGTTCACCAAGGTGATAACCATGGTCACTGGTAAACACGATCACAGTCTTGTCGGTCAGTCCATGTCGATCGAGTGCATCGAGAACTTTGCCGACCTGAGCATCCATGAAACTGATGCAGGCCTGATACGCCTGGCGTGCCTGACGCTTCTGCTGTTCGGTCATGCTGAGCTGGGCTTTGACCTGGCTTTCGAGGGCCGCTTCAGGGATGTCCTGCAGATCTTTTTCCAGTCCGGTGACAACCGGCATGCGGTCCGCCGGGTACATGTCAAACCAGCTTTGGGGGGCGACATAAGGAGTATGCGGGCGAAAGAAGCCAACAGACAGGAAAAACGGACGTTCGGGGCGTTTCGCGCAGCGTTCCAGAACCCAGTCGGCGTCATTTGCCAGCAATGCATCGGTGTGCAGTTCGTCCGGGTGCTGTGAAGCGTGCCAGCTGAGCATACCGCCGAACTGGTTGGGCACCAGCGAGGTGATCAGCGGGTGTTCCCTCGTGCGATCGACGCCGGCGGGATTCAGTTCCAGTTCCCACGAGGCGGGATCGTCGTGTCCATCCGTCCCAATCGAATTGGGCACGTTGTAGTGATACAGTTTGCCGATCCGACCGGCCAGCCAGCCCTGCTGTCGAAACGCCTGGGGCAGGCTGATTTGAGCCGGAATGGTCTGGCGGAAGATAAGCGAGTTTGCATGAATTCCCGTACTGTTGGGGTACAGGCCGGTCAGCATCGAGTTGCGACTGGGGCCACAGAGCGGGAATGCACAGTAGGCATGCCGAAACAGGACTGATCGCTTTGCCAGTCGATCGATGTTGGGTGTCTGAATATCCCGGGCGCCGTAACATCCAAGCAGTGTGTTCAGGTCATCCGAGATCAGAAACAGGACATTTTTCGCGACCTGCTGCTGCTGCTGAGCCGGAACAGTTTGTGGCAGCAGCGACAGCAGGCAGGCAGCCAGCAGTCTTAGCCCGTTGTGGAGTCGTTGATTTGACATGATTTTGGGCTGCCTGTTTTGTGCGGCGAGGGTGGTCTGAGGGCGAATCAGTCATCAGGCGAAAATGTCGTGTATGATTTCGCCGTAGATATCAGTGGGGCGGAACTGTCTGCCGGCGTACTGAAAACGCAGCTGTTCGTGGTCCAGTCCCAGCAGCCACAGGAGTGTGGCATGCAGGTCGTGCATGTGCACTTTGCCGTCCACTGCCAGATGTCCGATTTCGTCAGTGGATCCCCATGAGAATCCGGCTTTGACGCCACCTCCGGCAAGGAACACGGTGAACCCGCGCGGATTATGATCGCGTCCGTCGGATCCCTGAGAAAACGGGGTCCGGCCGAATTCGCCACCCCACCATACCAGAGTATCTTCCAGCAGGCCGCGCTGTTTTAGATCCTGCAGCAGACCGGCCACGGGTTTGTCTGTGGCTTTGGCATGAATCGCATGCTGCGGCATATTGGAATGCTGGTCCCAGCGCGGATTGGTGGACTGATCTGCGTAGTTGACCTGGATGAAGCGGACACCGGATTCGGCAAGGCGTCTGGCCAGCAGGCATTGTTTGCCGAATTCGTCCGTTTCTTTTTCGCCGATCCCGTAGAGTTTCTGTGTTTCGAGTGTTTCACCGGAAAGGTCCATGACCTGCGGGGCGGTGGACTGCATCCGCCAGGCCAGCTCGTAACTGCGAATAACGGCTTCGGCTTCGTCATGTCCCTGTTGGGCCGCGGCAGCCTGCACGGCGTTGAGCTGCTGTGTCAGGCTGAATCGATGCTGT
The DNA here is from genome assembly GCA_046075365.1 of Planctomycetaceae bacterium. GTDB lineage: Bacteria > Planctomycetota > Planctomycetia > Planctomycetales > Planctomycetaceae > SXXK01. Next base: position 44,972 of record JBJTPZ010000453.1, read on the forward strand.
TGCTGTTGCGGCGACAGCTGTGTGCTGCGAATATGGTCGATGGTCATCTGGCCGCCACCCGCCTGAGCGCGACCGATGGGCGTGCCCTGGTAGACTGTTGGCAGAAAGGCGTTGCTAAAGTTGCGTGGTCCGCCATTTGCGTCCGACGGCATCAGAGAAATGAAGCCGGGCAGGTCACTGTTTTCTGAACCCAGTCCGTACAGCACCCAGGAGCCCAGCGAGGGACGCACCTGCACTGTGGCACCTGTGTGCAGAAACAGTGTGGCTGGCCCGTGAGCGACGCCTTCGGTGTGCAGTCCGTGCAGAAAGCACAGATCATCGACATGCCTGCGGATTTCCGGAAACAGGTCTGAGACAAGTTTGCCGGACTGGCCTCCCGGGCGAAATTTCCAGAGTGGCTTCATCAGTTTCTGTTGCGTGACCTTGCCGAAGTCACCGAAGCGGACCCCGGTGAAGTCGATGTTCTGGCCGTCCCGCGCGGCGAGCTGGGGTTTGTAATCGAAGGAGTCCACATGGCTGGGACCACCCTGCATGAACACAAAGATGATGCGTTTGGCGCGAGGAGTCAGCACGGGCAGTGGCGGCTGGCTGACCGTCGGCTGGCCGGTCTGGTCGGCTGCTTTGGCCTTTGGCAGCAGAGCCTGCAGGGCGAGTGAACCAAAACCACAGCCGGCCTGGCCGAGCAGGGTGCGGCGAAGCAGCATGTTGCAGGTGGAAGACATAAAGGACTTTCGCAGGCCGAAACAGCGGAGAATTCCCGTTTATAGTGTTCGATTTCGGCAGATTGCTCAAGCGAAATCCGGCCTTGCTGAGCCTTCGATTCGGAAATATCCAGCGGGACCGTCATTCGCCCGCCAGAAACCGCCCGGTTTTGGTTGAATCCTGCTTTTCCCCGCAGAACTTTGGTCGTTAACATACATTGTTCTCCTGCCCCTGGCCTCCCGCCAGGCCCCCGCCCCGCCTTCTGCTTTTGTTCTCGGAGCCTCCCTGATGTGTGCTCTGTCCAAAATCCGTCTGCCGCAGCTGCCGTTTCCTGGACGGCTCTGGTCTGCTCTGCTGCTGACCGGGATGCTTTTGACGCACAGTCGGTTGTCATCAGCCGACCAGCCGGTCTTCGAGGCAGAAGCTCGCCGGGTACTCAAAACATGGTGCTGGCACTGTCACGGGGAGGAAGCGGAATTCAAGGGCGGGCTGGATGCGCGTTTTGTCCGCCAGCTGCAAAAGGGCGGTGATTCGGGGCCGGCCATTGTGCCGCATGACCCGGCCGCCAGTCTGCTGATCCAGCGAATCACCAGCGGGGAAATGCCTCCCGGCGACAAAAAAGTACCGGCTCAGGATCTGCAGGTGCTGCAGCAGTGGATTGCGGCCGGGGCCAAAGTCCGTTCAGCAGAGCCTGAGCAGGCTGCTCCCGGACTGCTGCTGACGGAAGAAGACCGCAGTCACTGGGCGTTTCAGCCGATCGTTCGTCCGCCCGTGCCATTTGCCGGTCAGCCCAATGCCCCGGCCAATCCGATCGATGCTTTCCTGCTGCAGCGACTGCAGCAGCACGGTTTGCAGTTTGCTGCAGAAGCGGATCGTGAGACACTGCTGCGAAGACTTTGGCTGGACCTGGCCGGCCTGCCGCCCGTGACAGCAGCGATTGATCAGTTCACAGCGGATCAGTCGCCCGAGGCGTGGAACACGGCGGTCGAGCAGCTGCTGGCGCAACCGACCTATGGAGAACGCTGGGCGCGGCACTGGCTGGATGTTGCGGGCTACGCCGACAGTGACGGGTATACGGAAAAAGATCCTGTGCGGCCATGGGCGTGGAAGTATCGCGACTACGTGATCCGCTCGCTCAATGAGGACAAGCCGTGGAATCAGTTTTTGACCGAGCAGCTGGCGGGTGACGAGCTGCTGACACCTCCCTATGAAAACCTGACTGCCGCACAGGCTGATGCTCTGACCGCCACCGGTTTTCTGCGGATGGCTCCTGATGGCACGGCGGATGGTTCGGTGGATCAGCCGACGGCGCGAAATGAAGTTGTTGCTGAAACTCTGAAGACTGTCTCAACCGCCCTGCTGGGACTGTCGGTCGGGTGCGCTCAGTGTCACGATCACAGATATGATCCGATCAGTCAGGTGGACTACTATCGATTGCGAGCGATTTTTGAACCGGCGTGGAATCTCGATGAATGGCGGGCTCCCGGAGGACGCATGGTTTCGCTGTGGTCCGCCGAGACCAGAGCTGCTGCTGCTGCCGTGGATCAGGAGCTTGCTGAGACGGGTAAGAAACGTACGGCAGAGCTGGACGGAATTGTGCAGGAGACCTTTGAGCGAGAGCTGCAGAAGCTGCCTGCGGAACGTCAGGCTCTGGCTCGGGCCGCCCGTGAAACGCCAAAGGACAAACGCACGGAAGAGCAGCAGCAGTTGATTCGCGAATTCCCGTTCCTGAACGTCGATCGTGGCTCGGTGTATCTGTACCTGCCTGATCGACTGACGGGCTTCAACAAAAAATGGGATGATTTAACGGCTGAAGTGAAGAAAAAACGGCCGGCCGATGATTATGTGATGTGTCTGACCGAGCTGCCGGGCAAGGTCCCGGCGACGCAGCTGTATTCACGAGGCGATCATCAGCAGCCGCGACAGCAGGTGGCACCCGGTGGTCTGGCGGTGCTGGCCGAGGCTGAAGGGGTGATTGCTGAGGATGATCCGGGACTGCCCACCTCCGGTCGTCGTCTGGCGTGGGCGAAGTCACTGACCAGCGGACGGCACCCGCTGCTGGCCAGGGTGCTGATGAATCGGGTCTGGATGCTGCATTTTGGCCAGGGGCTGGTCGCAACACCGGCGGAGTTTGGTGTTAAGGGTGAGCGGCCGTCGCACCCTGAGCTGCTGGACTGGCTCGCCAGTGAATTCATGGAAAGTGGCTGGTCACTGAAGCACATGCATCGCCTGATTCTGTCCACTCAGGCATGGCGTCAGGTATCTGTGCGTCGTTCCGAGCATGATGCGGTGGACCCTGACAATCGCCTGCTGGGGCGAATGAATCTGCGACGTCTGGAGGCTGAGACGGTTCGCGACTGCATACTGGCGGTCAGCGGACAGCTGAATTCGAAGCTGGCAGGGCCTCCGGCGCCGGTCAGTCCGGATGACGTGGGGCAGTATGTGATTGCGATTGATACGCGTGATTCGGCCGGCCGACCGACAGGCAAAGTGGAGGCTCTGGATGGCGCCGACTTGCGGCGGAGCATTTACGTGCAGGTGCGTCGCAGCATGCCTCTGGGGGTGCTGGAGCCTTTCGATTTGCCCCGGATGACTCCAAACTGCGAACGCCGGGCCGTGTCTACCACCAGTTCTCAGGCTTTGCTGATGCTGAATAATCCTTTTGTGTTCCAGCAGGCGGGCAAGCTGGCCAATCGTCTGCGTGAGGTATCACAGGATCAGGCAGGGCAGACGGAAACGGCGTGGCGGCTGGTGTTCGGTCGTCGCCCGACGGCGGCAGAGCAGGCAGAGGCGACCGAGTTTTTGGCGGCGGGTGCTGCAGCAGCGGCTCCTGCGGCGGATGGGCAGCCTGCTGCAGCTGCTGAGCCTGCCGTGGATCGGCTGCAGTTGTGGTGTCACGCGCTGCTGTGTTCCAGCGGCTTTCTGTACGCAGAATGATCTTTGTTTGGCCGGTTGAAGCGGGGAGCAGGCGAGATGTCGCATTTCACACGTCGTCATATGCTGGCACAGCAGGCGTTTGGGCTGGCGGGGCTGGCAGCCGCCTGGGTGCGTGGTCAGTCGGCTGCAGCAGAGCCGCCGAAGCCGGCTCTTGAGCCTGCCGTTTTTGATCTGCAGCCAAAGGCTCCGGCAGCCCCGCCTCGAGCCACTGCGATGATCTCCATGTTCATGCAGGGAGGTCCCAGTCATATCGACCTTTTTGATCCCAAACCGGAACTGAATCGGCTGCATATGCAGACGTGGACGGGATCGATCAAGTATGACAATGCGGGGGAAGCCAGCAGCCGGCTGTTTGGGTGCCCATGGCGATTTCGGAAGTACGGGCAGTGCGGCATGGATCTCAGTGATCTGGCAGCTCCGCTGGGTGAGGTGGCGGACGAAATCTGCCTGATTCGTTCGATGCATACCGGGGTGAACAATCATGGTGAATCGATCAACGCGCTGAATACGGGGCGGCAGCTGGGTGGCCGACCGGCTTTGGGGTCCTGGCTGACGTACGGTCTGGGCAGTCAGAATTCCCGGCTGCCAGGATTTCTGGTGCTGACGGATCCGGGCGGACTGCCAGTGCTGGGTGTCGAGAACTGGCAGAACGGCTGGCTTCCGTCGGTGTATCAGGGAACGGTGGTGCGTCCGCAGGAACCGAGGATTCTGAATCTGGATCCGCCGGCGGTACTGAAGGGAACGCCGCAGGAGCAGCTGCTGGGGTATGTGCGGCGTTTAAATTCGCGGCTGCTGGAGCAGCATCCGGGCGAGCATGACCTGAGCGCGCGGATGCAGAGTTATGAGCTGGCTGCTGGCATGCAGACGGCGGCTCGTGAAGCACTCGACATCACGCAGGAGACTCAGGCCACACAGCAGCGGTATGGACTGGATCGCGATGAAACTCGCGACTATGGAACTCGCTGCCTGATCGCACGCCGACTGATTGAACGTGGCGTGCGATTTGTGCAGCTGCATACCGGGAATCAGACGTGGGATCATCATGGTGGAATTGTGAAGGGGCTGCCGGCCGTGTGTCGTCGTACGATTCCTGCGGCTGCCGCACTGGTTCGCGATCTGCAGGAACGCGGCCTGCTGGCGACCACCGTGGTGCACTGGGGTGGTGAGATGGGCCGCTTGCCGGTGATTCAGAACGAGAAGAACATTGGCCGCGATCACAATACTTACGGGTTCAGTCAGTGGATGGCCGGTGGAGGCTTTCGGGGAGGCTGCATTTACGGGGCGACGGACGAAATTGGCCATAAAGCGGTGGAAAACGTGGTGAACCACTACGATTACCATGCGACACTGCTGCATCTGTTTGGTCTGGGGCAGGAGCAGCAGGCATTTCGTCGTGCGAACGGGACGGGCAGCCTGCTGGATGGCCAGCCAGGGACTGTCGTGCAGGGCATTATCTGATCTGCTGCCTCAATTGTTCTCACAGCGATTACGCGCGGGACTACCCGTAGCTTTAGCGTTCGAAGGGTGGGGGACAGCACCGTAGCTCTGGGCTTTCCAGCCCGCCCAGCCCTGCAAAAACGCGTTCTTTCTCCCGGTGCCTCCTGAAACGTCTGGTGTGGCGTTTTGTTCACGTTTGATTGTGTGTTTTTGCTGGGTTGTGTTTCGGGCTGGTGGCCGTGCCGACGCACAAAAACCGCAACATTGCTGTGTGCGGCAGGCCCCCGGAAAATTCACGCTGGAATTTGGGCAGACATCTTTCCCCGTTTGCCTGGTCTGGTTAGTATGCTGCAGCCTCATCGACCAGCAGAAACTCCGGAGTCCCGCGCCGTGCGTCAGCCTCTTTCCTGTGGATTTTTGATCTTGCGAGGCCAGCCGGTAGACTCGTTTCTGCTGATGAAGCATCCGCGACGCTGGGATTTGCCCAAGGGGCATCTGGACGAGGGAGAAACTGAACTGCAGTGTGCCCTCCGCGAACTTCACGAAGAGACGGGAATTCCATCAGACGCCGTGCAGATTGATCCGGCTTTTCAGTTCGAAAATCGCTACATGGTCAATCAGAAGCGATATGGTGGCAAGGGGCTGATCGAGAAGCGGCTGCTGGTGTTTCTGGGCTTTCTGCTCAAGCCGGTCCCGATTGTGGTGACCGAGCACGATGACTACCGCTGGTTCGACTGGAGTCCTCCGCATCGCATTCAGGAATGGACCATCGATCCT
>JBJTPZ010000454.1:0-2183 GCA_046075365.1 Planctomycetaceae bacterium
GCCTGCGGTGACTGTCGCCGCCGGTCCACGGCGGATTTTTGCTGAGGCGATGCTGCAGCCGTCGGTGGCGGGCACCGGCGGTGAATTTCATGCGCCGCCGGCGCGTGTTCCACTGGATGAGTTGTCGCGGGCGGAGCAGCGGATGCGGGCCGCGGTGGCTCGAACAGAAGCAGGCTTGCCGCCGCAGTCTGAGGCCATGGCGGACGTTGAACCGCAGGCAAAGTCAGAGGCGGTGCCTGAGGTGCCGACGGGCAGTCGGTCTGAGTCGAAGTCTGAGTCGAAGCCGGAGTCGAAGTCTGTGCCGAAGCCGGCGGAGAAGTCATTGGCAGGACCGCGTGCCAGGCGTGTTCGGCGTCCTTTTTTTCTGCGTTCGTTTTTGGAGCGTATGCGGCTGGCGGGGACTGAGCAGGCGGGGCGTGTGCGGGTGACGGCGCATGCTGCGGATCTGCGGCCCAAACTGCGGAAGGCATCGGAGGAGCTGGTTGAGGGATTGCGTCAGGGGCGTCGTCCGGCGTCGATCAGTTCGGTGATCACGTCGCTGGCGGTGCTGCTGATGGCATTGGGGCGGATGGAATTTACTGAGGAGCTGCCGTTGCCTCCGCTATCGGCCAGTTTCAGTGGTCCGGAGGATGCGGAGGATCTGGCGGAGGTGCTGGACATGCCTTTGGAGCTGCCGGGTGAGCAGCAGGAGCAGCCGACGGAGCAGCCCGTGGAGACTCCGCCGCCCCAGTTACCGGAAGCGTTGCCAGAGCCGGAGACAATGCCTGAGCCGGAGGTGGAGCTGCAGCTGAGTGAACCGACCGAGCCGACTGAGGAGGCGGTGGCGGAAGCGGCGGAGCTGCCTGAATCACCTGTCGGGACTGCTCCGCCGGTCAGCAAGGCGGGGCCGGCTTTGTCGGAATCGCGTTCCGGGGCGGCTCGTCAGCAGATGCTGCAGAAGTATGGCGGTACTGCGGGCAGTGAATCGGCGGTCGGCAAGGCTTTGAAGTGGCTGGCGGCGCGTCAGCGACCGGACGGCAGCTGGGATTTTGCGGATGTGGGGCCGTGTACCAGTCCGGGCAGGATCAGCAATCCGATTGGTGGTACGGCCTACGCGCTGCTGCCGTTTTTGGCTTCCGGCAGTACTCACAAATCCGGGCCGTGGAAGTCGCAGGTGCAGGGAGGCCTGCAGTATCTGTCGCGTGTGGGCATCAGTGTTCCGGCGGGGTATGACCTGCGTGGCGTTTTGAATCAGCGGGACGATGATCCTGAGCCTAATTATGCGTATTACGTGCAGGGAGCGGCAGTGCTGGCGCTGTGTGAGGCTTACGGGATGTCGGGCGATCGGCAGCTGCGTCCGGTGTGCGAGTCGGCTGTGCGGTTTTTGGTGAATTCGCAGGACCCGCGTGGCGGTGGCTGGCGGTATGTACCGCAGCAGGCCGGTTCGACATCGTGCACGGCGATTCAGGTGATGGCATTGAAAGCTGCCGAGAAGGCCGGGATCGCGATTCCCGAAACGGTGTGGCGTGGTATTGGGCTGTATCTGGACAGTGTTGCGGTGGATGGTGAGGGGCGGTATGGGTATGAGGTGCAGAAGCGAACCTATGAGGGTTCGGTGACGGCCATGGCGCTGCTTAGTCGCATGTATCTGGGCTGTCAGCGGGACGAGAAGGATTTGCGGAAGGGAGTCGTGCTGCTGGACAAGAAGGGGCCTTACGACAATTTGTACTACTGCTACTTTGCGACTCAGGTGCTGCGGAACTGGGGTGGTGAGCCGTGGGAGCGCTGGAATGGTCGTTTGCGGGACGATTTGGTGGCGTGGCAGGAGCAGTCCGGGGATGCCGAGGGCAGCTGGTCGCCGCGGGATCGTTCGGACTACAGTGTGAGTGGTGGTCGTTTGCTGACGACGTGTCTGGCGACACTGACACTGGAGGTTTATTATCGTTACGAGCCGTTACTGTCTGAGGAGCTGGTGATCAGGGTGCAGTGAGTTGTCAGTGATGAGGCGAGCCGCGGACGGGAGTCCGCGGGTGTCGCGATTTCCGTAGCTCGGGCTTTCCAGCCCGAGTTCTGCCCTCTGGCGTTTGTTGCGTCCGGGGACCGCCGTAAATGGGCGGGTGCATTGCAGACAGTTGGCGTCACGCGAAGCCGCGAAGCCGCGAAGCGAAACGCGGCAGGTCAGTGTTTAGGCGAGCCGCGGACGG
>JBJTPZ010000455.1:0-2405 GCA_046075365.1 Planctomycetaceae bacterium
CGGCATGTGCTCACAAATTTCAATGCCCGGCACCTTCGTCGCTATCGGCTGAAACTCGCCGCGAATCTCTGCAGGAGCCTGCATCTTCAGGTCATACATGTCCTGATGCCCCGGAGCACCACACATGTAAATCATGATCACGGCTTTGCGAGAATCACCCGCTCCCGACTGCTGCTCCGCTCGCAGCAGCTGCGGCAGACTCAGACCACCCACGGACAACGTCCCCAGACGCAGCACATCCCGCCGCGAAACTCCGTTGCATAAAGTACGAACCGGACCGTTGAACGTCAGCATGCTGGAACACTCCGGTCAGAAAACAAGGCAGGCAGGAAGAAAGGGCAGGGCAGAAGAACAAAAACAGTCAACAGCCACCAACACAAGCAGCAGGAGCACAACAGCAGTCTGAAGCAGTCTGAGTCACCCCTGTCTGATCTGCCAGTCTATCGACGCAAAACGGGGTTTGGAACAGCCAGGTGGCGTTTCCATCCCGATCTGCGGGTGAAATATACGTTGCCGGCTATCATTCGATTTCTCTGTTTCCCTGTGCGCCTCCGACAACAATTTCACTCCGTCACAACCCAATCGCAAACCAAATAGAAATGCACCCCTAAACCTCTGTACAGAACCAAAATCTCCCCCCGCTGCTTTTCGATCACGCCACGTCTCGAACAAAATGCGCCCCGCAACCCCTACACTTCCACAGCGGATAGTGTACAGAAAATCAAGATTCTGTACGAAAAAATAAATACGCACCATACCATTGGTGAAACTTGATTCTTCAGTAGGGAAATCCCCTCCCCCTCCACCTGGCTGCCCAGGCAGGGGGATATACAGCACTTCCTGCAAACCGCTTCAAGGATCTCTCCAGCTCGTTCTGCGCAACTTCACCCGCGCCCTTTTGCTGTTTCTGCTCCCCGTGCCTGTTCACATCAGCCCAGGCCGGCCTGCTTTCAAACGGCAACTTCGAACTCTACACTTCCAGTTTCACTGGCGGTGCTCCTTCACAACTTGCCGACACAGCGACAGGTGGTTACACAACGCTCAACGACTGGGTAGTGGGACTCGGATCGTCCGGCACTTTTGGCTTTCTTACCAATCCATCTGGCGACAGCAGCGGCTCCTGCTCACCCCGTTTCAGTACCAACTATACCTTCTGGGGCCCGGCACAGGGTGTCTCTAACGGTTTCACCGGCAGTTCACCAACGATAATTTTGTCGCACTGGCCACAGAGTTCTCGCTGGCTGGTGACGGTATGACGCAGTACCTCTCCGGCCTGACTGTCGGAACGCAATACCAGGTGTCATTCGAGTGGGCTGCCGGACAGTCCACGAACCACACTGGCAACACAACCGTGCAGCTCGAAGTTCTTTTTGGCTCAGATCAGCGATTGACCCCATTGATCAATCTGCCGTCACAGGGCTTCGCCTCATGGCAGAACGAGACATTTGTCTTTACTGCCAGCAGTGCAACATCGTGGCTTAATTTCCATGGGAACAGCACTCCTGGAACCGGTGGTTTTGCCTTCATCGACAACGTCAATCTGGTCGCCCTTAGCCCCGGCCCTGCCGCTGTACCGGAACCTGCCACGTCTGGACTGCTCGCAGTCGGTCTCGTCGGTGCCTTCGTTGCTCGGCTCCGCCGTCGCCGCATTGCAACGGCCGGCAACTGATTTACTTAAGACCGAAATTCCAGGACGGTGAACCCCAGGTTCACCGTCCAGCTTCCTTTTCCAGTTGCCGCGGCCGCATCGCAGACAACTGCCGTACTCGAAGACCTTACGGCATCACCAGACTTCAGCGAAATTCCAGTCAGGCAGTTAGCTGCATCCGCGAACAAGCCGGACCAAAACGAATCTTACACCACCCGCCGGATCTCGCCCGGATACATCGCCACCAGCATCGCCGCAACATAAATTCCCAACGGTATCAGCATCTCACCCCACACTCCACCAGCCGCTGGCATCAGACAACTCAACATCATCACCGCATCCACCAGCACCCGCACGAAGATCCCCACAAAAAACACCCGCCGCTGCAGTCGCCGCACCGCGCCGCCACACGCATTCCCCGCAATCACCCGCAAGCCGACCCGGTAACGCAAAACAAACACCAGAATCGGAAACACCACCGCAGAAAACTCGACCACACCTCGCCGCCCCGGAAATAGCCCCTGCAGCATACCCGGAAGACTCCACACCAGCAGCGGCAATACCCCATCCCAGTGCAGCACCAACAGCAGCCAGTGCAGAATACGCAGCCAAACTGCACCCCTCACACCGTCACCGTATCGTCCCGCTGACGCGGACTAAAACTCAACTCCACACCGTGCAGTCGCAACAGCACTCCACCCGCCAAAGCCGCTGACTCCACCGCCTCAGTCGCCTCGGCCACAATCAAAACCCCCAA
>JBJTPZ010000456.1:0-4799 GCA_046075365.1 Planctomycetaceae bacterium
CATCCGGAAATTGTCTGCCGCAGCGTCGGACTGCCCCCGGTGACGCTTGCGGGCGTCTCCATCAAGCCGATGAACCGCGGGCGTTCGCAGATTGTTATTGAAGATCGGTGATTGTCCGGCTCTGTCGCGTGTCGCCTGCAGTTCGCCAATTCAAAAACGATCTTCTGCCTGTCCTCGGGTAGCTCCCATCGCGGACGAACAGCCGGTTGCCTGACAGCGGTGGCACACAAGCAGAATTGTGGGCCACATTATCGAAAAAATGGCACACAAAGCTGGGCCGGCTCAGGTGGAACTTCGCCCTCCCCCCAATGGGCGCAAAAAAACGGCCGCAGGGGATTGATGTAACCCCTTGCGGCTGTTCAAGTTGCACTCGAATGGGCTCGAACCATTAACCTTCGGTTCCGTAGACCGATGCTCTATCCAATTGAGCTACGAGTGCCTGTTTGACAGGACGGAAGAGTGTACCCGGTTTTTTCCGAATGGCAAGCAGGTTCCGGATTTCGTTTTGCGTTGCCCGTTCTGAGAAGCCAGGAGCAGCGGAAGATGTTGCGCAGACAGCAGATACGGCTGACAGGTTCACGGGAAAATGCGCGATTTTGCAGCAGAAAACAGCTTACCAGTGTTCGATTGGGCCGTTCGGGACTTTCATCAGCGCTGTCGGAACACGCCGAACTCGCTCGCCATGACGACGCCGAATCTCAGTCAAAATTCGCCCAAATTCAGTCGCCGACTCAAATCGACGCAGCCGATCCTCAAGGTCTTCCGGAATTCCCAGCGTACAGCCATACCAGGCCGCAAACTTGCGAAACAAAACACACGAACGCTCAGCATGCTGCTGCTGCATCAACTCAAAATGCTGCTCCAAAAACTGCATCTGCTCGTCCACACTCGGTTCCACTTCCGCCAATCCCGCCTCGTCGACAGCCCCCGACTCCGACTGAACTCGCTGACGAATCTTCCTGAAAATCCAGGGATCCAGCATCGCGCCGCGACCAATCGCGACTCCCGCACACCCTGTATCCTGCAGCATCTGAAAGGCATCATCCACAGTCCGCACATCCCCGTTGGCAATCACAGGCATCGAACGCACTGCCTGCACCACCTGGCGAATGCCTTCACGATTGACAGAACCGTGAAACCCCTGCGACCTGGTACGGCCATGAATCGTCACCGCCGCTACTCCAGCCTGCTCAAATGCCGCAGCCAGCTGCGGAGCCGTAATCGCTGTCGCGTCCCAGCCCAGCCGCATCTTCACGGTCACCGGCAGCCGCACCGCCCCAATTAACTGCTCAACCATCCGCACCGCACTGTCCGTACTGCACATCAGACGGGCTCCGCCACCCGACCCGTTGACCTTCGCCATCGGACACCCCATGTTGATGTCCACACCCTCATACCCATGCTCCTGCAGCCACAACGCCGCTCGGATCAGATCATCCGTGCGACCACTGAAAATCTGCACGGATAAAGGCCGGTCTTCCGGTGTCGTCTCAACCAGCTCGCGCGAACGCCCGTGACCCGACCACAGCATCGTCGCCTGCACCAGGTCGGTTGTGGCCAGCCCCAGCCCCCCCAGCCGCCGCAACACCACTCGAAACGCAAGATGAGTGTAACCCGCCAGCGGCGCAAGAAAGAATCGATCCGTCAGCAGTCGAGGACCGATCTGCAGCGGTGTACGGCACTTTTCAATGATTTCAGGCAGAGTTTTCAGGACAGTGGGCGGTGGTCAGTGGGCAGTGGACGGTGTGGCGACCGAGCGATTATAACCTGCGGCCCGTGTTCTGCACACCGGGGAACCGCCACCGCAGTTCATCTTGCGGACAAGCTCACACGCAAACAGTCTGCCGGGTTACAGTAGTTCGCAGTACCGGCTTTAGCCGGAACCGAACCCCGACAGAGCCAACTTCCGCCACGAATAAACACCGCTTTTCACGGATCGACGCCAGGGGCGGAACGGGCGGCCGGGGTGAATCCACACCTTGTCTGTTGCCATTAGGAGGCTTTGCAGGCTGTTCGGTCTCACGCGAAGACGCGAAGCCGCGAAGGAAGCTGCAAAGAGCAGTTGTTAGCAGGCGTTTTTCGAGTACGAGTACGAGTACCGTCCGCCAGGGCGGACTGAGTACGAGTAAGAGGTGAGGTTTTTTGGGGGGTGTGGCCCCCCTCACCCCCGTCACCGCTCCCCCGTTTCACGGGGGCGAGGGGGGGGGAATGAGTGGGTGGTGATCAGTGGGCGGTGGGAAGGGGGTGATGAGATGGTTGGGCATGGTGGCAGTCGGCAGAAGGTTCATGTCCGGCATATTCGTCGCGGCATCAGTCGGCGTTTTTCTGGGATTCGTGCGAGTGGTCGCAGTGCGCTGGCGGCGTTCATGGCTGTTTTGGGTCCGGGTCTGCTGGCGGGACTGTCGGACGATGATCCGGCGGGGATCGGGACGTACGCGGTGCTGGGAGCTGAGCACGGTTATCAGTTGTTGTGGATCATCCCGTTGTCGACGATTTTGCTGATCTGGTTTCATTTGCTGGCTGTGCGAATTGGTGCGGCGTCGGGGCTGGGATTTGTGGCGAATCTGCGGCATCGCTGGGGGCGTCGCGCGGGCTGGCTGGCGGCTGGCGGACTGCTGTTCGCCAACTTTGGTACGATCTGTGCCGAGTATGCCGGAATCGCATCTGCGGCTGAGCTGGCCGGGATTCCGGCCTGGATGAGTGCTCCGGCAGCAGCCATTCTGATTTCGATTGTGGTTGTGCTGGGTTCGTTTCATCGGGTGGAGGGTGTGCTGCTGGTAATTTCGGCGACGCTGGGGCTGTATCTGGTGGACGGTTTGCTGGCTGGTCCGGACTGGGGTCAGGTGGTGCGCGGTTCTTTGATTCCTCGCCTGCCTGTTTCGGATGAGGGCTGGGTCGTGCTCACAGCCACGCTCGGAACGACACTCGCCCCCTGGGGCCTGGCATTCATTCAGTCGTATGCTGTGGATAAGAAGATCGGTCTGGCAGATCTGCCGGCGGAGCGTATTGAGGTGACCGCCGGTTCTGTCCTGACGGGTGTTATTGGAATGGCGATAGCTGTGGCCTGTGCGGCGACGTTGTACCCGCATGGAGTGCATGTCACGGAAGCGGCAGATGTGGCGCGATCTCTGGAACCCATGGCGGGTGCCTGGGCGAGGCTGTTATTTGGAGTTGGTTTGCTGGGTGCATCGCTGCTGGCTGCCGCGGTGGTGCCTTTGGCGACGGCCTATTCAATAGCGGAGGGTCTGGGAGTTTCAGCGTCACTCGATCTGGATGCGCGCCGATTTCAAACCTTTTACGCGATCTTCATTGGCCTGACGGTGGCGGCAGCGAGTGTGGTGGTGCTGCCAGGCTTGCCGCTGCTGCCGCTGATGTTTTCCAGTCAGGTAGTGAACGCAGTGCTGTTGCCGCTGCACGCTGTTGCATTGCTGCTGCTGGCGCGGGACGAACGGACCATGGGCAGTGCGCGTACGGGAACTGCGGTAACGATCACAGGCTGGTGCTTTTTGGCGCTGATCGTGGCCTGCGTCGCAGCCATGACTGTGCAGTGGCTGTGATTGTCAGGCGTGTGCCGAGTATTGTTCGGCGAATTCCAGCACCGTGCTGTCGACTGAGCGACGGAACGATTCGAAGGTGGCTTCACGCAGAAATTCGTGTTTGGAGCGGTTCAGGCTTTCGCGGTTGCGAATGGTGCCTTTTGTGGCGACTTCGAGAATGTAAACGTCGGAGAATGGTCGGACGAGAATTTCAAGTCGGCTGTATTCGTTGCGAGCTGTGCCGCGTCCCAGTCGCATGTCATCGCGGAAAATCCGGGCGCCCCAGCCTTTTTCGTTGACAACAGTCTGAAATTCGAACCCTGGGAAATGGTCGCACAGAGTGCGCAGGCGAGTTTCGATGTAGTCGGACAGTTCGTTGCGCAGCTGGGCGTGTTTCTGCCGGAACTGTTCTTCCGTGGCTGCATCATCTGCGGCCGCGCCGACACCGGAAGCACGAGTCATCTGGCCTCGCTGAATTGCCTTTTGCAGCTGATCGTCAAATTCGCCCATGGTCCGCCTCTGCACACCCCGCACTGTGGAACAACTGTCAGCGGGAATCCTACGGCAAAGCGGGGCACCGGGGAATACACCGGAATCGCTGTCAGGCGATTTTTCCGACGGGAAATGATCGCCCGTCACCGGGATTTCCGGTATTCCGGACAGTGCAGGCCGGGAATCCGCTGGAATGCGTCAGGCCGAACCGTAAGAATTTACCCGAGTTTCACTGCCCTGCTTCGCCGGATTATCAGATTGCCTGAAGGACTTCGTCAGTATGACTGCTGTTCGTATTCTGCTGTGTGCCGCTGTGCTGCTGTCCTGCTGTCTGATTCCGCCGGCCAGTGCCGGGGATGAAAAACCTGTGGCCCGGCCGGCCGCTGCGGCGATCGAGCTGCAGCCGGGAACGTGGAAGGACGTTACGGCCCTGGTGGCAAAACACAAAGGCAAAATCGTGGTAGTGGACGTCTGGTCCACTTCATGTGCACCCTGCATGCAGGAATTTCCAGGACTGGTCAAGCTGCAGCAGGACCATCCGGAACAGGTGGTCTGTATCAGCTTCAATGTGGACTATGTGGGCATCAGGAACAAGCCGGCCGACTTCTACCGTCCGAAAGTTGAAGCGTTCCTGAAGAAGCAGCAGGCGCAGTTCGTAAATATCCTGTGCACTGATGAATCAGACAAGTTTTTTGCCGAGCAGGAACTTTCATCAATTCCCGCCGTTTATGTCTTTGGTGCAGACGGCAAACTGGCAAAGCGGTTTGATGA
>JBJTPZ010000457.1:0-3701 GCA_046075365.1 Planctomycetaceae bacterium
AAGTCTACGTCTACGCTGAAGTTGTCCAGCGGCGCTGATGTCACCACGGAACTGCTGGCAATCGGCGGAACAGACCTCGCAGCCTTTGCCGGCGTGAATGGCGGAACGCCCGAGGCGCTGGGCTTCAATCTCAGTGGTCTGAACTTTGCCTTTGCAGCGGCCACAGACGTCAGCGATCGCTCACGGACCTGGACGGCCCTCGATGCAACAGCGGCCGGCGTGTCATTCAACGGAATTCCTGGTGTCAGTGTCACTGCGACAAACCTCGACCTCGCTGTGAACCGGCCTGCAGCGGACGGCAGCCTGATCAACTTCGCAGCGGCACCGCTGACCGTGAAGACAGGGTCAACAACATCGCGATCCCTCGATCTCTCCGGCGCGAACGGCGCCCTCCTCGAAGCGTCCGGTACCCTCACGATCGACGTGGCCAGTTTCTTCCGCGTGTCGGGATCTCTCGGAGTGAAAAAGTCCGAGTTCGACCTCGCGCTGTCGGACTCACAGACCGGCACTCACCGCGTCAGCCTGCTGACGATCGCCGGTGAAAACCTCTCCGGCTTTGCCGGGATGAATGCCGCATCGGCCGAAAAAGCCGGTCTGGCACTTTCGAACCTCAGCTTCGCCCTCGCGCTCGCCAGTGACAAGGCGGACCCCGATCGCCGCTGGACAACGCTGCAGGCCACGGCCGGCAGCATTGCACTCACGGGCATCACCGGGGTCACCATGTCCTCCAGCGATCTGGCGGTGACCATCAATCGTCAGGCAAACGACGATACACTCGCCAATTACAGTCGCACACCACTGACCCTGACTACCGGATCCGGCACAAAAACGCTGAATCTGGACGGCAGCAGCGGCCCGCTGGCAGAGGCTTCAGGCACAATCAGTATCGCCGTACAGGACTTTTTCACGGTGAATGGCGGATTCGCTGTCCGCAGTGCACAGGATTCGGTCACACTCTCCAACGGCTCGACAGTGGACGCCAATCTGCTCACCATCGGTGGCAGCAACGTCAGTGCCTTCGCCGGACTTAGCGGTGGCTCGGCCACACAGACCGGCGTCAGCCTTGGAAGCGCAGACTTTGGACTGGCATTCATCACCGATCGCCGGGATTCCCGTCGCAAATTCACCAGCCTGCAGGCCACTGCCGGTCTTGCGGCCTTTGTGGGAGCGGATACGATCGACATTACGGGCACGGATCTGTCCGTCGCCATCAATCGCGGTCTGCACCAGAACTTCCCTGCCATTCCAGGAGCATCCGCAAACAGCCAGTACCGTCTGATCATCGCCGACCAGACACGCGGCAGCGTGACGTTTACGAAAGACGGTGCGTCAGCCTCAGCCAGTGTCCTCGCAGACGACAGCGATGCTCAGGTGGCAGCGAAAGTCCGCACGGCGCTCGAAAGCATCAGCAGCATCGGCAGCAGTAATGTGACGGTCAGCGGTTCCCGCGCTGCCGGCTTCACAATCGAATTCATCAACACGCTCGCGCGCACGAACGTCTCCGGGCTGACCGTCTCCACCAATGCCACCCTGTCCGGCTCAATCGCAGCTGCCCAGTCGGACGGCTCGGTCCCGGGGGTCAGCGGAGTGCAAAGCATTACACTGACCCGTCAGCCGGCAGAACGTCCGCTGGCCTCAGCCAGCGTCACGGAAATTGCCGCTGGTCGGGCAGGGCAGGGACAGATTGTGGCCATTCGAATTGCTCCGGAAACGACCCGCACGTCCGGAGAATATACACTGACTCTGGACGGAAGTACCGTCCATATCCGCTGGAACCAGAGTGACATCACAAACAACGCCGAGAAGCTGCGGCAGGCGCTGGTAAATCTGACCGGTGACAGTGGCGTCTATGTGCGGTTCGACCAGAAATCCCTCATCCTGAATCAACGATATTTTGTCAGATTCACGGGTGCACCCGGTGTGATTACCGGGTCAGAGGGCACTATGTCGGGGACCGTAACGATCGAAACAGAGAACCCGGGTTCTGGCAGCATCAATGAGGTGCAGGCACTGGCAGTTGATGCCGGCACAGCAACCGGCACATTCCGAATCAGCATACCCGTCAACGGCCGCACATGGACCACGTCTGCTCTTCCACTTGGAGCGTCGGCAGGTGAAGTCCAGGCAGCAGTGAATACCGCCCTTCAGCCCATATCGGCGGCTGTTTCCGTGACACAAACCGTTTCTGGAACGCAAGTTACATACAATCTCACCTATTCCGGAACACTGGCCGGGAAAAATCTTGACAATGCTCGCGTCAGCGTTCTCACCGACGTGCCAGCTGCTGCAGGCTCCTTTACACTGACACTCGATGGTCAGACGACGGCTGCCATCGCACTCAGCAGCGACACTGCTGCCCAGGCCGGCCAAATTCAGACTGCACTGCAGGCGCTCAGCAGCGTCGGCACCGGCAACGTGAGTGTGTCCTTTGATCCCACATCCGCATCCATCGCTCCGCGGTTCCTCGTTACCTTCACAGGCACACTCGCTGATTCCGAAGTCGCACTGATCTCAGCCAGCGGCAGTTCACTGCAGCACGCCACAATCACGCCGCGGCTCGTCACGTCCGGCCGCAGCCCTCGCGGCGAATCGCAGAGAGTCACCGTTACAAAACCGACGGACAACGGCCATTTCACCCTGTCGCTGGCACACAGCGGGACGACCTGCACGACAGCAGCAATTGCATTTGATGCCTCCGCGAACGCTGTACAGTCGGCACTGAATACAGCACTGGCACCCATCAGTGGCGCAACGGCAACTGTGACGATGTTCAACGGCACCGAGCTGCACGTGACCTTCGGCGGTTCGCTGCTGGGCATCGATCTGCCAGGCCTCACCGGGTCTGTAACAGGCGACGTTGTACCAGCCGGCATCACCCAAACGATGGAAGGCTTTGATCGCCCGGAAGTTCCCTCCGTTAACGAAACACTCGTTGTAGACTATGCAGCAGATCCGCTGACAATACCCAGTGGGCCCGGAAAAACATTTACATTTACCATGGACGGCGATCTGGGCGAACTCACGGAAGCCTCAGGAAACCTCTCTGGAACACTCGCGACTTTCGCCAATGTCACCGGTAGCTTCTACTTCCGCCGCACACTAAAGGAAGGAGTGGCTCGAATGCTCGTCGGCGCATCGGGAGTCACTGCATTCGTTGGCAATAAGTTCGGTGCTTCGGACGCTGCAGGAGTTCAGCTCTCGGAAGGCAGACTGGGCCTTGTAATACTTGAAAAAGCCGTCGGGGCAGACGCCAAATGGGCGATGATCGCCTCAGGAAACGCCGAAGTTGTGGGCGTTTCCGGACTCAAGCTCAGCGGCGGGCTCGACCTGCGAATGAACCGTTACGGCGATCCAGTCGACGAAACCATCTCCACTCTGGACGGAGATGTCCGGGTTTACTTCACCACCGGCGATAGCCTCACACAAATTGCCGGCAATCTAAGACTGGAAACGCCCGTTGCCAGCCTCTCCGGCGACTTCACGGCTGAAGCAACGGGTAACTCGCCAAACCGCGAGATTCTGTTTAGCGCGACAAATGTCTCGGCATTCGTCGGCGACCGAAAAGGCACAGATTCCACCGCTGATGACATCGGCGTACGCTTCTCCGGGGGCTCACTGGTCGGCTACATCGCACCAGACAGCACCTATGCCTTCGACGCCAGCGGCACCGCTGCCATCGTCGGCGTCAGCGATCTCACGCT
>JBJTPZ010000458.1:0-4387 GCA_046075365.1 Planctomycetaceae bacterium
CTGGTCAACACACTGCTCCGTCAGCCAGTCACAATAAGATACCGCTTCTGGCCAACTCACCTGCTCCGCTGGGTGACGACCGTGACCGCGGCCCGAAAAATGATTCTGGTGATCCTTGCGCCAAGCGGCAAACTGCGACTGGGTCACCGGAAATACACCCAGATAAAAGTCGCTCACAGTCACTTCGCACAATGGCTGCTCCCTTGTCGAATACCCCCGCGAACCAACTCGGAAACGGCCGCCGGGAATGCGGACGAACAGCATGGACTGGGCTGAGTCTGCGGGGTGGAGCGGCTGGTTCAGATCGGTGCTCAGCGCAGCCGCGGACGGCAGTCGAATGCGCAGATCGTGTCGCTGCTGCGCTGCCAGCCAGCCTGGTGTTTCCGCATCCGGCTGTGTTCCGGCTTCCGTCTGCCGCTGGTCACTCATCGGAATCCTCCGCGTTGTCCGGCAGCGGCTGCAGCGGCCAACTGGGCAGTCCCAGCCTCAGCCGCAGGTGCTCGATCACTGTGTCACCACCGGCAGACCAGATCAGGTTGAGGCTGTTTGCATCGTCGATGCGTTTCGAGAAATAGCGAATCGTGCTGCAATACTCTTGAGTCATCATCTGATCGTCCTTGATATCGTTTAGCTTCGCGGGCCGTTCCCACTTTTGACCTGGCCCTGACCCCCAGTAGCTGACGTATGCGTCTCTGGTATTTGCCTTGCGAATGCCGCTGTTTTCCAGCTCCACCGGGATCACAGTTGTCGCAAACGATTTTGTTTCACTATCGAGCACATCTTCGCGCATTTTCCACAGCTCGTACAAACAGTGGGGCGACTCCCAGTAGCGGCGGCTGTGAATCAGAATGATTCTGGATGCTTTGGCACCGCGCCGCATAAATTCCACGATGCTCTCGCCAGCCGCCATGCTGTGCTTATCCCGCAGAACCTGCGGCCCTCCTGCATCAGCGGACTGTGATCGCCCGGTCCGGCAACCGTGCTTCAGCAGCAGTTCTTCAATTTTGTTCACTGGCTCCTCGTACTCAAACGGCGGCTGTTCATTTGAGTTCCAGGCGTAAGACAGGAAGACCGAAGCGACTTCGGGACGCACCTGTTCCCTCGGGACACCGGCCCCCAGTTTGCGGTCAGCTGTCATCGACGGGACATCCAGTTCATCCGGAATCACCGCCCGCAGCTGCTGCGTCACTTGTTGCAGCAGGTCAGCTGAATCCGGCCCGGCGACATGCACCTGCAGCGTGCCGCCAAAGCCTGCCTGCTGATCGAGGTCACACAGAATCAGGACCGACTGCCCCTGTTTTGTCCTGAACGACAGCCCGTCACGGCAGTATTTGGCGTCTGCCCCATACGTGCTGCCGGCCAGTGTCAGAAATCGCTGCCAGTCCAGTTTGTGCATCCGCGGTCGCAGCAGCAGCTGCTGCTGCTCGTTCAGATCCGCCAGTCCGCCATCAAAATGCTGCTGCAGCTGCTCCTCACTTGCGGCCGGCAGGTGTTCGAAGCTGAGATACACCGTCCGATCGTCCCAGGCCTGCTCGGCACTGTACAATTCAAAGCACAGGCCGCAGCTTTGCATGAATGAGATCAAAAGTTCCTGCTGATCCGGAGTGTAAAGCGCATTCCAGCCCCAGTCGTTGAGATCAGACTGAGTGAAACGCCCCCCTTGCCTGTCCCGCAGCACGTTGTAGATCTGCTGATCGCGATTCAGCACCGTGTACAGAGCATCCAGAGCCCACCGCTGACCGACAATCACCTTCTGTTCGAACAAATTCGCATCCCAGTACACCCAGCCGATTCGGGTGAGGTAGCGGAGTGTCTGCCGGGTGCGTTCTTCAGTCAGCTGCCAGCCGTTGCTGAGGGCCTGCTGCAGCTTTGAACCGCGGCGTGCCTGCTGCAGCCAATCTTTAAGCTGCTGGTGAAAATCCTCCAGCGACAGTGTCGACTTGCCTTGATCGCTGCCCTGTGACTGAGTGGCGCGTTCGACCAGGTCTTCGGCCAGTTCCTGAGCCAGCTCCCAGTCCGCCGAGACAGCAGTCCCCTCCCGCTCCAGCAAACTGCCCACGTGCAGGTTGAGCCACTGGTTCAGTTGCTCCAATTGCCCGGTCTCGTTGAAGGAATCGACATACAGGCAGGTGATGCGATCGGGCTGAGTGAGCCCGGTCGGCAGCTGACTTTTCCAGTAAGCCTCAAGTGCAGCTTCAGGCTGACTGCGACGGGAACAGACGAGGACAATTTCGGGATCGCTGTCGCAGGCATGTCGAATCAGGTCCAGCCAGTATCTGAGCGGCCGTTTGACATCGAGGTAGGCGGCAGTCTCTGGTGTGCTGGCGGTTGCCGCATTGGAGCCCTCGGCCTGTTCATCGGGATTCCAGACCACCACGAACACGGATCCGCGACTGATGAACAGCCTGTGTGTGTTGTGATAGATTTCCTGCCCCCCGAAATCCCAGATCTGCAGCTGCACTTTTTTCGAAAGACCACCGATCTGAGCAGTGAAGCTGTCTTTGTTCCAGAACTGGACTCCGTGGGTACTGATTGATTTTCCGTCGGCTGCCAGCTGTTTTTTCCGCAGGCGATATTCTTCCGCCCTGTCGGTCAGATTCATTGCGAGGCAGGTTTTTCCGGCATTTCCATTTCCGAGGATCAGCAGTTTGGCGCGATTGGCCTGGCCGGACCCCAGCCGCGAGACATGCTGGAAGTAGTCGGTGGTCTGACGGGCGACGTTCTCGCGTTCCTCCTGGCCGTGTTCTGAGGCGGGTGGCACGCTGAGCCGGCTGCCGTAGAGAAACAGCGTCCGTGGCGGATCGTTGCCGGTCAACTGCTGCTGGAGTGAATCGGGCAGTGTATTGAAGCCGGCGGTGCGACGCAGATCGAGGTAGTCGATCAGATCACAGAAATCGGGCAGCCGGGGCAGCATTTTGACTTGCTGCAGTTCCAGATGTGTCAGTTTCGCGGGCCAGGGATCCGGCAAAGAGCGGAGCTGCGAGCAGTCGTTGAGCCGAATATCCTGCAGCGAACTGGGCCAGTGTAGGATGCTGGTCAGTTGTGAGCAGCGGCTGAAATCAGCGCGGCGCAGCGTTTTAGCGGAGTTGAGAACCTGGCCGATCCACTCCTGCGGCACAGCCGAGCAGCCTGGGATGGCAAAATTTTTCAGCAGTGGCAATGGGGTGAAAGCCGGCATGTGGGCCAGTTCTGGGCAATTCTGCAGATACAGATCATCGAGAGCGGGCGGCAGCGAGTGGAGTTTCTGCAGCCGGGGGCAGTCGCGAATATCAAGCGAGACAACGGACGCCGGCAGCGGTGGCAGCTCTGTCAGGTCGGTCAGGCCCCACAAACATAATTGTCTGAGTTCGGGAAAGCGGTTCTGCAGATCCTGGGGGATTGGGCTGGCGAGGCTGACGGGCTTCGCGGCCGCAGCGTCTTCGAGTTCCCCGATCAGGATCCGGGTCGCCGCGGAATGTCGCGGCCAGACCAGACCGTCTTCATCCGACCAGGCTTTCCCATCCGTGGACCGCAGCACGGCACGTGTCATGTGTCAGCAATCTTGAAATAAAACGGAGTTGGAACAAGCCACTGACAGGCTGAGTGGCGGTATCAGACTGCAGAATAAGCTCTGCTGGCTGCAGATCAACCGCAGAAGTGGTCATCAGTCGCACGAAGGACAAATCCGAGGGTGGCGGTTCGTGTGTTCTGGAGGCTGAGTTCCCGGATGCCTGAAGGCCCGGAGCCGCCAGCCGGGAGGGATCAGGGGGCACTGGCAGCACCACGGACGGGCGTCCGCGGGTGTAAGCGGTGGGTGGTGGGTGGTGGGTGGTGAGCGCGGCATCCTTGCCGCACACCCGGGCACTGCCGTGCCCGGCTCGCCTGAAAGCACGCCTGAACGCACCTCCCCGTAGCTCGGGCTTTCCAGCCCGAGTTCTGCCCTGCACCGCACAGCACTGGCGTGTTTGATTGCCCGAATGCAGTTTTTCCAGGGCGGCTGGCCCCCTCACCCCCGACCCCTCTCCCCCGTTTCACGGGGGCTAGGGGAGGATTGTGCATCTTTCTGCGTCCTGAAAAACGCAATAGCACCCCTCGCCCCTGGCAGGGGAGAAGGGACGGGGGTGAGGGGTATAGTCTCCCTTTCCACGTTCCCGCAGCAGCGTTCAGCAGGCGGTTGCCTCACGCGAAGCCGCGAAGACGCGAAGGAAGACGCAAAGGGCGGTGTTCGAGCACGAGCACGAGCACGAGCACGAGCACGAGCACGAGCACGAGCACGAGCACGAGGAATCGCCAGGGTGGCTTTCCGTAGCTCGGGCTTTCCAGCCCGAGTTCTGTGTTGCACCGCGCAGCACTGGCGTGTTTGATTGCCCGAATGCAGTTCATCCAGGGAGGCTAACCCCCTCACCCC
>JBJTPZ010000459.1:0-4894 GCA_046075365.1 Planctomycetaceae bacterium
AGCCCTGCAGTACAGCCGAGGACCTGCCGCTGATTTGAATGGTCATCCACCAAACTGAGCTGCCGAGTGGCAGCGAGGCGGCATGCGCGTGCCTGAGATCATGGCGGGGATGGCGACTGCCTCGCCGGTTACCCGGCGCCGGTTACCGGGGACACAGCACTGAATCACCCTGTCTGGCGTTTCCTGGGCAGGGGCCGCGGCTCAGTTCTTTCTGTGCGAGAATTCCGGCACCGGTGGCATCCCAGGCAGAGAATCACAGCAACCTTCAATGCTGGCGATGCCGCGGTGACGTTCCGCTGATGAACAGCGTTCACTTGTGAAACCGTGCCATCGAAAGGGCTCGCAGCTGCATGTGCCATCCCGACATCACGCGACAGTGCTGTGTCCCCGAGCATCAATCACAAGCGAATTGAGCAAACCTAAGACGCTGCTGATTGTCGCTGCGATTCCTGAATCGCCTGGTAATGTCAGCGTGAAGTGTCTGTCTTCGGTGTTCACAAATTCGCACCGCCTGCGGGTTGCTGTCGACGGTTCAGCAGGAGGGAAAAGCGAAAGCCGTGTTCAATTCCGGTGGTCGTGAAAAACGAAACGTGGCGCCCGTCACTGGACGATGCCGGGATGATGACCTGAACAGCAGGGCAACCGGTCATTATCCTCTGACGACTCATGTCATTCAGATAAAGCCAGCCGCAGTCTGAGTATCATTCGGTATCAAAAAAATGACACCCACAACCGACCACCAGTGATGTGCAAAGAAAATGCTCGTCTCCGGCGGCAACGCGACGGCCGATTATGTGATTGTGTGGTTGATGTGCTGAGCGATGAGTCCGGCCAGTCTTTTGAAGTCATCTCTGCACGTCTGAACTGCGGCGACATAGGCGCCGATGGCACCGTCTGCGGGACGCAGGTGGAACATGGGTTTGTGAGCTTCCATGGCGAGCGGCATCAGGCTTCGGTAATGTTTCAGCAGTGCGAGGCAATGGCTGTCATCCATGACGTCTCTGGGGGCCGTTCCAGGCTGTTTAAGAATGGAGTTCCTGTACGTTTCGGGAATGTGGTCCATCCAGCGTTTATAGGCATTTACAGGTCGGTATGCGCCGAGTCCATGCTGCATGACAACGTAGCCGATTGGTTGCATGTCGCCGGTGGGCAGGAGCAGTTCGGGCCTGGGATTGCGGTCGAATCTTTCGCGCCACTCACAGCGCCAGCGTGTCAGTGTTGGGCCGAGGTGATTAAGCGCCTGCAGGGAGTACATGTCCGGGGCCAGCGGGACGACGACGTGTTGTGCTGCGATAAGAGCAGACCGATTGATGGCTGTAAGATTCGGGCCGACATCCAGCAGGACGACCTTGGCGCCGTTTTCACTTGCGGTTTGTTCTGTAACACGCCAAAGTGCGGAAGTGACTCGAAAAGCTCGTGCTTTGCGATCAAGGCATGCGGGCCATTGTGAGTTGAGTTCTTCTTCGGCACTGGCGAGCGCAAGGTCACCGGAAACCAGAGCCAGGTCCTGTCGGATGGGTTGCGGCCGCACAGCGGCGATGTCGCTTTCCCCTTCGATCAGGGGCTGGATTCCGCGATAAATGGTATTCACGGTTGTGTCCGCCCGCATGTCCTCCAGCTGACTTTCTTCGAGAAACATCGAGGTCAGATTTGCCTGCGGGTCGAGATCGACAGCGAGTGTCGGCACCCCGAGGTCTGCAAACATGTGAGCGAGGTTGTAAATCAGTGATGTTTTGCCGACACCACTTTTGATATTGAAAAAAGCAATCGTTTTCACGCCCGTTTGACCCCCAGAATTACGCTGAAATTTGTGTCTCCGAAGATGAACGTCGCTCGGGGATTTCCATTTTTGGCAAGTGCCAGCTGGGCACGTTCGACACCACGGCCAAAGCGGTTGACGAAGCCAAGAGTTTTCATGGCCTCGGCAATGATGGGATTGCGGTAACTCGTCTGATTGGGAAAGTTTTCGGGGTTTGCGTAACCGTAGAGGGGACCAGGGCTGAGGATTTCAATGCGGTCGTCGAACTGCAGCACGCGAATGCAGGACGGTGCATCGAAAGTGTGGTGCATGACTGCATTGTATAAAAACTCACGCAGTGCCGAGATTGGGTATGTCGAGAGCCGTGTTTCCTGAATCGCCGCCTGATCCGGGCGCTGCTCCACCACACTCTCACAAAACTCCTTGACCTCCCGCAGCATGCTCAGCAAGTCGCCATCAATCCGCCGTTCCCGCAGGATCTCTCCGGACATGTCGGTTCCCGCGTAACGAACGTACTGCAGGTAATGGTTGGGAAGCCAGTAACGAGGGTCTTTGCCAAAGAGGATGATGCCTGCATAAGTTGGCGTCGCGGTCCTCAGATCCAGAAATCGAAGGCTTGCAAGCTGCTGCTCAATACTGCGTCCATTTTCGGCGATCACTTCCGCGTCCACTGCCTGTGGACGATAGGACACAGTGAACAAGTCCAGCGCGAGATCTGCGATTGTGCTTCCGATGCATGCGGTTGCGTCGAAGGTTAAAGCTGCAGCCACGCGACGCTCCGCCAGCAGCCTCTCCTCCGATTCGTTCGCAACTCCTTTGCGAGGCCCGCGTCGGATACGTACAACTCCTTTGTATCGCACAGGTGGCAGGTCTGAGGGCTGCACCTGCACCACTGCGACGTCTCCTGATCCGTCGGATAAAGTGATTTTCTGAACTGTGATGGCAGGTGGTGGCAGAATGTTCCCATCTGTCCCAAGGCCTGCCAGCGTTTGCAACAGCTGGTCAGTGACTTTCAGTCCACTGGCTCGCCCGGTTTTATCGTCCACGCCGATCAGCAGAAATCCCGGCTCACGGGCATTCACCATGTCATTCGCGAAGGCACAGACAGCCTCGCTGAATTTTGCCGTATCGCTGACAGAGATGGTCCTTTCCACGTGCGCTGATTCGATGTCCGCCATCAAATGCAGCAATTGTTCTTCAGTAATCATTGTCGAGATCCTTTGGACCGTGACTGAGGGCGTTCTGTCGGCTTGTGCTGTGGGCTTGCGTTTTGGATCGTTGTTTGCAGACTGAAGCTCTCATAATCTTCGCAGGGTGATCGCTTGTTATCATTCCTGAGGCTTCCGGAATGACAGGGATTCGATCCATTCGGAAGTTTGCCTGGCACGGGATGCGAGCTTCAGCTGGTCGGGCCCGGGACCACGCGAATGTGAAGTCGAGTATTCGATTTGGCTGGTCAGCGGGCCAAAGTTCCGCGACTGCGCCACGTCGCAGGCCTTGCGGGCGATCACGGCGTGTGCATCAACAGGCAAGTTCCCGCCTGTCAGCTGCGAATCGTCAATACGAATGCGTATCACGTCCGCGTACTTGTTCAGCCAGTCGACGGACACATCGGCCTGCAAGCGTTCTTCAGAGATTGCAATCGTTTGAGGAAGCTTGCTCAGCCGCATGGTACAATCGTTTCCAGCTGGCTCGACTGGAACGACAGATTCCATCTGCTTCGTAGCCTCGCACCTGACCCACAAGGAACCATTGGCTGTCCGCGACTGCTCTGCCCGCCATCTGGCTTCCAGATTTGCGGCGACTTCAGGCGGGCGAAACGATTGCATCGCATGCGCATCACGACTGTCAATGCTCATGGCAGCCCTGCCATTCTTAGCCTTTGCGTGATTTGTCGGAGGCTGGCGGGATTGAATTGTCTGGTTCGCTGGATGTTTACCGAAAGCTGCAGCGCCGCCGTCGCTGAGAATGACGGCGGCGATGGACGCAAAGGTCGTCGGCGCCGGCACGACCAGCGGTAGCCCGGGTTTTAGGTCTTCAGGAAGCAGCATGCGGAAGGGTATGTTGTTGGAGTCCGTCTACTGGATGCCAATCAAGTCTGGCACAAAAAATGAACGCAAACGGAGTGGCTTTTGAGTTTCCACAAGATAGCAATAAGAACGGCAAAAAGCCACGGAACCAGGGCAATCTCCGTAATGCTGCCGTAATGAAGCTTATTGCCGCAAGGTGTCGTGCTGGATTCCCGTGCCCGCCAGTTTTTCTTCATGAGGCAGGGCAGGGCGATTGACGGGCCGGATCCTGCCGTAAAGAATTCAGGGGAGGTGGATGCTGCTGTTGTGAAATGTTGTCTCGGGCGTCGTTGGACACAGGGAGACCTGCCAGTGGTTTGCTCAAAATGTGGTGTCAAGGTCTCGCTGTGGGCACGTGATCTCAGCACCGGATTATGCCTGCAGTGCCGAGAAGCTGACCGTGAAGCTGCCCGATTGCAGAAGCAGGCCGACCTGGACGCGGAAGCGGCTCGTCAAATTGTTGCCAGAGACCGTGAATTGAGTCTCAGGCTGTGCGGGAAAGACACGCCGGATGCGTTTTGGAGGAAGTGCCCAGCCTGCGGAAGTAACCGATACAAGGCAGGGCGATTGCCGGACGCTGGCGGCGGTGCGTTGAGCGGTGCGTTGAGCGGTGCGTTGACTGGGCGCAGTCAGGCGAGATTTAAGCCCCACGAAAACTGGATTGATGCCTTCCCGCTGGAAGCTTTGGCATGTCTTAACTGCGGACATGTTCGGCTGTTCCTGCACGAAATTGATCGAGAATCTCTGGAGAGCCAGCCGCCGCCTGCTGATCAGCAGGCCGAGTAGTTCAGCGGGGAATGCCGCGAGTTCTCAGGTTCAGATGCAGAATGCCGCCATCTGAATCGGCCGGCTGGCCGCACTGCCTGCTGACCCCAGCCTTCCCGGATCCGGCCCGTTTCGCCCGGATTTCGCTTGCCTGCCCACGCCTGCCACTGTATTTTGAGTCAAACAAGCGTTTGATTCAAGCGGATGTTTCAGTGGAACCGACTCGCCAAAAATTACTCGATACAGCCGGACAACTCTTTGCCGCAAAAGGGTTTCAGGCGACGACCGTACGTGAAGTCTG
>JBJTPZ010000460.1:0-2102 GCA_046075365.1 Planctomycetaceae bacterium
CATCATGCAGACGACGCAAAAGTCGCAGAATCTCACCCTCCACCTCGGCCCACTGGCCAGGCAAGACCTACATCAGCCCGTTCACAGGCTCGCTCGACAAAGCCGGCAAAATCTCGCACAATGAAACTTCCCGACCCGCAAAATTCACCACACCATCCAGCCCAAACCAGTCCCGCTTCCGCTGCACTCGCACCTTCACGTTCTGAGCCGTCATGCGGCCAAGCAACTCCATCCGCACCGTCGACTGCCGATGCCACAACACCCGCAGCGCACCCCCGCCGTGCAGCGCCGCACCCGCCTGCACAATCCGCCGCACCTCCTCACTCTCCACATGCCGCCACACCCAGTCTCGCAGCTGTTGACCGCCAGACAGACCCAGCTCCGCTGCCAGCCGCCGCCCCTCTCGCTCCTCCCAGGACAAATCCCGCACCAGCGTCCCGCCAACCGGCTCACCAGACACTGCACCCTCATCCCCCGCTGCACCCCCGCCAGACACAATCGTCAGACCAATCCTGCGAACCCCCGTGGCCGGATAATGCAGATTGCCCGCCGCATCCGCCATACACATCGAACTGTCCAGCGCTCCGTCCCCGCGCATCTGCAGCAGTAACGTCGGCTGCAAACGCACCGGTCGCTCCTCACCACCCTCAGGCAAATGCACCTCCATCCACTTCTGAGCCTCATTCACCACATCCCACAACACGTCCTGCTCACCATCCGCAAACAACACTCCCGTATACCCCAGACGCCGAAACACCCCGGACCACGACGGCTCCAGACGCAGCACACACACCCGCAAACCCTGCAAATTCAATCCCATCAGCCCACCGTCCAGGTCGTAGATCCGATAACTTGAGTCCACCTGACCCAGCAGACCACCCGGACCCACCAGATAACGCCCCAGCGAAGAGATCAGCCGCAAACCACCCTCCTCCGCCTCCACCCACAGCTCCGGCTGCAAACGCTCCAGCTCCGCCGGCTGACGATTCACCTCCAGCACTCCCGCACCCGCCAGTAACTCCAGTGCCGGCCTCAGCACCCCTCGCGGTGATCGCCACATGCCCGTCGGAAACAAACCCTGCATCCGCCGGTCAAGTTCTGACAACTCCAAAGACGCCACGCTGTGAAATGACTCCATCAGCAACTCACGGTCAAACACCCAGCGACGCCCCCTCTCGACATAAACCACCGGACGCAAGTCCGGCACCCGATCCATCTCCGACGGACTCACCGACAAATTCCAGCGATACCGCACACGCTGCTTCACCTCCGCAGAAAATGTCTCAGGAGAATCCGCTGCAGCGCCCTCGCGAGCCTTCTGGGACAAGGTCCGCAAATACTCCAAAAACCGCCTCCGCTCACGCTCAGCCACAGTCTGACCATACACGGCCACCTCAAACTCTGAACCGGCCGTCTTCAGCTGATAGTCCAGAAAATTCGCCAGACAGCCCAGATGCGGACACACCCCCTCCGTCCCACAACTGCACAGCGGCAGCACCCGACCACTCCGCCAGTCAAACGAAAAACCACAGACAAATGTGTCCCCATCCTCGCCAACCTGCCCCACCGCCGCACAGCCCGCGTCGAACTCACGCAGACGAACCGCCTGACGCTGACGATACAGCGACAACTTAGTCACTCCACCACCCTTGCTCGCCCGCGACTGCGCACTCAGCTGCCACAACATCTCCCGCCATATCTGCAAACGCTCCAGACCAGCCGGCGGCAAATCCGCATCCCGCAGATTCGACAACTGCTTCAGTGTCTTCAGCAGCGCACGCGGGTCCATCACCCGCCCCTTCGACGCCACAGACCGCTCACCCTCCCCCGCCACAGCACCGCCCGCCACAACCTCCCCGCCCTCCGCACCCTCAGCACCCGAACCAGCTCCTGCCCCGGCTCCCGCCCCAGCCGCAGAACTCGCCACCCGGCCCTCCGCCCCACCACGCTTCCCGCCCTTGCTCTTGCCCGACATACCCGCCACCACCCCACGCAAAATGAAATCCACAACAACCCCAACCCCCATCTACGCAAATACACCCGGAACGGCAACCCAACCACCACCCCGCCTCGCAAAATCCCCGCCCCGCCCCCACAAACAC